>CAZUPA010000019.1:12715-30029 GCA_964622205.1 uncultured Sphaerobacteraceae bacterium
CCATCGACGGGCTCACCCCTCTCGAAGTCCGCCAGCTCCTCCACGAAGCCGGCATCCCGCTTTAACCATCGCTCCGCTTCGCCACACGCAATCTTTGCCCGTCATCCAGAGCGAAGCGATGGATCGCCGGACGAAGTCCTTCCACCGCCAGGTGGACATCCATACCCGCGCCACCTCAACACCAACCCAGGATTTCGCGACGGCCTCTCAGGAGAGGAAGTCCCCATGCCCTCCCGGTCATCCCATCGTTCACGTATGCGCATACGCCCGACCCTCCTCGCCGCCCCGTATCGAGGCGCGACCATGCAAACCTCGTACGGCCACCCCTATCGGAACGATTGCATTGTTCGTACACAGATAGCACACCCATTGCCAGCACATCCTCCCGCGTGGCCTCATTATCACGCCGACAATCACGAACGTACACTTAACTAACAGTAATACAAGAACGCCACTACCCTTCGGTGAAGCGCCTCTTGCGTGGCATTCCCCGAACACATCGGTGCCCAACTGGCACTGAACGTACTCTTGTTGAAGTTCGCACCCCACGCTAGTCTTCATCTCAGCGCTGATCCCCGGTCAACCCCGCGTTGAACCCGCCCGGCTTCAGCCAGGGCATCTCACCCGCGAGATGCCCGCCTCCAGCCGCCCGCGGGCTGGTACGACCGCTAACCGGTCCAGCCTCGCGGGGTTGGATCGGTTAGCCAGGTCGGCGGCCGAAGTCCTCGTCAAACACTCGTCCGGGGAGAGAGTGTCGCAATGACTTCACACCGCACAATTGGCGCGAACACCGCCAATGCGCACTCGCAACGAAAACGAGCACCCGGCGGACGCCTTGTCGTGCTTGCCGCCCTTTCCCTGCTCCTGAACCTGATGGCTGGCGCCACCGCCCTCGCCCAGGACGACAGCACGCCCGTTCCAACCCCCGATCCCACCGCGAATCGCCTCGAAATCGAGTTCGAGGAACTCAACGACTCCGGCCTCTCGGGCATCGCCACCCTCTACGAAGCCGGCGGCCAGACCATCGTCGAACTCGAACTCGAGGGAACCGGCGACGAGCATCCCGTCCATATCCACGAAGGAACATGCGACGATATCCAGCCAGAATCGGCCTACAACCTTGAAAACGTCGGTCGCGACGGCGCCAGCACCACGCTGATCGATGTCTCCCTCCCCGAACTCATCGAAGGCGACTACGTCATCGACCTCCACCTCGCTCCAGACCAGCTTGGCCTGCTCATTGCCTGCGCCGGGATCGAAGGCGCTCCGGTCAACGCCGAGGGCACGCCGGTCGATATCGGCGGCCCAACGGAACCAACCGAGGAGTCGACCGGGGAAGCCACGGAAGAAGCTACTGAGGAGCCGACCACGGCTCCGACAGAAGAAGCAACCGAGACGGCCACGGAAGCAGCCACGGAGGAGGCGACGGAGGTCGCCACCGAACAGCCAACCCAGGAACCATCGCCCACACCCACCGAAGACCCCGGCGATGGAACTGGAGGCAACACCACGGCCATCACGCCCGCCGGCGACGGCACCGATGGCGGCAAGGGCATTCCTCTCACACCAACGCCATCACCAGCTGCGGTCGGCGGCTCCACCACCGATTCTGGCGACGGCACCGAAGGCGACAAGCTCGGCGCGGGCAGCGGCAAGGGCGTTCCCGTCGCCACCACATCCAGCCTGCCCGCCTCCACCGGCTCCGGCGACAGCCTGCTCCTTCCCACCACACCCATGGGCGCCGCCGTCTGGGCCACCGCATCCTTCTCGCTCATCCTCTTCGGCGGCGGCCTCCATATCCGCCGCGCCGTTCGGAAACAGGCCACCAGCCGCTGGCCAAGGATCGGCCTCTAACACCTTCGACAACACCAGGGGGAATCGAAAGGGGACGTGAACCTGGTTCATGTCCCCTTTCGGCGTCCAGTCGACATCTGCCGCGGCTATCATTGAACGGACACTCGCCGGCCCATGGGTACCGGCGAGCACCGGACCACCATTGAACGCACCGGAGGAATGCATGCTCCTGTTGTTGGTACGTCACGGCCAGTCGCTGGGCAATATCGAGGGCCGCATCCAGGGGTCCGACGATCCCCTCACCGATCATGGCCGCGCGCAGGCCGCGGCGGCCGCCCGCGCCCTCTCCGATCGCGCCGATGTCACGCACCTCTACGCCAGCCCGCTCGACCGCGCCATGGAAACCGCCGGCATCATCGGCCGCGCCGTCAACCGCGAACCAGCCCCCATCGCCGGGCTCGCCGAGATCAACGCCGGCCGCGCCGCCGGTCTCCTGTGGGAGGATTGGCGAGTCCAGAACCCCGAACTCGCGGAAATCATGGCCAACCCCGACCGCGACGTCATGGAAGGCTGGGAAGGCGGCGAGAGCGGCCGGCAATTCGGCGATCGCGTCATCGCCGCCTACACCGAAATCGTTACCCGCCACATTGGATCCAACGATGTCGTCGTCGCCGTCGGCCACGGCGGCTCGCTCGCCTGGATCGCGGCCAAGGCCCACGGAGACCCGCTCGATATCTGGCCTGGCAGCCGCGCCGGCTTTCTCAACTGCTCCATCTCCGAACTCCACATCGACCACATCGGGCATGGCGTGCCCGGAGCCTGGAACCAGGTCGACCACCTCGAAGGCCTGGACGGGACCTGATCCGCCGGTGGTGTAACCTTTCCTTGGCGAAGGCCCCTGGCATCGTCGGCGTATCGGGAACCCGGAGTATGGAAGCGTCACACGACCAATCCAGCCAACCAGGCAAGGCCGGGCACACCGTCCGGATTCTTGCCGTTTCCGACGAGGTCGACCAGCGCATCTACTCCACGTCCCTCCGCGACCGCATGCAGGATGTCGACCTTGTCATTGGCTGCGGCGATGTCCCGGCTTCCTACCTCGAATTCCTCGTCGACTCGCTCAACCGGCCCGTCTACTACGTACTCGGCAACCACGCCGAGGAAGTCACCCGCCTCGGCGAGCGAGGCGTGCCCAAACTGCCCGAAGGCTGCATCGACCTCGGCGGCAAGGTCATGCGCGATCCTGGCTTTGGCCTCATCATGGCTGGTCTCCCCGGCTCACCCCGCTATTCGGAACACGAACCTGTCCAGTACACCGAGTTCCAGATGAATCTCATGATGTTCAAGATGCTCCCCAAACTTCTCTGGAACCGCATCCGCCATGGCCGCGCCCTCGATCTCCTTGTCACCCATTCTCCCCCGCGCGACGTCAACGACCGCGAGGACTTCGCTCACCGGGGATTTGTCGCCATGCGCAGGTTCCTCACCCGCTTCGCGCCCGAATACCAGTTGCACGGCCACATCCATCTCTACGACCGCTCGATCCCGAATACCACCCAGTTCCACGAAACCGAGGTCATCAACGTCTACCCCTACCAACGGCTTGACCTCGATTTCAGCCATATCAAACCGCCATCCGATCCGGGTTCCTCCCCGTCCTTTGGTCTGGAGTCACGGCCATGATGGAAGATCGCGTCCGCACCGATTTCGATCGCGCGCGGCAGAAAGCAGCTATCCACGACCTCCTCGCCGCGGTCAATCGCCGCCCCAACGACCTGCTGCCGTTCCACGAGTTCCGCCGCCGCCTTTCGCCCGAAGGCGAAAGCTATCGCGGCCACCAAACCGTGCCCGTCACCCAGATCGTCGGCAGCATGGACCGCTACGAGGACTTCGACCGCACCTTCCTGCCGCGCAGGAAGAACACGAAGGGCCGCTGGACCAATGTCGACCGGGCCTACTACGAGGATGTCCGCCTCCCGCCCATCCAGCTCTACAAGGTCGGGGACATCTACTTCGTCAAGGATGGCAACCACCGCGTCTCGGTCGCCCGCGAGCGCGGCGTCGAGTTCATCGACGCCGAAGTCATCGAAGGGCATGTCCGCGTCCCCCTGACGCCCAACATGTCGGTCACCGAACTCCTCCTGCAGGCCGAGTACGCGGAATTCCTTCGCAAAACCGACCTCGACCGCCTGCAGCCCGACCACGACCTCCGGCCAACCGCGCTCGGCCGCTACGACGTCATCTGGGACCACATCCGCGCCCACCAGGACTGGCTCACCTCGATCTGGCACCGCCAGGCCACCGTCCACGAAGCCGTCAACGACTGGTACACCTTCATCTACCTGCCCATCATCCAGGTCGTCCGCGACCGCGACGTGCTCGAAGAGTTTCCCAACCTCACCGAAGCCGATCTCTACCTGTGGGTCATGCACCATCGCGGCGCCCTCGGCGAGCGCGAGGGCCACGACGTTGGCCCGGTCGAATCGGCCCAGGACTACGCCGAACTCATGACCCAACCGCACAATGTGAGCGATCGAGTCCTCGAATTCCTCGGGGTCGAGAGCCGTTCGCCCGATGCCGAGGAAGAAGTCAAACGACGGCGGCGGAAGTTCCGTCGCTGGCCCCGCGCCCGCGGCCGCTAAACACCGATCACCTGTCAGGAGAACCAACCACCCATGTCCGAATCAACGCCCAGCTACTGGATCGTTGTCAGTTCCGTCGATAACTGGCAGCGGACGAAGGACCTCGGATTCACAATTCAGGGGCTGAAGAGCCGCCAACGCAAGAAGGCCGGG
This sequence comes from uncultured Sphaerobacteraceae bacterium, assembly GCA_964622205.1. Classification (GTDB taxonomy): domain Bacteria; phylum Chloroflexota; class Chloroflexia; order Thermomicrobiales; family UBA6265; genus JACCYX01. The sequence continues at coordinate 17,305 of CAZUPA010000019.1, forward strand.
CAGATGAAGCCAGGAGACCGGATCGTGGCCTACGTCACCGGCCTGAAGGCCTTCGCGGGGGTGCTCACGATCACATCTGAGTACTTCGAGAGCGACGAGAAGATCTGGGAGAGCGGCAACAAGAAGCGCGCCGGTGAGGATTACCCCTTCCGCGTACACATCGAGAAGGACCTGTGGCTGGAGAACGACGCGTTCGTTTCCGCCGAGCCGCTGGCACGGCGGATGGAGTACGCGAGCAAGTGGCCCGCCGAGCACTGGACACTCGCCTTCCAGGGCAATGTCCACCTGATCCCCCAGGGCGACTACGACCTCATCCGCGCCGAGATTGAATCCGCCGCCGCGTCCTGATTCTCACCCGGTGACTGGTCACCGGATTACGACGCCTTCCCGGCATCTCGCCGCTCGCTTCTGCCCAACCGCATCTCATACCAATCCCAGATGATGAATCAGGACAGCCACACGCTCGCCTTCGGCTCGCTGGGCTATCCCTACAAACGATGTCGTGCGGGATTTCAGAGGTTGGCGTGGGAAGCCCTGCCAGGCGAAGACACGCGGTTCGCCACTACCAGTTTGGTGCGAATCGGCGCGTTCGGAAATTGGCGCTTCACCCCAGGCCGCACCGCCGGGCAATCTCCTCCGCCACATCTCGCGGTCCTCGCGAGCCTACCTCGATCACCACATCCCCCACGCCCGCCCGCTCCATGATCCCCTGCAACTCCGGGGCCCGGTTCCGATGCCATTCCAGCGACTCCCCACTCTCCCGCCCCGCCAGACGATCGGAAATCAGGTCCATCGGCACATCCAGCCGCACCACCGTCACCGTGGCCCCCGGCATCAGCGCTTCGTAGCGCCGCGCCTGAGCCGGGTCCTCCACCACATCCGCCAGGATCACCGCCCGGGCGCCCGCCGCTACCAGGTTCGGCCAGATCGCGGACAGGTTCCGCAGGCCCAACCCACTGCTGAACCTGTCCCCTTCCACCGCCGGGTACAGCCAGCGCAGCGCGTCCATGTCCACCATCGCGTTGCGAAACCCGCGCTCGGCCAGCACGTCGCACAGCGCCTGCGCCACCGTCGTCTTCCCCGCCCCGGTTGGTCCAGTGATCACGATCGCCGGAATGTCTCGTTCCTGCCCCAATGCCTCCACCAGTTCCTTCCTCGCCCGTCAAAATCCGATACAATTGGTCGGACATGACCCCACGAGCGTCATGGTTCCGTTCGCAACCATCAGATTCCACCCGGAGTATCCATGGCCACCCAGGCGCCCCAGCAACCAAAGGTCCAGTTCTGCTCGGTCATCTCCGCCGAAAGTGGAGAAAGCACCTTCGGGTCCGCATGGCACACCGGGCGCTACATCATGGTCGAAATCCCGCTGCCATGGAGATACGATGTGCTCGAAAGCCCCAACGTCCCCGCCGGCGTCCATGACCTCGTCCACGAACTCTACGCCCAGGGCATCTACCCCGCCATGATCGGCTTCGACTCCGACGATGCCTGGTCCGTCGAGGGCTTCACCCGCGTCATCGACTACCGCCTGCCCAAATCCGGCCCGGTCACCACCTACGAGCAGCGCGAATACCTGCTCCCCACCGATCGCCTGTCCGAACTCGCCGGTCCCTTCCTCCGCGACGAACACGGCGCCTCCCTGGATGAGTACCTGGTCGAGCCCGTCCCCGGTCAGCGGGACATCTTCGTCTGCACCCACGGCGCCATCGACGCCTGCTGCGCCAAGTTCGGCTATCCCATCTACAAGGTCATCCGCATGATGGCCGATAACCCAGACCACAACCTCCGCGCCTGGCGCTGCACCCACTTCGGCGGCCACCGCTTCGCCGCCACCATGGTGGAACTTCCCGCGGGCCGCTACTGGGGTCACCTCGACATCAAGGACCTCGGCCCCATCATTCGCCACGAGGCCACGCTCGACACGATTCGCGCCCGCTACCGGGGCTGGGCCGCCCTCCCCTATGGCGCGGCCCAGGTGGCCGAATGCGATATCTTCGCCCGGGCAGGATGGGAGTGGACCAACGCCGCCATCACCCCCGGCGAAGCGCCCCCGTACGACTGGGATAACCCCATCGCTGGGCCGCAGGTCATGTCCTTCGGCGTCACCCACGACGAACTCGGCGTCGACGGCTCCATCGACGTCACCGTCACGCCCAACGGCAGCATCCGCACCACCGGGAGTTCTGGCGCCGAAATCGACTGGATGGACGCCCAGCAGTTCTCCTGCGAGATACACACCGAAGGCAATGTCAACGCACTGCTCCAGCCCGAACCCGCCCCCGCGAACTGACCTCAAACCATCGAACACGAGAACGGGCCGGATCGATGTGATCCGGCCCGTTTCAATCCTATGTGAACGCTCGTGAAAGAGCGCCTGGCCTACAGTTCGTGAACGCCCCGCGCCGGGCCACGCCGCACGCTTTCGGGCGGCACGTTCCATCCGAAATGCTCCGTCTCGTCGCCCTTGATCGACAGGAACGCGGACTTCGATTCCGGATACACCGACATCACCGCCTCGAACGGAATCCAGAGTTCATCGCTCGCCCCGTGCATCCCGGTGGCGTAGAAGAACCCGGCGAACCGCTTGCCGAAATCCGAACCGCCCGGCAGCACACCCACCACTTCGGCCAATGCGCCGCTCTGGGCATACAACGTGTAACCCGGCCCAATGTCGGCCACGGTCCCCAATTCACCCGTCCGGGCCAGCGTCGACACCGGCGGCAAAGGATCCTCGAAGAACGGCTGATTGCCAATCACCACCGGATCCTCCAGCGGACCGGTCGTGCCCTTCGGCCGCGTGGCCAGGAAGCCGGCTCCACCGATGATCACCAGCGCCAGGGCCAACGCGCCCCACAGTTCGGGCCGGTCCAGCCGGTCCTTGGTGTCGCCCGGCTGGAACAGCGCCAGCAGCGATTCGCCAATCAGGGCGAAGCCACCCACCACCACCAGCGTGACGATCACCGGCATCACGAATGGATCGATGAGTCGCTGTCGAAAATGTTCCATACTGGTCCTCGTTTACTCCCCAATACCAATCCCGCAGTACGCTTAGTTTCCGCTCCATGGCCACAAATGTCCACCCGGAACACCCGCGCGGCGGCGGCACATCAACCGGTCATGCACTATCTGGCCGTGAACGGTTCCCCGCTGTCCGGCTCGTCCAACGTTACTATCGTTGGCTCCTCCCGCCACTCAGCCCGCACCAACGCCTCCCGTTGCCGCCTCACCCGCATCATCCGCCACCGGAAAATGAGCGGACCGCTGATCGCGGCCACGGGAATCACCAACCAGTACCAGGTCGTGATCATGATTATCGCCAGGTCTTCGCCAGATCCCGCCGCTACATACCAGATGATGCCAATCGTCGCGATCTTGAACCAGAACAGCGTCCACAGGAAGCCCCATACCGCGTGGCGCGCATCCTCCTCCTCCTTGCGCTCGCGCTCCAGCCTGCGCAACAGCGCACCGCCGGACGACGCGGCTGAACCTGGGGTGGATGGAATGGGAATCGCCATGGTTACCTCGATTCGTGCCAGTACCCATTCATCCTAAGGGATGCTGTCCACCTGCCTGGATATCCGCCTATGGCTCATGCGGAGCGGCTCGCGGGGTCACGGCCTCTCCCTGCCGTACACGTTCCAGCCTCCGCCGTTCGTTCTCCCGCCGCAACCGGTCGTGATCGGCGCGTTCCTCGCCATTGGCCCATCTCATGAAGATCACCGTGATCATGATCAGGAACAGCGCGTTCATGCCAACCCACATAATCAGCCCGGCCATCTCCTGGTCGGTCTTCAGGTCGATGCCCCATGGCCGCACGGTCGCCTGCTCGTAGTGGGGATACAGCCCCGGGCCAGCGTAGGTAATCATCGCCCCCACGATACCGGCCGGAATCGTCTGCGCGAACAGGTACAGGCACTTCATCGGCGGCGTCAATTGCGGCGATTCGGGCACCGGGCTCATCAGCGGCCAGTAGAAGAGGAACCCCGCCACCAGGAAGAACGAGTGCTGGAGCGTGTGGATAAACTCATTCTCCAGTGTCGCGTCGTACAGCACCGGCACGTGCCACAACCCCATGATGAGCGACACGATCAGGAACGACGGCAGCGCCCGCGGCACGTAGGTCAGCAGCCAGCGCACTCGTGGCCTGTCCACCAGCGGCTGGTACACCCAGGCCGGAATACCCTTCAGCCAGCACGGCACCACCGCGAACATCAACAACAGGTGCTGCACCATGTGCGCGGACACGAAGAAATAGTGCGACCAGTCATCGATTGGAGGCCCCAGCGCGATAAGCATCACGATCGAGCCAAGCAGGAACCACCGGACCTGGCCCTGCGTCACCGGCCGGTTCTCGGCCCCCGGCCGCCGCCGGTTGAGCGGGCCCACCCAGGCCAGGTACAACCCCGTGATCACGAATACGCCCAGGGCAATCCGGGGATCGAGGATCCAGTGGCTGTAGGTCGAGCCCGAGGGTTCGGGCCCTCCTACGTGAAGCAGTGGCAACGGGAATGTGGGGAACATGGAATGCTGGACCTGACCGGAAAAAGGGAAACGGGCCCGCTACGCCGCGAGCCCGTGATCGGGAGTGATGGGCCGTTGGAATCCGCAATGACGGAGGGGCATTTCGGCCCCAGCCGTCAGCTACACCACGTTGCTAACGAACTCGGCTACCTGATGCGAACGCATCAACACCCAGGTCCCGATGAAAATCGCCAGGGCAAAGCCCATTCCCAGGATGAACACCCACGTCAGCCGCTTGTCATCGAACTTCAGGTGCATGAAGTATCCGACAACGAACACGAACTTGACGGTCGACAGCGCGATCAGGGCCGGTACAAGGATTGCTTCCACCGCCTCGACATAGTAGATCGCCACTTCGAGGATCGTAATCATCGCCAGCAGGATCGCGATCTTGATGTATTGCAGCTCATTGGGATGCGCATGCTGCTCGTCGTCCGCCCCATGCGGACTGGTATTCATTGATGTCGATACAGAGGCCATCGCGAGTCTCCCGTCGCGTATGCCGGCATTCCCGGCCCGCCGCCATTTCCTGGCGCGTTCCTAGAACAGCCCGGCCACGCCGGACACCACAACCCGTCCAATGCCGAGGATGCTCGAGGCATGTTCCTCGCCATGCTCACCCATGTCCTCGTACGGAATCAGGTACACGAGAGTGAAGATCACGATCCAGACAATATCCACGAAGTGCCAGTATAAGCCAGCGATTTCCAGGTCCAGCGAGTCTTCCTGCTTCAGGCCGCCGCGAAGGGAAACGAACAGCAGTGTCAGCAGCCACACCACGCCGATTGAAACGTGCAGGCCGTGGAAGCCAGTGAGCGTGAAGAAGGTGGTGCCAAACATGTTGGTCGTCAGGCCCAGACCTTCGTGATAGAACTCGGTGAACTCGAAGTACTGCCCACCAAGGAAAATCATGCCCAGCGTCGCCGTCGCGAAAATCCACAAGCGCGATGCCCGGAGATCGCCTCGCTGCAGGCCAGCCAGCGCCAGCACCATCGTCAGCGAGCTCATCAGCAGCACAAACGCCGACACCGAGGTGAACGGGATATCGATTAGCTGCGACGGGAACGGCCCGGTGCCCATGTCCTCCGCCCGCCCGCGGTAGATCATGTAGGTGGCGATGAGCGCACCGAAGAACATGCAGTCCGATGCAAGGAACAACCACATCAGCAACTTGCGATGGTTGATCCCGGTCGAGGTCGGGGGATGAGCCCCGTGCCCGTGACCCGCATCATGATCCGCTTCGGCGGCATGTGCCTGGGTTGCGTCCAATACCTGTGCCATTTTCTCCCCTTTAGCCAACGATCCGCGCGAGAGTCGTCAATGCCCGCCAGGCGGAAGAGGCTCCCGGGAGCCTCCTCCGCGATCGCCTAGTCGGCCGGCTCAAACGACCAACCGTACACGCCACCAACCATGATAACGACACCCAGCGCGGTGATGACCGGCACACCCATGCCTCCAATATGGAAGACCGGGTTATCGAACAACATACCCACCGCGATCAGTGCGAATCCGATTGCCGCCACCAGCGGATAGTACGAGGGGTTCGGCAGATGCACACCATGGTCATCGTCCACGGGGGGCGCCTGGTGATACAGCATCGAGTGCGGGTTCTTGTCCTTCCAGCCTGGATCGAGACTGGCGACCTGACTGCCACCGAGCGTGACGTTCACCTCATCGTCATGCTCTTCGATACCGTACTTCTCGGCCCACAGCGGGTCGCGATGCTCAACCCGCGGAATATCGCGGAAGTTGTACACCGGTGGTGGCGAACTCGTCGACCACTCCAGTGTCGGCGCATCCCAGGGGTTGGGGCCCGCTATCTTGCCACGTTGCAGGCTGTGCGCCACATTGTAGAGGAACAGCAGAATTCCGCTCGCCAACACGAATGCGCTCAGCGACACCACCACGTTCCAGAACCACCAGCCACTGCCCTCGCCATAGCTGTAGTAGCGCCGCGGCATGCCTTCCAGGCCAAGGAAGTGCATCGGGAAGAAGGTGCCGTTGAAGCCCACGAACACCAGCCAGAAATTGATCTTGCCAAGCCGCTCGTCCATCATCCGGCCCGTGATTTTCGGGAACCAGTAGTAGATGCCGGCGAGCAGGCCGAACATCGAACCGCCGAACAGCACGTAGTGGAAGTGGGCGATCACGAAATACGAGTCGTTATGTTGCTGGTCGATCGGCGGCGAGGCGTGCATCACGCCGGAGAGCCCGCCGATGGTGAACTGCGAAACGAGGCCCACGGCAAACAGCATCGGCGTCGTGAACCTGATCTGGCCCAGCACCATCGTGCCGATCCAGTTGAAGATTTTCACGCCGGTCGGCACCGCGATGATCATCGTCGTCGCCGCGAACACCGAGTTGGCGGTGGGGCCAAGGCCCGTGGTGAACATGTGATGCACCCACACGCCGAATCCGAGGAACCCGATCGCCGCCGTCGCGTACACCATCACCGCGTAGCCAAACAGCGGCTTCCGCGAGAACGTTGGGATGATTTCGGAAATAATGCCGAACGCTGGCAGGACGAGGATATACACCTCGGGGTGACCGAAGATCCAGAACAGGTGTTGCCAGAGGAGCGGATCGCCGCCGGCCGCCGCCGCGAAGAACCCGGTTCCCGCGTAGCGGTCCATGCCGAGCAGGAAGAGGGCAACGGTGATCGCCGGGAACGCCATGATCATCAGGAACGAAACGATCAGCGTGGTCCAGGTGAAGATCGGCATCCGCATCAGCGTCACGCCAGGCGCCCGCATGTTCAGCACCGTCACGATGAAGTTGAACGCGCCCGCCATCGAGGAAACGCCAAGCACCTGCAGGCCCAGCATCCAGAAGTCCACCGAGCGGGTGGGATTCCAGGTCGTATCGGTCAGCGGGGCGTACCCGTACCAGCCGGTTGCCGGGGCATCGCCGACGAACCAGCTTACGTTGATCAGGATGGCCCCAAGGATGAACACCCAGAAACTGAAGGCGTTCAGCCGCGGGAAGGCGACATCCCTCGCCCCGATCTGCAGCGGCATCACATAGTTGAAGAACGCCACGCTCAACGGCATGATCGCCAGGAAGATCATGGTCGTGCCGTGCATCGTGAACAGTTCGTTGTAGGTGTGCTCGGCAACCAGGTCGTTATCCGGCCGGATCAGTTGCGCGCGAATGATCAGCGCTTCCAGTCCTCCCACCAGGAAGAAGAAGAACGCCGCAACCCCGTACATGATCCCAAGGCGCTTGTGGTCAACAGTGGTGATCCAACTCCACAACCCCGTGTTGGATTTCGCTGCCGGCCGCGCAACGGTTGTCTGTTGCGGCTGGGCTATCGATGCCATCCTGTGCTCCTACCACGCTCCCGGCAGCGGCGCTTCGCCTGCTGCCCCGTTTGTCCGCTCTCCAACGCCCCGGCTGACATCAACCGGCCCCCGGCGTTGCTTCACTGTTCACCGGTTCGATCGCCACCGGCGAAGCGACGGGCGATGCCGCCGGCGTCGCCGTATCCCCGGTTCCATCGCAGCCGCCAGCGGGCTGCAGGTTCATCAGGAACCCGATGAGGTCGTTGAATCCCTCGTCGCCATAGGTATCGCGTATCAATCCGGACGTTATCGTGTCGGACATGTAGTTGCCCGGCTTCACCGCCCCCGGATCGTCGACCCATTGCTCCAGGTTCTCCTGGTTGTTGATCAGCATTCCAGCGGCCAGCGTGTCGCGGCAGCCCAGGTTGGTCAGATCGGGTCCATACGTTCTCGGCGCATCCAGGCCGGTCACCGCGTACGGGGTAATCCCGTTCACCGTGTGACACGAGAGGCAGAGGCTGAAGGCGTCCGGCGCCTGCACCACGCCCTCCGGCGCATCGGCGCCAGCCCTCACCGCCGGGTTGCCCGCTCGCTGGGCGTTCACCCACTGGTAGAACTCTGCTTCCGGATGAACGATCACCTTGAACCGCATCCAGGCGTGCTGCGTGCCGCAAAACTCCGCGCACTCGCCGAAGTACTCGCCCGATTCCTCGGCCGTGATCGAAATCTGGTTCACGTGGCCCGGCACCAGGTCGAGCTTACCCGAAAGCCGCGGCACCCAGAACGAGTGGATCACGTTGTTGGTGCGCAGGTTGAAGACCACGTTGCGGCCCTCGGGAATATGGATTTCGTTCGCGGTAATGATCCCCAGGTTCTCTCCACCCTGGGCCTGGTCCTCGCCGTAGTGAACTTCCCACCACCATTGCTTGCCGTACACATCCACTTGCAGCGTGCCTTCGTCCAGCGCGTCGTCGTGGGCATAGAGCGTGGTGATGGTCGGAATCAGGATCACCAGCAGCACCACCGCTGGCAGCACGGTCCAGATAATCTCCAGCCGCGAGTTCCCATGCACCTGCGGGGGCCGTTGCTTCGACGCCTTTGGCCGGCGGAACCGCAGCGCGCTGTACACAATCGCGAACTGCACGCCAACGAACACCACCAGCGCCAACCAGAAGATCAACTCGTACAGCGACTGGATGTCCCGCGTCGTCGGCGAAGCGGGGCTAATCGTGCTGTACGGCTTCTCCACGTCGGGCCCACAGGCGGTCAGCAGCAGCATCGCCACCATTCCCAGCGTCCCAAGGGTAAGGACGCGGCCACCCGTTCGCCGTTTTCGCTTCAACGGTGCCCCGGTGTGACCCACCTTGTCGTGGCTTCGCCGTATCATTCTGCCTCCCCACCTGTGCCCACCCGGGCATGATCCCGTACATAACGCAATTCATGGCCCCAACCGGATATCCACTCTCCGGCGGCGCCTCTCCGAATCTTCTTGCTGGGTCGTGTGACGTCATCCCCATCCCAGGAATCCCGTTCCGGTTTCGACGGACCACACGTATTGGCCCCATCGCTCCCCTCCACCAGTTTCCTGGTTTCACGTCACGATTCACGGTGCGTCGGTGCGGCCAGAACGTTTCCGTAAGGATACCCTGTCAAGCCACGCAACGAGCACTCGCGTGAGTCACTCTATCGCCAACGGGCGATCGGGACCATGTGATAGTGAACGTATACAGAAGCCGCGCGGCCCGGTCAAGCGATTTCCCGTCTTTTCCGGCATGGCAACACGACGCTCCCGAGATCAGGACTCATGTGCAACAACCGGATTTCCAGCTTCGGACAGCGGCTCAGCCCGCGTATTCCGTCTGGCGGTTCGAACGAGCCAGCAACGCCGCCCAATCGAGCCTGCCGGAATGTCAATCTCGCCGCGACCTCTGATATACTTTTATGAAACATCCAGGCTGGCTCGAAACCGGCGCGCCGCGCGAAACCGGGCGTCCGCGTAATTAGAGAAACTGTTGGCGCCGGTGAATCCGGTCTAGTTCGAGCAGGAACCTCCCCGCCCTGGCCCGGCCAAGCCAAACGAGGAAGCCTCAGTGTCAGCTCTGCCCAGATCGCGTTCCGCCTCCAATATCACCTCCGCCATCCTCCTGGTCCTCGGCATCGGGTTGATCCTGTTCTCCCTCCTCGCCGACGAACTGGGCATCGGGGGCGGGAAGGGCTTCGGCTACCAGCAGATGATCGTCCTCATCGTCGGCATCGTGCTGAGCCTCGGTGGCCTCCGCCTCATGTTCGGCCCCTGGATCAACCGCATCACCTCCTCTCACGACATCGCCGAACCCGAGCGTTAAAGTCCGCCCGTTTCCCGGATGATGCCGCGCGGCGCGGTATCATGTGTTGTCGTGCCCACCTCGCCGGCGGCCGCGCCGTCACCCGCCATCAGCCAAGCATCCCAGGAGTCATCGTTCACCCATGTCCACACCCACCGCCACCGAGGGCATCATCGCGCAAGAAGAACACGCGGCCGTCGATGCCATTCGCGCCGCGCTGGCCGATATCGGCATCGATCCCGGCAACCGCCCGGTCGATCTCCGCGCCCTCCCCTTCGAAGGCGTCTGGGGCAGCGCCTCCACAGTCAGCCGCCTCCTCGCTGGCGAACTCGTCAACAAGGACCTCGACGCGTCGGGCGAACTTGAGCGTCTTTCAAAGAAGGAAGCCAAAAAGCGGGTCAACGAACTCGTGGGTCCGCGCGCCCAGGAACTCGCCGCCCAGGTCGCCGCGAAGGTCGCCGGAACCGGCCGCTTCGCCAGCGTCGAGGCCGTCAATGGCTACATCAACATCACCTACAACGCCAACATCGTCGCCGCCAACCTCATGGCCGAGGTTTTCGGCCAGGGCGACCGATACGGCTGGGCCCCCGAAGGTTCCCAAACTGAAGAGGTGATGATCGAGCATTCCCAGCTCAATACCCACAAGGCCGCCCACGTCGGCCACCTCCGCAACATCTGCCTTGGCGTCGCCGTTACCAATATCAGCAGGGCCGCCGGCTATCCCACCATGCCGGTCAACTACATCGGCGACATTGGCCGCCATGTCATCCGCTGCCTCTGGTGCTACCAGAACTTCCACCTCGGCGAGGAACCCCAGGGCGACGCCTCGAAGGGCCGCTGGCTCGGCGACATTTACGCCGAGGCCGACGCCCGCCTGAACTTCCGGAAGGAAGCCCTCGCGTTCCTCAACGCGCTCATCCAGGAAGACCTCGTCTTCGCCACCGCGGCCGATCGGATGCTGCGGTTCCTGTGGCGCACCAACACCGTCGACGGCGAGGATATCGCCTACCTGCTCGGCCGCATCTCCGGCCAGCAGCCAATCGACCTCGCCGAACTCCGCGACGAGAACGTCATCGCCACATTCTGGCCCATCGTCGGCGATCAGCTCCATATCGAGCTGGACAACGTTGCCGAAGACGTTGAGATCGACGAGTCGGTCGATGTCGATGCCGCCAGCGATGTCACGCCCTCCATGCCCATCGATGAACGCGTCGCCGCCTGGCAAAGCCTCAACGAGAACATTGCCTGGTGGCCCCATGTTCCCGAATGGGACCAGCAAATCCGCGACATGTTCCAGCTCTGGGAACGGAAGGACCCGGAGTTCGTCGCCCTGTGGCAGAAAACCCGCGACTGGAGCATGGCCGACCTCTACCGCATCTTCGAGGAATTTGGCGCCACGTTCGACCATTACTTCTGGGAAAGCGAAGTCGAGGATCCCGGCCGGGAGATCGTGAAGGAACTCCTCGAGCGCGGCATCGCCGAAGTCAGCGACGGGCTGCCGGTCGTCAAGATCGACGAAAAGCTGGGCCTCGAAACCGAGACCTATCGCACCATGCCTATCCTCCGCTCCGATGGCACCACCTTATACCAGACGAAGGATCTCGCCCTCACGAAGGAAAAGTTCGAGAACTTCGACATCGACCGCTCAGTCTGGATTGTCGATGTCCGCCAGTCGCTCTACTTCGACCAGATCTTCAAGATTCTCGAACTCTACGGCTTCGATCGGGCGGAGGAGTGTCTCCACGTCGGCTACGAGTTCGTCGCACTCCCGTCCGGCGCCATCTCCTCCCGCAAGGGCAACGCCCCCATGCTGGAAGACGTCCGCGACGCCATGCTCGAGCGCGCCCTCTCCGTGATCCAGGAGAAGAACCCAACCCTTCCGCTCGAAACCCAGCGGACGGTCGCCCGCCAGGTCGCCATTGGCGCCATCAAGTACGTCATGCTCGCCCGCGATGGCAACAAGGTCATCATCTTCGACCCCGAGGAGGCCCTCTCCTTCGAAGGGCACGCCGCGCCCTACATCCAGTACGCCCACGCCCGGGCCTGCCGCATCCTCGAAAACGGCGGCATCGATGTCTCCGGCCTCTCGTCGAACCTCGAAACCCTCAACTTCGGCGAGGCCCAGCCCGAGGAACTCGCCCTGCTCTCGGCCATCGCCGACTTCCCCGCGGTCGTCCATCGCGCCGCCGAGGAATTCCGCCCCCTCCACATCACCAACTACGTCTTCGAGGTGGCCAAGCGCTTCAACGACTTCTATCATGCCTGCCCGGTCCTGATTTCGGAGGAACCGGTGCGAACGGCTCGCCTGACGCTGGTGGCGGCCACGCGCACGACCCTGAAGAATGGCCTGGCGCTCCTCGGCATCGAAGCCCCGGAGATCATGTAGGCAACCCATCGCCCGCCCCGCGAAGCCGGGCTCATCGCCAGGTTTCGCGCCACAATCCGTCTGATCCGTAACGACGGTGGCCAGACACGCAATCCGGCCACCGGTCCAGGCGCCGGATCGTCACGTGCAAGGAGGCCGATCGATGTCGATCGATGCAAACGAGCGTGTTGCGCTTGGTCACCACTACTCCCGCGTTCCCCGGAACCGGCT
>CAZUPA010000019.1:30129-32428 GCA_964622205.1 uncultured Sphaerobacteraceae bacterium
ATGGTCGCGCCCGAGAACGTCTGCATGCTCGGCATCCGCGACATCGACCCGGCGGAAGCCCACCGCATCCGCGAACTCGGCATCTGGGCGCTGTCGATGGACGAATGGTCCGACCTCGGCATCATGGAAGGCGTCCGCGCCGCGCTCCAGCACCTGCGCGCCACCAAGGTCGATGGCATTCACATCTCCTTCGATGTCGATGTGCTCGATCCCACCATCATGCCCGGCACCGGCACCCGCTGGCCGGGCGGCCTCACCGTGCGTGAAGCCTCGCGCGCCCTCCGCGAACTCGCCGAATGGGACCTCCCCATTCACTCGCTCGACTGGGTCGAACTCAACCCCGACCTCGATCCCCACGGCATGAGCACGCTCGTCGCCACCTCACTGCTCGCCACCTGCCTCGGCGAACGGATGTACATGTAGCCTGGCCGCGGGCCAGGAAGGGCATGAATCGACAGGGCCCCATCCATCAGCACGTTTCGCTCGCGCCTCGATCACAGACCGGGCATCGACGCGGGGGCGTTCGACGCGGCCAGGAAGTCTTCCAGCGGCTGTGCCTCGCCCGCCGACCAGGCCGCGTCGAACGCGGCGTCACCCAATCGGTCCCGGACGGCTCCTTTCGCCCGGTCGTGGTCGGCCATTTCCCCGTCGGGCACCGGCCATGCGATTGCGGTCCGGAGCGCGTTCGCGGCGCCCAGGCAACGCGCCGCCTGGCCAGGGTCGTCCCTGCCGCGCGTTGCGGCGATCCCTTCGAGGCACCATGCGACCTTCCCAAGATCGCCAAGATCCCAAAAGCACCGCAACGCTTCGGCAAACAGCGATGCCGCTCGCCGATCATCGCCGTCCGCCCGCGCGAGTTCCCCACGGTCGTGGAGCGCCAATCCGGTCACGTACGAGTCGCCGTTTTTGCGTCCCTTCTGGATCGACTCGCCCAGGAGCCTCCTGGCCGCGTCCAAATCCCCCTGGACCATTCGCGACCGGGCGAGGTGAAACAGCGCGGTGCAGGCGCCAATCGGCATGTGGGCCGCCTCGAACCGCCGGAGGCTCTCGATGGCGAGTTCAGCCGACGTCGCCGCATCGCCCTGCCCGAGGTGTATGAACGCCGAACTCAGCAGGGCGGTCGCAAGACTTTCAGGATCGCCAGCTTCCCGCGCAACCGCCACGATCTCGTCCCTGAGCGCGCTCGGGTCGCCGGCATCGCCACCCGTAAAGGTCACGACCTGGAGCGCACTCAAGGCGCGAACCCGGATCTCTGGCCGGGTCCGGTCGTCCGATTCAAGCGCCCGCCTCAACCACGACTGGCCGTCGCGCAGGTGCATGCGTACGCACCAGAATCCTCCCAGCGCCGCCGCCAGGCGCAACGTGGACGCCGCGTCTCCGTTCTTCATGAGCCAGGTGAGCGCCGCCCGCAGGTTGGCGTACTCCGCCTCCAACATCGCGATTTCCGACGGGGTCCCGAGCGCGAATCGCCGACCCGGTTCTCCGGTTTGCTCCGCGAGCCCGATGCACCAGTCCGCGTGGCGCTGGCGAACCTCGGCGGTGCGGTTGAGGGCGTCAAGCTCGGCGAGGCCAAACGCGAGCACCGTCTCCAGCATGCCGAAGCGCGCCCGGCCGTCGCGTCCCGGGAGCCGGCCGACGAGACTCTTGTCGACGAGGGAACTCACGATGTCCAGGATGTCCACTTCGGGATCGCCGGCGTCGTTGCCGATGGCTTCCGCCGCCTCGATCGTGAACCCACCGACGAATATGGAAAGCCGGCGAAAGAGATCCTGCTCCTGAGGCGTCAACAGGTCGTAGCTCCAGGCCAGCGTGTCGCGCAGGGTCTGCTGCCGTGCGGGCGCGCTCGGGTCGCCCGTGGTCAGCAACCTGAACCGATCCCGAAGACGGTCCCGAATCAGCCAGGGCTCCAGGGAGCCCATGCGCGCGGCCGCCAACTCGATCGCGAGTGGGATACCGTCCAGGCGCTGACAGATCTCGACAATCGCCTCGCTGTTTTCCGCGCCAAAGACGAATCCGGGACAGACATCCCGTGTCCGCTCGATGAAAAGCCTGACCGCTGGGCACGTCGCCACGACGTTGAGATCATTCCTGGGCGACGGGACGGCCACCGCCAGGGGCCGGACCGGAACAACCCGTTCGCCCCGGAGACGCACGAGGACGCGGCTGGTGATCAGGACCAGGAGCTCCGGGCACGAACCCAGCAGCGCGGCGACCGTGGGCGCCGCATCCGCAACCTGTTCGAAGTTGTCCAGCACGAGCAGCAGGCGCCGGTCACCGATCCGATCCGTGAGTTCTTCGA
>CAZUPA010000020.1:0-5581 GCA_964622205.1 uncultured Sphaerobacteraceae bacterium
GGTGGTTCCATCCTAACGCACGGCCGTCGTTGGAAGGGGGCCACCGAGGATGAACCACCTGGCCAGGAGGCCTCTCATTCGACAGAATCCATCCGCCGGTGCGCGAACCTACCCGGCCGTCTCCAGCGTTAGCCCGAGCAATTGCGCGACCTTCCGTATATCCGCAAGCCTGTGCCCCAGCCCCATCGCCACGTGATGTGTTGGCCCCAGCGCGCACCACGCTTCCAGGAACTCCCGCACGTCGAGTCCAAACCGGACCCGGCTCATCGAGTTCCCGATCGCCGGTACCGGCCCTGGCAGGGTCTCACCCTCCGCCGCCAGTAGCTTTAGCTTCCCATCGACCCCCAGGGTCAGACCGAGCACCGTGACCGGCCCGATCCGCGGCCGCATCTCCACCGAGAGCCCGCCACCGGCCTTCCCATGGAAAACCGTGAGTTCCCGGATCGGCACTCTCGCATCGCTCAGGCCCACGTGCGCGGGCCCGTCATGGCCGAACAGGAAGAAGTCTCCCGCCAGGTCCATCGACGCGAATTCGCAGAACGACCCGCCATGCCCAAGCTCGTGCATGATCTTCATCGCCACGGCCGTTTTCAGGTCCCCCTCGCCCGCCGCCGGAATCCCCTTCGCGGTCAGCAACGTGTTCCCCAGGATCATGCTGGACGCGGTCCGCTCGATCTCGCTCCCACCCGCCCCCCGGTAGTAATATGCGAGGCCATCGAGCGCGAAGTCGCTCGCCAGGGCTTCCAGGCCCGCGGCCACGCGGCCACCCGCATCCCAAGCCTTGGGGGATATGTCGCCTACCGGCTCGAACATCTCCTCCGACCTTGAAATCACCCCCGCGATCACGTCCTCGCTCGCGGCGTCCACCCGCGTCTGAAGGTCGTTCATCTCCAGGATTTCGACATGGGCTCCGAGTTGCGCATGCACCGCGCCCACGTCCGTCGACATGTCGATCATGCCCGGATACGTGTGCCCCAGCATCCCGAATCGCGCCCGCCGCACAGACCTCGCCGCGTTGGCGGCCTTGCACCAGCCTTCGATCTCGCTCCAGGCCCGCTCGTCGTCGTTGACCGTCCCCGTCACCAGGCTGTACGGAATCCCCGAGCGCCGGAAGACTCCCGCCAGTTCCGGAACCGGGCAGACATTCGCGTACGCCAACGCCATGGACGTGTCCGCCGACTCGTAGTCCATCCCCGTGCCTGGTTGGAGGTTCAGGATCACCACCGGCGCACCCGCGCGCTGAACCACCGGCAGCGCCTGGGTGCTTGTCGCGTAGGTGCCGGTGTAGCAAAACACCAGGTCCAGGTCCTCCCTCGCGAACCTGTCGCCCAGTTCGGCGCCAGCCGTCGCCGTGTCGACCAGTCCCCCGTCGATCGCTTCCGCCCAGCCACCGATCCGAGCGGCGATTGTCCCGAGATGTCCCCTGATCTCTTCCTCGAGACCGGGAAACTGCGGCCAGTACGCCGCCAACCCGATCCCGAACACACCCACCCTTGCCCGTCCACCCGTCGTCATCCGATCTCTCCCCACACACCGGCCCCGCGCCGCGCCCGCGAAGTCGCCCGCTGGCGACGGGGCCATTCTGGACATGGCCGTTTCGGCCACTCTATCCCGTAACCCACACTCCGGAAACCCCGCGAACACGACGTCTCGCGGGTTCGCCTGTTACGCTGATTCCAGTTTGCTAACCACGCAGTTGGAGTACCACAACATGAGTAATCGCCCTGCTCAGCCAGTTTCCCCCGATCGGGCGCTGGCCATGCTCGTCGAAGGCAACAACATCTACCTCGACGAGTCCATTCCTCCCATCGACTACTCCGCCGCGCGCGCCGCCGCGATCAACACCCAGCAACCAATCGCCGCGGTCCTCGGCTGTGGAGACGCCCGGGTCGCCGCCGAACTCATCTTCTCCCGTGACCCAGGGGATCTCTTCATGGTTCGTGTCGCTGGCAACTTCCTCAGCGACTACGGACTCGCCAGCATCGAGTACTGCATCGAGTTCCTCAATACCCCCCTGATCGTGGTGCTGGGGCACACCGGGTGCGGCGCCGTCACCGCCGCCCTCCAAACCATTAGCAACAACGAAGTCCTGCCCGGACGTCTCTTCGTCCTAATGGATGCTCTCGAACCTTCCGTCCTTCGGGCCATGGCGTCTCATCCGGAAGACCCGCTCAACGCCGCGATCGAGGAAAACGTCCACCGCCAGGTGGCCCGCCTCCGCACCATCTCCCCTATCATCAACGACGCCCTCGGGGAAGGCCGGGTCAAGGTCGCCGGCGCGGTCTACGACATGGCGACCGGCAAGGTCCACATCATCGACCAGTAGCCGCGCGCCCATGACCGCAGCGGCCATGGGACAGCCGATCCCGCCATTGGCGATCGCCAGTTACACCACGCAGGCTCCATCGCGGGCCGTCACCCGCCCGTGCTTCATCACCAGCGCTCGCGGACGGCGGCTCACCATGGCCTCGACGTGCGTTTCGCCCTCCATCAGCACGAGATCGGCCCACGCGCCCGCTTTCAGCCCATAGTCCTCGTCGCCAAGCACCGCCGCGTTGCCGTGGGTCACGATTTCGAGCACGTTCTCGATGTCATCGTCCCGGCGCAGGTTGTTCCGATAGCACACGATATAGGCGCGTTCCAGCATGTCCGGCCGCTGGAGCGGGTTCCAGGCATCCTGGATCCCATCGTTGCCGGTACAGAGCCTGACGCCCGCGGCCTGGAGCTTCTTCACGTTCGGAATCATCCGGTGACCGCCCGGCCCATGCGTCATCACCACGATATCCTGTTCGATGATCCGCTCAACGAGCCCGGCGAGGCGATCCTCGTCCACCCCACCGAGGGCGAACGCGTGGCTCAGCACCACCCGACCCTGGTACCCGAGCGCCCTGGTCCGCTCGATCGCCAGGTCGATCGAAAACGCTCCCAGTTCACCCGGTTCGTGAATGTGAATGTCGATATCGACGTCGTACTTCCCGGCCAGCGCGAAAATCGTATCGAGGTGACCGGCCGGATCGCGATCCATCGAGCAGGGATCGAGCCCGCCCATCACGTCCGCGCCATCCTTCAGCGCCTCTTCCAGCAATTCCGCCGTGCCGGGCCGGATCAGCATCCCGCTCTGGGGAAACGCCACCGTCTGGATCGTCAGCGCACCGGCCAGGTCAGCCTTCGTCTGGAGCACCCCATGGAAGGCTCGCAACCCGATCTCGGTATCGATGTCCACGTGCGATCGAATGTGGGTCGTGCCCACCGCGATCGCCGCCTTCGCGTGGCGTGTCGATTGCTGGTGGAAGTCGATCTCCTCCTCCCGCCGCACGCGGCGCTCGTTCTCGATCATGTCGACCAGGGTCGGTCCGACCTCGTTCCGATGCCAAGGTAATCCCATGAGGGTCTTTTCCATGTGGGTGTGGGCATCGATCAAGCCTGGGAATACAAGCTTCCCACCGCCGTCAATAACTTCGGCATCGACCGCGTGAGCGCTCGCTCCCGGTCCGATCGCCTCGATCCTGCCCTCGCGAATCACGATGTCCACGGCATCGCCCCGCATCGGTCGTACGTTCCGGATCACGGTCGCTGTCATGGTTTCCCTCGCCTTCCGCCGGCCCGTTGCTCCGCGGCCGTCTACGGCACGATTCGCAGGTAGTCCGTGCTCACCCAGCCGGACTGGCCGCCATAGGTCACCGGAATCCACCCGCCAGATCACCCTCCATATCCCCACCCTGTGACTTTCAGACATGCTATGGGGCTGGCGCCGGGTTCGTCAATGTTGCACGCGACAGAAACCTCGCCCGCGCGCGAAACGCCTCAACCTTCACCGGTTGAGGCGTTTCGCGATAGATGGGTTTCAGCGTGTCGTTCAGAGGGCGTGGGCGCGACTAACCGTTGATCGGCGCGATCATCGGCAGGCCATGCACGAGCCCGCGCGCCGCCGAGATTTCGTCATCGAGGATCGTGTGGCCAACTCCCGGATACGTCCGGAAGTCCACCGACGCGCCAGCGGCGCGCATCTTCGCCGCCGAGTCCCCGGCGATATCCAGGTCGATGTGGTCGTCCGCGTCGCCGACCCCAATGAATACCGAGGTTCCAGTCAGGCCGGCCATCGGCGGCCGCGGCGCACCCGGCTCGCCGATCAGCCCACCGGCGAGGGCCGCCACCGCGCCCACCGGCCTCGACCCGCGTGCCGTGTACTCCAGCGCCAGGCAGGCCCCTTGCGAGAAGCCCACCAGCGCCACCTGTCGCGGATGGATGCCGGCCTCGATCGCCCGGTCGATGATGCCATCGATCTTCGCCAGCGCCGACCCAAGCCATGGTTCGTTCTGCTCCACCGGCGCCAGGAACCGGTACGGGTACCAGGTGTTGTTGTCCGACTGCGGCGCCAGCCAGGCGATCTTCTGCTCGCTGTCCTCATCCGGCGCCAGCGGGACCGCCAGGCGGATGATGTTGGCCGCCGGACTTCCCCGCCCGTGGACCAGGATCACGACGCCGTTCGCGTCTTCAAGCTTCTCGCCGTACTCAAGCACCGGCTGGCGGCAATGAGGATCGTTGTCTGTCACGCTCGCGCCTCCTCCTGGACCGGCTGCCCATACTCCGTCGTCATCACCCGAACGCTGGTGTCGAGCGGTGTGATCTTGCTCTCGATTTCCGCCCGGTGCGGCTCCAGGAACGGCGGCAGGGCCAGCATTTCACCCAGCGTCTCCTCGGGCTCGCCGTCATCCATGAACCCCGGTCCATCGGACGAAATCTCGTAGAGTATCCCGCCCGGCTCGCGGAAGTACATCGCCCTGAAGTAGAACCGGTCGATCACCGGCGTCACGCGCATCCCCGCTGACTGCAGATACTCGTTCCAGGCGTCGTGCGCCTCGTACGTCGGCACCCGGAAGGCGACGTGATGCACGCCTCCGCGTCCCTGGCGCGCCATCGGGTCGTTCGGCCGGACCTGCACGATCATGAACGAGCCAGGTCCGCCAGGACCGCTCTCCAGAACGACGTCCCGGTTGCCCGGAACGGCCGGGTCAGAGATATCATTCACGATCCGGAATCCAAGGATGTCCGTCAACACCGCGAGCGTCGAGTCGGGCCGCGCCGACGAGATCGTCACCGCGCCAAGGCCGCGGATCCCGTACTCGACGGGAACCGTCGCCTTCTCCCACGGTATGCCGCCCGGAATCTTCGGGTCGTCGCCCTCGTCGATCAGCGCCAAGCGCTGGCCTTCCGGGTCGCGAAACGGCAGGGCCGCGAACCCCGCGCGAGTCGTCATCGCGTCATGCTCGATTCCGAGCTCGTCGAACCGGCGCTCCCACCAGTCCAGGGCCGCCTGGCCCGGAACCCGCAGGGCGATCTCGTTGATCTCGCCCCGCCCGGCGTGGTTACGCGCTGTGTGCGGAAAGTCGAAGAACGTCACGTCGGTCCCCGCCGAGCCTTTCCCGTCGGCGAAGAACAGGTGATACACGTCCGGCGCGTCCTGGTTGACCGTCTTCTTGACGAGCCGCAGCCCAAGCGCCCGGGCGTAGAAGTCGCGATTGAGTCGGGCGTTCGCGGTGATCGCGCTGACGTGATGCAGGCCCGTCAGTTCAAGTCCTTC
>CAZUPA010000020.1:5681-31528 GCA_964622205.1 uncultured Sphaerobacteraceae bacterium
GGGCGTTCGCGGTGATCGCGCTGACGTGATGCAGGCCCGTCAGTTCAAGTCCTTCTGGTCGGTTCATTGTGGTGTCCCTTCAAATGCTCACATCGATGATCGAATCTGGTGTCTGGCGTGGTTCTGGATTATGGTGGGCTACCCACCGGTGTCGCGGGCGCCTGATGCATATCGAGTGATTGATCCAGCTTGCGAAGGGTCCGGATGAGCGCCGTCATCTCCTCGTCGTCGATCGCGCCGAAATGCCTGGCGACTTCCGCCTCCTGCAATCCCACAACATCGCGTCTCAGCGATCGCCCCCGATCCGTCAGGAAGATCCGCTTCGAGCGCCCGTCACGCCGCCGTTCAACGAGCCCCTCGCGTTCCATCGCGTCCAGCAACTGGGTGATGTTCCCCTTCGTCACCAGCAACGACGCCGCGAGTTCCTGTTGGGTGCGCCCTTCGGGCGTGCCGGCATGGTTCAGCACGTCGAACCTGCTGACCGACAGGCCATGACATCGCATGAAATCCGCCGTCTTCAGGTCGATCTTGTGATACACCCTCGCCAGCCGAAGCCAGGCAATGGTGCTTGGTTCGACTCGTCCGATCCGGGAATCCTGTTCGACTGATGGTGCGTCTATCGTTACGTCCATGGATTCAGTTTAGAACTAAACTATATCAAAGTCAAGTCCTGGAACGACAACGGCCCGCCCTCCATTGCGGGAAGGCGGGCCGTGTGCTGGAACGTGCCGTGCTAATAGTGAATCGTGACCTTCGTCCCGATCGGCGTGATGCTGTACAGCCAGGTCGCGAATCCGAGCGGCAGGTTCACGCAGCCGTGGCTCATCACGTACCCGAAGTTGTTGTGCCAGTACGCCCCGTGAATCGCGTGGCCCCGGTTGGTGAAGTACATCACGTCGGGCACATCGCGCACGTGGTAGTACTCGCCGCCGAGTACACCAGACATGTCCTTCACCTTCACCTTGCGGTTGATGTAGAACGTGCCCGGAGGCGTATCGAACCCACGTCGCCCGGTGCTGACATACGTTCGCGAGAGCACGTTGTTGCCCTGGTACACGATCATGTACTGCGTGCTCAGGTTGATGTCGATCCGGATCGCGCCGTCGCCACTACCCGGGTTAACGGCGAAGAGGACGTACGAGAGCGAGACCCAGCCAGTCTGGCCGCCGCAGCTCACCTGGCCCCAGCCATTGGCCTGGGATGTCACGGAAAGCTTCGCGTTCTCGGACACGAGGGTGATCACCGAACCGTTGACCGGGGACGTCCGGCATCGAAGCCCCGCCCCGCCCGTGCCCGTCACATAGGCAACCGTGCCGTTGCCGGGAGTCGTCGTTGGGGTGGCGGTTGCCGGGGTTGACGTCGCGGTGGAGGTTGGCGGCACGGTTCCCGAACCGAGCTTCACGTAGTCTGCCGAAACGAATCCGTTCATGCCGCCGCAGAGCACCGGAACCCAGCCGCCGCTGGCCGCCCCTCGCGTCGCGACCCGCGCGCCCGCGGGCAGCAGCGTGACGATTGACGACTGGGTATCCGGAGCCGTCCGGCACCGGAGGTTCGCGCCTCCCGTGTTCACCACGGTCGCGATCGTGCCATTGCCAGGCGCCTGGGTCGGTGTGGTGGTTGCCGTCGCGGTCGCCGTTGGCTCGGCCGGAACAGTGCTGACGGTCAGGTAATCGCCGGACACCCAGCCTTCCTGACCGCCGCAGGTCACTGGCATCCACCCGTTGACGGCCGCGCCGCGCACCTGAACCGTGGAGTTGGCGGGCAGCAACGCCAGGATTTGCGAACTGGTGTTGGCCGCGGCCCGGCAGCGGAGGTTGGCGCCACCCGTGTTCGTCACCGTGCCCTGTTGCGTGGTCGCCGTTGCCGTCGCGGTCGAAGTCGCGGTCTCGGTCGGCGCCGGCCTGCCCGCTGTCTCCGGCACACAGACCGTCGCGGTCCCATCCGCGGCGATCGCGATCTCATCCGAAACCGGAGCGCCCTCCGGCCCCTTCACCACCACCTTCTTCGTGGTGGATGCCTCGAACTCTCCCGCCTCCAGCACCACCTCGAAGGCATAACTGGTCGTTCCGGGCGTGACATTCACGACGATGTCGTTCGACGCGGGAATCGCCGGTTCGTCCGTGGTCGTCAGTTGCAACGCGATGACCGCCGCTGCCCCCGGGTCGCTCGTCGTCAAGGCGCCGTTTATCGTCGCGCCCTGCACGGTACAGGTGAGATTGATCGAGGTGACGCTCGGCGCGACCGGCGTCGCGTCCTCTTCCAGTAACAGCCTCGCGGGCCGTGTCCGCGGCTCGTCCGCGTCACCCCCGCTGGGGTCGGACGGTTCCGTCGCTGGCGCCCCGGCCGCCTCCGGCGCGGTGGTCGGCTCCTCGGTCGCTGGCTCCGTCTCGACGATCACCGGATCGTCCGCCGGTGTGCCGTTCTGGGCGGCGGCCGACCACGGGAAAATTCCCGCGACGACTATCAGCAAGGCAAACCAGGTCGCGATGACGTACTGCCTGCCAGCCCGCGATTCATTCATGGCTATGGTCCCCTCCCAGTTCCCTGGGCACTTTCCGGAGCCGTCGCGTGTTGACGCTCCAAGCGAACGCCACGCGTTGGCTCCGGGAATGGATGTACGGCCTCTGTCTCATGCGATAAACCCGGTTTCCGTTTGTGCTCGCCCCATTATGCAATGAAACGCGCTACAAATGACGCCGGTTCCGCGGGCCGGGAGGGTCGGTTTTCCGGCTCAGGAGTTGAACCGAAGCTCGATCACCGTTGGCTGGAGCTGGACAATCTCCATCTGATCGCTGCCGGACCATCCTGTCAGGTCGGCACTGGTCAGCGACGACGTGGCGGCCACCTGCAAACGCAGCATGCCGCTGGCGAATTCACGCGCATCCACCATGGCAACCTGCGGGAGCGACCGCAGGTGTCCCTGTAACGCGAGCGCCAGCGCCGCGCGCGTGACCTCATGGGCAATCACTTCGATGGTCCGCTGCTCGGTCCATGTCTCCCGCTCTGCCACGGCTACTCCGGCGGCGAGCGGTGGCTCCGGTGTAGCCTCGATGGTGGGCTCCTCAACCGGCGGCGCCGGAGCGGCGGCGGGCACGGAAACCGGTGTCGAAGGAACGGGCTCCAGTGTGGAAGGCGCGGGACCGACGGGCGCGGCGGCCGGTGTGGACGCCACGGGCGCAGGCGGCGGGGCGGATGCGACTGGCTCGGCCGGGACGGTTCCAGCGGCCACCGTGACGGGCGCGACTGGCACGGACTCCGCGGTCACTGGCGCGGAGGCGACAGGAGTGGGCACGGCACCTGCGGGCGCCGGCGCTGGTTGCGTCACGGCCGGTGTCGCCGGAGCCGCCTGAGGAATGGGAGCCTCAGACGCGACCGGTGCTTCCTCATGAACGGGTTGCGCGGACATTGGTTGGGGGTCAGCGGTGGTGGGCACACCGACGCCCGCGGATTCCACGGCCGATCCACTCACGTCAGCGGCCTGGACCCCGCCGCGTTCATCGGCTGGCTCGTCCGCGACCATCGCCATCAGCGTCGCGTGGTCAATATCGTCCGGTCCGCTCCCCGCGCCGGGCGTCGTCTCGATGTCCGGCAGTTCGTCATTGCCGGCCACATGGGTAAGCGACTCGCGAAGGTCGGAAACCTGGCGCTCCACATCGTCGAGATTCGCCCGCATCGTGTTCAGTGCGCCATCAAGCCCATTCAGTCGCCGCAGGATCCGGGATCGTTCCTCGGCCCCGAGGAAGTTGGCGTCCGTGTTCAGCTTGTCCCGCACACGGAGGGACTCAAGCATCAGTTCACCAGACCGGCGGACGTTCTCGGCGATGATCCGGTCGAAGCCCTCATAGAACGAGAGGCGCTCCCGGGCCCGCGCGAGCAACGCCTGGAGTTCAGACAGGTCGGTTGTCGTGGTTTCGAGATCCTCCGAGCGTGCTCCCGCCTCGATATTGGCGCTGTCGTCCGTTCCATCACCACTTACGCCCGCCACAGCAATGCCCTTCATTCACATGTCGATGTCATGAGTGGCCGTACGGCCAAGAATGCTCACTACGAGGTATACCATTCATTGCGGATTAATGTTGACTTTCAGGCACAACAATCGAAGGGCCACCAAAACCTGACCACACGTACAGTGTCCCGCCACGGGCCGCCCAAGTACACTTCCGCGATGGCTCGAAAGCCGCCCCGGCACTTGTACTTCATCCGCGCGGGGTTCCGCCACGGCCAATAGCCTTTCCGGGCGCCTGCCACGATAAACATGTCATTAACCCGATGTGCGGCGGTTCCGCACATGTCACGAAAGTCGAGACCGACCCTTCATGGCTGATCACGACAAGGATCTTGATCGAACGCCGGACCAGGACGATCAATCCAGCCCAGGAGGCGACGCGGCGCCAGCCGCCAACAGCGCCGCGGGGTCGACGCCCGCGCGCAAGCCGCGCACCCGCAAACCCAGGGCCGCCGCGTCGAGCGACACCGCCGAAACCGAATCCGGAGAGAATCCGGCCCCACGCAAGCGCTCCCCTCGCCGCAAGAAGGTGGCGAAAGAGTCGCTCGCCCTTCCCGTCATCATTACCGACGAGACGATTCTCCTCCCCCACATGTCGATCCCCTACCCGGTGGAGGACGACGAGACAGCGCGCGCCATCGATCGTGCCATGCGCATGAGCCCGCGCTACGTCCTCGTCCTCACCGAGCGTCCAATCGAGAGCAATGATGGGGATACCCAAAACGGTCATGGCCCCGAGCGCGACCTGATCGACATGATGACGGACCTCATCGCCGAGGAAGCCGGTCACGAGGACTTCGAGTACATCCCCGAGGATGAATCCTCCCCCGCCGATACCGAACAGTGGGACGAGACCGTCCAGTACGAACTGTGCAATGTCGGCGTCATCGCCGAGGTCGGCCAGTACATCTCCCGGCCCGGCGGCCAGGATCACGTCATCCTGCAGGGCGTCACCCGTGGCGTGGCCGAGGAGTTGATCCAGGACCAGCCCTTCGTTGCCGCCCGCGTCCGCCGCGAAGACGATGTCGTCTCCGATCCGAGCCGGACCGAGGCCGCCATGTCGGCCGTCCTCGAGCAGATCGAGAGCTACATCTCGATGTTGCCGAATGTGCCCGAGGAAGTCCTGACCATGGTCCGCGGTGTCGACGAGCCTGGGTGGCTGGCCGACCTGATCGCGTTCTCGCCGGAGTTCAGCTCCCAGCAGCGCCAAACCCTGCTGGAGACGCTCGATCCCATCGAGCGCCTGCGGCAGCTCAGCGTCATGATCCAGAAGCGGCTCGATGTCCTCAACCTCCGCCATGAGATTCAATCGGAGGCGCAGGCAGGCATGGACCGCCAGCAGCGAGAGTACTTCCTCCGCGAGCAACTGCGCGCCATCCAGAAGGAACTCGGCGAGGGCTCGTCGGAAGAAGCCGTCGCCAACGAGATTCGCGAGAAGATTGAAACCTCCGGCATGCCGGAAGAGGTCAAGGCCAAGGCCCTGACCCAGGTCGAGCGGCTCGAACAACAGCATCCGTTCTCGCCCGAGATCGGCGTCATTCGCACCTATCTCGAATGGCTCACCGAACTTCCCTGGGCGAAGGAGACCGAAGACCGGCTGGATCTCGACGAAGCCGCCGCCATCCTCGATGAAGACCACTACGGCCTCGACAAGGTCAAGGAGCGGATTGTCGAATACATCGCCGTCCGCAAGCTCGCCGGCGACAAGCTCCGCGCCCCGATCCTCTGTTTCGTCGGCCCTCCGGGCGTCGGCAAGACCAGCCTTGGCAAATCCATCGCCCGCGCCATCGGTCGCGAATACGTCCGCATGTCGCTCGGCGGCGTCCGCGACGAGGCGGAGATCCGCGGCCACCGGCGCACCTACGTTGGCGCCATGCCTGGCCGTGTGATCAAGGCTATCCGCGACGCCGGCAGCCTGAACCCGGTCATCGTCCTCGACGAAGTCGACAAGCTCGGATCCGACACCTTCCGGGGCGATCCCTCGTCCGCCCTGCTCGAGGTGCTGGACCCCGAGCAGAATTCCGCCTTCTCCGACCACTACCTGGAAGTTCCGTTCAATCTCTCGAAAGTGATCTTCATCACCACCGCGAACATGCTCGATCCGATCCCACCCGCCCTGCGCGACCGGATGGAGATTATCGAGGTTTCGGGCTACACCGAGATCGAGAAGCTCGCCATCGCCACGAACTACCTCGTGCCCAAGGCGCTCGAATCCCACGGACTCACGGATGAGCAACTGGTCATTTCCCAGGATGCCCTGCGCCGTGTCGTCCGCGAATACACCGAGGAGTCAGGCGTCCGCAACCTCGAACGCGAGGTCGGCTCGCTTTGCCGGAAGGTCGCGCGAAAGTTCGCCGGCTCCACCCCGCCCGATTCGATCGTCCTCGAAGCCGAAGCCGTGCCTGATTATCTCGGCATCCCTCGCTACGACTTCGGCCTGGCCGAGGAGCAGGATGAGGTTGGCGTGGCCACCGGCGCCGCTGTCACCAGCATTGGCGGCGACCTCCTGTCCATCGAAGTCACCGTCATGCCGGGCAAGGGAGACCTCTCGCTCACCGGCAAGCTGGGCGACGTCATGCAGGAATCGGCCCGAGCCGCCCTCTCCTACGCGCGGTCCCGGGCCACCTCGCTTGGCATCGACCCCGAGGTCTTCGACAAGAGCAACATCCATGTCCACGTTCCGGCCGGAGCCATCCCCAAGGACGGTCCTTCCGCCGGCATCACCATGGCCACGGCCCTCATTTCGGCCCTCACCGGCGTCCGGGTCCGCCGCGATGTGGCGATGACTGGGGAGATCACCCTCCGCGGCAAGGTCCTGCCCATCGGCGGTCTCCGCGAGAAGACCCTTGCCGCCCATCGGGGCGGGATCAAGACGTTCATCCTCCCCAGGAAGAACGCCAAGGACATCGCCGACATTCCCGACGTGGTGAAGGCCGATCTCGAACTCGTCGAAGCCAGCACCCTTGAGGAAGTCCTCGCCATCGCCCTCGTCAGCGACCTCACCCCCTCTCCACGGGCGGATTCGTCATCCGGCAAACCGGGCCGCTCGCGAAAGCCCCGCGGTGACTCCTCGCGCCACGGCTCGATCGATGCTCCCGGACCGATCCAGGATCCACTGCCGGCGTCAATGAAGCCGTAGGTCCCCTCCACAACGACCCGGGCGAGAGTGCCCCGGGTCGTTCTCTATCCGGTTTCTTCACAAAATATGTACTTTCCGCATATGCGCCTATACGCATGGCATGGACAGCCGATGGCCCATAGGCTTTTGGCTACGGCATAAGCGGCGACGTGAAACGAGGCATCGAGCAATCTTCATGAACGTGTCCCAGCTTCAGCCGCCAGGACATGACCGCGTCAATGCAATCCCGGGTTGCCTGCAAGGAGTGACCGGAAGGAAATCCGCATCGGCGTATCAGCGAAGAGCGTGAGACAGCTTCGATCACAGCGCGAATCCGTATGTCGCCGGGCCGGGCCCCAGTTTGGCCCGGCGGGTTTCTGGAGACGGAACCACGCCCAACGCCGCGCGTGGTTTCGCGACCAGGGAGGAATTTGGCCGGTTGCTTGTGCGACTACTGACCAGCATCAACGGGTCTAGCGGCGGAAGGAGCACGGAACATGAATGTCGGACCAGTCCTGTATGTACTCATCATCATCCTCGTCATCCTCGCGATCATCTACCTCTTCCAGAGAACACGATAGCGGCGTTCGTTTGGTCGTCACGTAGTCATCAGGAGGAAATGGGTCTCATGAAACTCCAAGGTTCTCTCAGGCAGTACACCATCGGCGCGCTTCTCGTGGGTAGCCTCACCATCGGCGGCGCGGGAATTGCCCTTGCCCAGGACGACACGTCCGGCGAAGGCGTACATTCCCACCCGGCGCATATTCACCTCGGAGACTGCGGCAATCTCGATCCCAATCCGGCCGCCCCGCTAAACAACATCACCGCCCGTTCGGCGGATGAAGACGATGATGACGACGACACCGACCTCGCCCCCCAGGGCGTGCTGACGGCCCCCGCCGTCCTCTACTCCGAGACGGACGATATCGAACTCAGCTTCCGGGACGATGTCCTGGCCTCCTCCCACTCGATCGTGGTCCACGAGAGTGAAGAGAACATCCAGAACTACATCGCCTGCGGCGAGATCGGCGGCGTCGTGGTCGATGGCGAACTCGTCATCTCCCTCCGGCCGTTGAACGACTCCGGCTACACTGGCATCGTCAAGCTCGACGAGGACGACGATGGTCAGGTGGACGTCGAGGTCTACCTCGCCGAGCCGGCCAGCACCGAACCGGCGGCAACTCCGGCCGACTGATCTCGCGGTTCAGCTCACCCCACACGGAAAAGGACGGGCCGCCTGGCCCGTCCTTTTCCGTGCTCCACCAAATTCCAGAGCGCGATCAGGCGTCGAGCAGGTCCATCATGTTCATCAGACCCTGCATGTATCCAACGGCATGCGCCCGCGCCCGGTGGTTCCAGTCCGAATCGCCATCCATGTGCGGAACGTGATCGTCGATCATGAACCCGGTGAACCCGCTCCGCTTCAGCAACAGCATGATCTCGGCCGGATCCCAGTTGCCCTCGCCCAGGAAGCACTCCTGGAACACCGGCACCTCGCCCTGCACGTCGCGGAAATGCACGTACAGAATGCGCCCGCTCGGCCCGAAGTGCTCGATCATCTCGACCACGTTGGCCCGGCCGCCCGGCATCTCCGAACAACAGCCCAGGCACAGGTCCAGCCCCCACGCCTCGCCCGCTCCGGTGGCGATCGCGATCTCCTCCGCCCGCTTGAACCCGGCCACATCGCAAAACAGCCTCGCCACGCCGCCGAGCATCGGCGCCGGCGGATCGTCCGGATGCAGCGCCAGTTTCACGCCGGCCTCCTTCGCCACCGGCAGCACCTCGTTCATGAAGCGCTCGTAGTTCGCCCACATCTGGTCGTGATCCACGACCTGCTCCGGATCGTCCGTCGTCCAGATGCCCGGCGCCCAGTTCGACTTCACCGGCGTGAACTCGCGGCCATCGCCACCGGCCGCCTCCACCAGCGCCATGTCGAACGCCGTCACTTCCACGCCGCCGCGGCCCGGAGCCGTCCTCGACGTCCTCCACACCGAGTTCGGCATGAAGTTGTAGCCAAGAATCGGCACGCCCGCCTCGCCCACCGCGCGGATCGTCGCCTTGTAGTTCTCGATCTGCTCGTCCGCCCCCTCATGGCCAAGCATCGCCTTGATGAAGAACTGCGGCGGCGTGTTCTCGATCGCCTCCAGGACCAGGCCGAACTCCTGGGCCATCAGCACCAGCGGCCGGATGTCCTTCGCCTCCCACCTTGTTTCTCCAGGCAGCAACGGCGAATTCATCTGGACCGTCGTCACCCCCAGTTGCGCCGCGAACCGCAGCTTCTCTTCCGTCATCTGGTTGAACTGTCCCAACCCTACTCGCATCGCCGGCCCTGTCATCCAACCCGCTCCTCATTCGTCTCCACACGCCAACCGCGAGCCCATCGCCCGCCTTTCCGGTGGCGGCATCGTATCCGCAAACCCACCCCGGCGGAACCCGTCCATTCGCGGAACCCCCAAATGCATCTCATCGCGCGACCCCTTGACAGGCCGTTTCCCTCGTGGCTACATACTCACCAGTACCTACATCTCAGTTGCTCGATCGGCATGCGCCGGCAATCAGGTTCTGGCCTTCCCGGCGCCACGGTCGCATGGCCGTTATGTCGCATCACGGGTCCCAATCGGCAACCGTTCGTATCCACCATGAGGGAGTTCCGTTATGTCCCACACGCGTCGAACCCATTCGCGCCGCGCCGTCATCGGAGGAGCCGCCGCCATCGCCTCCTCGGGCGTCCTCGCCCAAACCCTCGCCGCCCGTAAGGCCCCCGCCGTGATTCAGGACGGCGGCAAGCTCACCTACTGGGGCGGCCTGATCTTTTCCGACGAGGCCAACCAGTTACTCGTCGATACCATCAATCAATGGGGATCAGACAACGGCGTCGAAACCGAAGTCGTCATGATCAACCAGAACGAAACCAACCAGAAGGTCAGCGCCGCCGTCGAATCCAACACCATGCCCAGCGCGCTGGACATGGGCCTCGATCTCGCGCTCCTGCTCAGCCAGAGCGACCAACTGCTCGACGTTTCCGACACCTACGAGGCCGTCGGCGCGGCCCATGGCGGCTGGCACGACTCCGTGGCTGGCGCCGTCGACAAGGCCAAGTTCAACGGCATCCAGGCCGGCGTTCCCTTCGGCGCCGGCGGAAACGTCCTCTTCCGCCGGCTCGACGTTCTGGAGGAAGCCGGGTTCACCGAGGCGCCCGCCACCTGGCAGGAACTCAGCGACCAGGCCGCCCAGGCCCAGCAACCCGGCGTGTACGGTCTCGGTCTCGCCCTCTCCAACGTCGGCGATGCCAATCTCATGGTCTCCGTCCTCCAGTCCTACGGCGGCCGTATCGCCGACGACGAAGGCAAGACCTGCACCATCTCTTCCGACGAAACCCGCGAGTTTCTCAACTGGGTGAAAGCCGCCTGGGACGCCGAACTCTTTCCTCCGGGCGCGACGACCTGGGACGGAGCCGGCGACAACACCGCCTACCTCTCCGGCCAGGCCGTCTTCATCGCCAACACCGGCAGCGTCAGCATCGCCGCCAAGAACGACGATCCCGAACTGTTCGAACTCACGGGCTATTCCGCGCTGCCCGCTGGTCCCGTGATGACGGTCGCGCCAATCGGGCCCAACCTGCGCGCCATCCCGGTTGGCAACCCCGATCCAGATACCGCCAAGGCCCTCATCGAATACCTCGCCCAACCTGAGTTCATCGGCGAGTACTACAAGGTCGCCATTTATGGTCCCGTCCTCAAGGGACAGGACGACCTCGAAGCATTCACATCCACCCCGGTCCTCACCGGCCTCAAGGACCTCGTGCTCAATGGCACGGCGCCGGCCTATCCCGACGTCTCGAACACCGCCTACGCCGATTTCAACTCGAACTTCTCCGTTCCCAAGATGATCCAGCGCATGGTCGTCGACGGCCTCTCCCTTGAAGACGCCCTCGCCGAATGCCAGGAAACGGGAGACAACATCTACGCCAAGTACGCGTAGTTCCCTTCGAACACCCCGGGGAGGGCGCACAACGGCGTGCCCCTCCCCGTCGGCTTTCCAGACACCGACTCTAGCGAGCCCGGAGTACTTCCACGTGTCCACCACCATGGCCAACGGCCAGTCACCGGGCGTGAAACGCGGTTCACGCCTCAGCCTCGCCAATCGCCAGGCAATCACCGGCTACCTGCTTGTCCTTCCCGCGCTGGCGCTCCTCATTGGCCTCGTCGCCTATCCCTTCTTCTTCGCCATCGCCATTTCCTTTACCGACCGCATGGTCGGCCAGGCCGGGTCGTGGATCGGGCTCGACAACTTCCGCTACCTGGCCAAAAACCCCAGTTTCATCAAGACCATCCAGAACACCATCATCATGGTCGTTGTCTCCGACATCCTGAAGCTCGTCATCGGCCTTGGGCTGGCCATGCTGCTCAACCAGGCGGTGCGGGGACGCGGCCTCATGCGCGGCCTCATCATGCTGCCCTGGGCCATGCCCGGGTTCGTCGCCTTCCTCGTCTGGAAACTGCTCTACATGCCCATCGGCGGCGCGTTCAACCTCATCCTGACCAAAACCGGCATCCATCCCGAAATCATCGACTACCTCGGCCAGAAATCCACCGCCCTTCCGGCGGTCATCGTCGCCACGGTCTGGCGTGGCTTCCCCTTCTGGGCCATCTCGTTCCTCGCCGCCCTCCAGGGCGTCCCCACCGAACTCTACGAAGCCGCCAAGGTCGACGGTGCGTCCTCCTGGCAGCGCTTCTGGGACATCACCCTCCCCAGCATCCGGCCCGTCATCCTCATCGTCATCCTGATGTCGTCGATCTGGACCGCCAACAGCTTCGAAAACATCTGGATCATGACCCAGGGCGGCCCCTCCGACGCCACCATGGTCTTCCCGGTGCTGGCCTATTTCGGCATGCAAACGCACCGCCTCGGCGAGGCCGCCGCGGTCTCGGTCGCCATGATCCCGGCCCTGCTGATCCTCGTCTTCTTCGTCACCTGGCTCATTCAGGGAGATGACTGATGCAACCCGCCACGATCCAGCCATCTCCATCCGGAATCAAGAATTCCGGCCGGCGCTTCCGCAACCGGACAACACGCAACCTGCTCACGCTCCTCGCGATCTACGCCCTCATGTTCCTGGTCGCGGTCGTCGTGATCTTTCCCCTCTACTGGATGTTCACGATCTCACTGAAGCTCCCTCGCGAGATTTACCGTGTTCCAGCCCTGTTCCCCGAGAGCCCAACCTGGGAGAACTATCGCATCCTCATCAATGAGAAGGGCTATCTCACCAACATCCGGAACAGCATCATCGTCGCCAGCAGCGTCACCGTTGTCTCGCTGTTGATCTCGTCCTTCGCCGCCTACAGCATCGTTCGCTTTCGCTACCGGTTCCGCGGGCTCGTGGGCCGCATTATCCTGCTCACCTACCTCACCCCCGGTTCCCTGCTCTTTATCCCGCTCTCGATCATCGTTGCCCGCCTCCACATGGGAAACTCCCTGTGGGGCCTCATCGTGCTCTACCTGACCTTTTCGATTCCGCTCAGCACCTGGCTGCTCTCCGGCTACTTCCGCAGCGTTCCCGCCGATCTCGAGGAACAGGCGATGGTGGACGGCTCCACCCAGCTCGGGGCCCTCTTCCGCATCCTGCTCCCGCTGTCGCTCCCTGGCCTCGCGGCGGTCGGCATCTTCACCTACACCGCGGCCTGGAACGAACTGCTCTTCGCCCTGATCTTCATCACGTCCGAGGAAAAGCGAACGGTCCCGCTCGGGCTCCAGTACCTCATCACCGGCGATGTCCTGCTCTGGGGTCCTATCATGGCTGGCGCCGTGCTCGCCGCCCTCCCCGTCATGGTGCTCTACTTCCTGGCCCAGCGTTTCATGGTCCAGGGCATCACCGCGGGCTCGGTCAAGGGGTGACCGGGGCGCCACCCCGCATCGCGAGCCGGGCTGACCAAAACCTCATACGCGCAAACATCTCGATGCCCGTCCAACCCCGCGGGGAACGGGCTGGCGCGATTCGATACCTCTCTGGAGCCAACCCATATGAGCATCCCCGCCACCGGCACAATCGTCCGCACCGATTCCGGTCTCGATATCGTCATCGAACGCTCCATCGACGCCCCGATCGCGGACGTCTGGGACAGCATCGCGAAACCCGATCTCATGAACCGCTGGATCGGCACATGGTCGGGCAAATCCGGCCCCGGCAAGCGCGTTACCTTTACCATGACCGCCGAGGGCGACGCCGAACCCGAGGACGTCCTGATCCACGCTTGCGAACCACCCCGGCGCCTCGCGGTCCAGACCTTCCAGGGCGAAGGCTCCTGGCGAATGACGATCGACCTCGCCGAGCGGGACGGCGTCACCACCTTCACCTTCCGCCAGCACATCGATCCGGCCGCGGAAGAAGACATCAGCAGCTACGGCATCGGCTGGGAGTACTATCTGGACCGCCTGGTGGCCGTGCATGCGGGCGCCGAGTTCGGGGATTGGGACGACTACTATCCCGCCCAGCGGGACTACTGGGCCGAACGGGAGAAGCTGGCCCGGGCATCCTGAAGCGTCCCGGTCTGGCTACCGACGCGCCCGCATGGTGTTCCCCAGCCACACCGCCAGCGCGCCGAACAGCAGGAACCCGATGGCCATTCCCACGACGATGAGCGCCACCCCCGGGTAGCCGCCTTGCTCGCCCGGGTCCAGGAATTCGTACGGATACCAGTCCACCAGCGGCCCGCGAATGAGGGAATACGCGCAAAACGCCAGCGGCGGCACGGTCCACCACAACGCGGTCACCATCCGGATCGGCCGGCGCGGCGGATACAGCAACCAGTCCACCAGCAGGAACACCGGCATCGCCTTGTGCAACAGATCGCTGGGTTCGTCGATGTGGTAGGTGAACCGTAGGTCCGGATCGGCCAGAAGCGCCATGAACACGATCCCGGTCAGCGCAAGCCATGTCACCAGCGCTCCCCGCGCGAAGTCGAACCAGTCCGGAGCGATCTGTCCTCGCCACAGCCAAATGCCCCCGGCGATCAGCGCCAACGCCGCCAGGAAGTTGCTCTCGTTGGTGAACAGGCTGAAGTATCCGCCAACCGTCAGGTCCGGATCGACCTCGACTTTCCTGAACTGCGCCACCAGCGCCCAGAGTGTTCCGGCCGCCATCGCCAATCGGGCCAGCGCCCAGCCACGATTGGCGGTCATCGCCAACTCTCCGACGACGAGGTCGTCCAGAACCGGCGCGCCGCGTTGCCCAGCGTCACCACCAGCCAGATCAGCACCACGAACATCACCGCTATGCCCGCCGAATACGCCGCCACCTCCAGGTACCCATCCTCACCACGCGGATCGAGGAAGGGATACGGATACCAGTCAACCATCGCCCCGCGGATCAGCGAGTACGCCGCATAGAGCGCCGGATAGAGGATCCACACCAACCCGCTTCGCACGGTGAGCCTGTTGCGCGGCGGCGCAATCAGCCAATCGGCCACCACCACCACGGGCATCACCTGGTGAAGCACCGTGTCCACCCACGGCTCGGTCAATTGCAGGTCCACATCCATCCCGGAGAGCAACGCGGCGAACACGATGCCGGAGGTCGCCATCCACGACACCGCACCACCTCGCGCGATATCCCACCGGCGGGAAGTCTCCGCGCCTCGCAGGCCCATGACGCCGCTCGCCAGCAACACGAACGCCGCGATGATGTTGCTCTGGATCGTGAAGAAGCTGAAGAAGTTGGCGATATTGCTGTCCGGCCGGTCCAGCATGAGCACGAGTTGGGCCGTCACCGCCGCGACGCTCAGCAGCACGAATCCGATCCTGACGAGGTGGTACCAGGGTGAACGGTTCAACTTCCCGCCTTCATGTTGGGCGATATGCCATTATCGGTACAAGCCATGTCCATCATACGTGGCGCTCAGCGTGCGGGACACCCGGAGGCCGGGTAGTATGCCAAAAGGTAGCCGGATCGAACCGCCGGCTCACATTTCCTCTCGCGCCGCGCGTTACGGAAAGGATCGTCCCCGTGGAAAGCACCCAATCGCCCACACGACACCCCGCGTTTCTGTTCGATCTCGACGGCACGCTGATCGATAGCGTCTACCAGCACGTCATCGCCTGGAGACTCGCCCTGGCCGACTGCGGCATCGAACTCGCCGTCTGGAAAATCCACCGCCGGATCGGCATGAGCGGCGGGCTCTTCGTCAACGCCCTGCTCCGCGAACTCGGGTATCCGCTCGATCCAGACGTCACCCAGCGCATCGGCGATCTCCACGCCGCGCACTTCGCCACCCTGGCCGACCAGGTGCGCCCGCTCCCCGGCGCAATCGAACTCCTCCAGACCCTCACCGAAACCGGCGTCCCATGGGCCATCGCCACCAGCGGCCAGATGCGCAGCGCGCGGCACGGGCTCGATATGCTCGGCGTGCTCGACGGTCCCGCCCCGATCATCACCCGGGATCTCGTTCGCTACGCTAAGCCCGACCCAGACCTCTTCCTGGCCGCCGCCGAAGAGCTCGATGTCCCCATCCAGTCGAGCTGGGTGATCGGCGATTCGATCTGGGACCTCCTCGCCGCCCGGCGGGCGTTCGCGCTGGGAGTCGGGTTCCGGTCCGGAGGCTACGGCGGCGACGAGCTTCGCGAGGCGGGGGCCTATCGTGTCTACGACGATCCCGCCGACCTCCTGAGCCATCTGGACGAAGTAGGCGTTCGCGATCCCGTCTACCTCCAGACCGGGGAATGACCTCACCCTTTGACCTGTCGACACTTACGAATCCCAAGTGCTACGGTTCTTCCATAGAGCGGCGCACGCGCCGCGACATACCGCCACTCACCCAGAAGGACCTAACGTGCCCGTACGCCTCTCCATCCTCGATCTCGCCCCGCTCAGCGAGGGAATGACCGTCACCGAAGCATTGAGCAACAGCCTCGAACTGGCCCAGGCCGCCGAACGGCTCGGATACACCCGTTACTGGGTGGCCGAACACCACAACATGCTCGGCGTCGCCTCGTCGGCCACGTCCGTCCTGCTCGGCTATCTCGCGGCGGGCACCAGCACCCTGCGGCTCGGCTCCGGCGGCGTCATGCTACCGAACCACTCCCCCCTCGTCATCGCCGAGCAGTTCGGCACTCTCGCCTCGATCTACGGCGACCGGATCGACCTCGGCGTCGGACGCGCGCCGGGCACCGACGGCTATGCCATGCGCGCCCTGCGCCGCGACCCGCGTTCGTCCGACGACTTCCCCCAGGATGTCCAGGAACTCCAGATCCTGCTCGGCTCCCGGATCGAAAACCAGGTGGTGATCGCCAACCCGGGACTGGAAACCAACGTCCCCATCTACATCCTCGGATCCTCGATGTTCGGCGCCCAGTTGGCCGCCAAGCTGGGCCTTCCCTACGCCTTCGCCTCCCACTTCGCGCCGGATGCCCTGGTCGACGCCATCACCTGGTACCGCCAGAACTTCCAGCCATCGGACCAGCTCGACGCGCCGTACGTGATCGCCGGCGTCAACGCCCTGGTGGCGGATACGGACGATGAGGCGCGGTACCTGTTCAGCTCATCCATCCGCCGGTTCGCCGAGTTCCGGCGTCCGGGCAACAGCGGCCTGATGAAACCGCCCGTCGACGATCTGGACAGTGTCGTCTCGCCGATGGAGCAGCAGATGGCGGCCAGCATGTTGCGATACGCCGCCGTCGGCTCGCCGGAAACCGTGAAGGCATCCCTCGAATCGTTCGCCGAACTGGCCCAGGCCGACGAACTGATCGTGGTCACCAACACCTTCGACAACGCCTACCGCCTCCAGTCGTACACCGCGCTCGCCGAAGTCATGGGCATCGTCCCGGCCCCAGTCGAGGCGTGACCCGGCATCCGGGGTGAGTCTGGCTATTCCGGGTAGGGGTCGATCCCGCCGCCGGATTCGCGCACACCCTCTCCGGCGGAGACGCAGGCGGCTGTGTCGACCCGCGGCGTCTCCACGCACGCGTCTTCGCCAGCACGTCATCCACCCGCTCGCAACCTCTCCGGAAATCTCTTCCCGCCGCGGCTCAACGCCTCGACGACCGCATCGCCTTCACCACCTTGACATCGTCCGACTCCAGGAACTCTCTGTACTCGTCCGGCTCCACGCCGACCAGCGCCACCCGGCCTTCCCCGTCGTGGTGGATACCCCAGCCGTACTTCTTCCCGAGATCGGACGCCCGCAGGCACGCCCGCCCCTTGGAGAAGAACTTCTCGCGGGCAGCCACACGGTCCTCTTCGGCGATCCCTTGCCGGTCCGCCCAGACCGCGAAGATCACATCGTCCGAGGTGTACTCGTACGGATGTTCCGCGATCATCCGCCAGGTGCGCGACGCCACGGACGGGTTCTCCGCCTTTTCCGGAGGAACCACGCCTCGCTCGGCGCTCGAATCCTCGGCGATGGCGATCAACGTCCCCTGATAGTTCGTGCTGTGCATGAAAAGAAGCTCCAGACTCGGAATCTGACCGGAGTGCGATCATGCCATGCGAACATTCGTTCGGTCAAGAACGTGCTGATGTGGATAAATCAGTCGCCCTTGGAGGGAACCGCGGGGTGCGTCGCTGGTTGCCCATAGCGCTGGCGGTAATCCACGGTCGAAGGCTGGATCGTCAACGGCTCGGCATCGACCGTCCGCTGAAGGCGGCCGCTGATCCCGTTCGCCACCCTGCCCGCCTGCACCTTCGCCAGGTTCGCCCGTGGCCCCTGGAACAGGTCGTCCACCGTGGTCTCCCAGATATCGAGCCACCGCTGGAAGTGCATCGGCGTCAATGGCTCCTTCCGATGCAGGTCGAGATGCACGCCAAAGGCGTTTCGACCGTACTTCCCAGCCTGGAACAATACCGTCTCCCAGAAATCGCACATAATCGGCATGTGCGCCTCCAGGTCCATCTTCGCCACATCGATGAAGATCGGTCCCAGCACCGGATCCTGGAACGCTCGCGTATAGAACTCCGTCACCAGCTTCGAAATATCGTCGCGATCTCGAATATCGTGTAACTCAGCCGCATGCATCGCAATCGTGTCTCCCCATGAGCAGGCATTCCCCACCGAGTCTAGTCCGTTCCAGACGCACGCACCCCGCGCCAACGGGTGGGATACCCAACCCCAGCCGTTCCGCGATCGGCGAACGTTCTTGACCGCCCCCTTCCGTCACCCGCGAGCCCTCCCATCAACCAATATCATCCCCGATGGCGGGTTTTTCCCGTTTCGATGCGTTCATTAGGTAGACGTTTGTTCGCACATGTGTCTGTGGGGCCACCACGTCGGACATAGCCGCCTCGGAGAGAACCGTGGCGCGCGTCTCTTCATGCACCAGTACGGAAGGCACAGTCAACCACCACGGGATGACTGTGCATGCATGATCTGGTTGCCGAATGACCTTCCTCATACCACGCGCCATTCCCGTCTACTCACTCTTCAAAAGAAACTCGCCATGGACATCGACGTACACGACAACGTGTTTTCCGCATCAACATTAATTCCCACGCCCACATTAATCCCCACCGCCAGAACGCCCGTCGTTCCGGGCAAATCAGCCGCTCGGGACGGAATTAATGAATTTATGGATTATTGTCGCCGAAAAAACACGACTCCCTCGCCAGCCCACGCCAACGCCTGACAATGACACCGCGCCATCGCGGAACGCCTGCGCATGCCCCTATGGACAGGTCGCCCACGCTGGCTACAATGCCACCTCAGGTACCCGAAACCGGCGCCGGAGCAGGCAATCCGCCCCGGCGCGCCGAACACCATCAACCGCGACAGGAGCCACCCGGTGAAGATCACGAACGTCAAGTGTGCCGTCATCGCCAGCAGTCCCGTCATCCGCATCACCACGGACGAAGGCATCACCGGCTGGGGCCAGATCGAAACCCCCAAACCCTACCTCCAACCGGTCGTCAAAATGCTCGTGCCCGCCCTTATCGGCCAGGACCCCACCAACGTCGAGCGCGTGATGCGCACCATCCGTAGCCGCGGCGGCTTCAAGCCCTGGGGTTCCGCCGTCAGCGCCATCGAAATGGCGCTCTGGGACATCGCCGGCAAGGCCGCCGGTCTCCCGGTCTACAAGCTCCTTGGCGGCAAGGTCCGCGACCGCGTCCGAACCTATCGCACCTTCTACCAGGCCGAGTCTGGCGTCGAGCACACGCCCGATGGATACGCCCAGTGGGCCCGCAACGCCAAGGCCCTGCCGGGTGGCTTCTCCATGTTCAAGCTGCCGACGTCGTTTCACTCGGCGATGGCCAGCGAGTTCCCCAACTTCTTCTATGGCGAAATCCACACCGGCGCCAAGCATCCCTATCCCAACCGGGGCATGATGACCGAGAAGGGCATGAACTACGCCGTCTCCTGCATCGAGGCCGCCAAGGAAGAACTCGGGCAGGACCATGGGCTCGCGGTGGATGCCGGTCCCGGCTACGCCGCCTCCGACGCCCTGCGCTTCGCGAAGAAGCTGGAGCACCTGCACCTGCTGTGGGTGGAAGACATGATCACCGGCGACTACAGTCCGTTCGTGAATCCCGATGTCTATCGCGACGTGACCGTGGCCACCACCACGCCAATCCACACCGGCGAACAGATCTACCTGCGCCAGAACTACAAGCAGCTCATCGAGAGCAAGGCCGTCAACGTGATCGGCCCCGACCCGGCCGATGTCGGCGGTGTCGCCGAATTGAAGTGGATCGCCGAGTACGCCGACCTGCACGGCATCCTGATCGCCCCGCACGGCACGGCGAACGGCATCTTCGGCCTGGGCGCGCACATTCAGGTAGCCGCCACCATGCCGGACAACTTCATCGCCTTCGAATACCCGGCCCGGTTCGAACCTTTCTGGTACGACATCACCGAGGGTTTCGATGGGCTCCCGGTGGTCGATGGCCTGATCGAGGTGCCGGATCGACCCGGCATGGGCGTCGAATTCAACGTGGAAGCGGCGAAGGCATACCTCTCCGAGGACGACCGGGACTTCTTCGACGACTAGTGCGGTTGCGACGTCATGACCCAGTCGCGAGCGGAACGGGCGACGAGCCGGTTCCGCCCGCGGCCCTTCAGCGGGGAGCACGGGATGAAGATCACGGACGTCAGATGCGCGGTAATTGGCGAGAGCCCCATCGTGCGCATCGTCACCGACGAGGGTATCGACGGCTACGCGCAGGTGGAATGGTTCAAGTCGACCTACGCGCCCGTCGTGCTGATGCTGCGTGACGCGCTGATCGGCCAGGACCCCACCAACGTCGAACGCGTCATGCGCACCATTCGCAGCCGGGGCGGCTTCAAGCCCTGGGGCGCCGCGATCAGCGTGATCGAGATGGCGCTCTGGGACATCGCTGGCAAGGCGGCCGGGCTGCCGGTGTACAAGCTGCTTGGCGGCAAGGTCCGTGACCGTGTCCGCGCCTACAACGGCAGCTACAAGGACCCGATCAAGGGCCAGTCGGTGGATGACTACCGCGACTTCGCCCGGATGTTGAAGGCCCGGCCCGAGGGATTCGACATCGTCAAGGTCCCGATCGCCTTCCACACGCCGATGACGAGGGACGTTCCCAACTTCTTTTACGGAACCCACGAAGAGCGGCGGTTCCACTCCCACATCAACAAGGGCCTGATGACCGAGGCCGGGTTCAACCATGTCCTCGCCTGCGTGCATGCCATGAAGGAGGAACTCGGCGACGACATCGGGCTGGCGCTGGACTGCGGTCCGGGCTGGGTCCTTCCGGACGCGATCCGGTTCGCCCGGGCCGTGGAACCACTCGACCTGATGTGGCTGGAGGACCTGCTGACCGGCGACTACGTTCACTATGTGAATGCCGATGTCTACCGCGAACTCACCGTGTCCACGTCCACGCCCATTCACACCGGCGAGCAGATCTACCTCCGCCAGAACTACAAGAGCCTGATCGAAGGGCATGCCGTGAACATTGTCGGGCCCGACCCGGCCGATGTGGGCGGCATCGCCGAGCTGAAGTGGATCGCCGAGTACGCCGACCTCCACGGTATCCTGATGGCCCCACACGGCACCGGCAACGGCCTGCTCGGAATGGCCGCGCTGGTGCAGGTCTGCGCCACGCTGCCGGATAACTTCATCGCGTTCGAATGCCCCGCTCCAAAGACGGACTGGTTCTCCAGCATCGTGGAGCACGCACCGGTCATCAAGGATGGCTTTATCGAGGTACCGGACCGGCCTGGCATGGGCATCGAGCTCAACATCGAGGCGGCCCAGCGGCGCCTCGCACCGGAAGACGCGGATTTCTTTGCCTAACGTGTAGGCGGCCAGCGGAGGAGCCGCTGGCCGTAGCCTGATCCGGAAGGGACGGTTGGATGAAGATCACGGACGTCAAATGCGCGTTGATCGGCAATCACCCCATCATTCGCATCGTCACCGACGAGGGAGTCGATGGATACGGGCAGGTCGAATGGACCAAGCCATACCTCGTTGACGCGATCCGCATGGTCTCGCCCGCGTTGATCGGGCAGGACCCGACCAATGTCGAGCGCGTCATGCGCACGATCCGCGGCCGTGGCGCCTTCAAGCCGTGGGGCGCCGTGATCAGCGCCATCGAAATGGCCCTGTGGGACGTGGCGGGCAAGGCGGCCGGGCTCCCCGTCTACAAGCTGCTCGGCGGCAAGGTGCGCGATCGGGTGCGGTCCTACAACGGAGCGTATCGCACGCAGATGCCCGGCTCGTCGCCGGAAGACTACGCCCAGGCCGCGATCGACCTCGCGTCCACGCCCCAGGGATTCGACATCATCAAGCTGGGCATCGGGTTCCATTCCCGGATGCCGCACGATGTGCCGAATTTCCACTACAAGGAACTCGACACCACGTCGCACCACTACGCCTACCTCAACCGCGGACCACTGACCGAAGTTGGCTTCAACCACGTCGTGGAGTGCGTCACCGCCGCCAAGCAGGCGGTTGGCCCGAATGTGGGCATCGCCCTCGACTGCGGTCCGGGCTGGACACTGCCCGACGCGATCCGGTTCGCGAAGGCCGTCGAGTCGATGCACTTCCTGTGGCTGGAAGACATGCTGACCGGCGACTACACCCCGTTCGTAAACGCCGATGTCTACCGTGAACTCACGATGTCCACCTCCACGCCGATCCACACCGGCGAGCAGGTTTACCTCCGACAGAACTTCAAGGGCCTGATCGAAGG
Organism: uncultured Sphaerobacteraceae bacterium; assembly: GCA_964622205.1. Classification (GTDB taxonomy): domain Bacteria; phylum Chloroflexota; class Chloroflexia; order Thermomicrobiales; family UBA6265; genus JACCYX01. The sequence continues at coordinate 27,951 of CAZUPA010000020.1, forward strand.
TCATGCCGTGAACATCGTCGGGCCCGACCCGGTGGACGTGGGTGGCCTCGCGGAACTCAAGTGGATCGCCGAGTACGCCGACCTGCACGGCATCCTGATGGCCCCTCACGGCACCGCCGACGGGTTGATCGGGCTCGCGGCCCTGGTCCAGGTCAGCGCGACGTTGCCGGACAACTACATCGCCTTCGAGGCGCCTGGCGCCCGCGAGGATTGGTGGCACGACATCCTCGACGGCGTGCCAGCGATCGAGGGCGGCTTCAGCGACGTGCCCGACCGGCCCGGCCTGGGCGTCACGTTCAACGTCGAGAAGGCCAGCCAGCATCTGAGCGCAGGCGACGCGGATTTCTTCGCCTGACGACAATCCGGGGCACTGGCGCGGACGGCGTCAGTGCCTCGCTTCGGGCAGCGTCACCGGCACGGCCGCCGTTGGAACGGTCACTCCAGCCAACACACCCGCCAGCGCCTTGAGCGTCACGGCGGGATCGCCAAAGGTCAGGATCGTGTCATCGACCGGACCCAGGATGCCCGCGTCGTAGGGGCCACGAAGCGCCACATGGATGACCCGCGCTCCCTCTGGCGCGGCCTCCATCGCCTTCCGGGCCAGGTCGACCTGATACGGGAAGTCCACTGCGTCGCGGGTCATGATCGCGAGGGCGCCGGCCTGGCGGACCGCCTGGGTCGCGAAGATCACTTCCTCGCCGCGCGGCTGATGACTCAGCGTGGCGACCCTGGTGGCGGGAAGCAGCCGTTTCACCTCGTCCCGGACGATGCCGCCCCGGTTGAACGGGTCCTCGGCCTCGCTGGATCGAAGCCGCTGGAAGTCGACGATCAGCGCGGGCTCGTCTGGACCGATCGGCGAAAACGGACCTCCGCCCAGCACGGCGATGGTTCCCGCCGCGATCCGCTCCGCCTCCTGGTGCAACGCGGGATCGACCTCGCCAAGCGCTGGCGCCGGTTCGTCCAGCCCGTATCGCTCGCGCGCCGCGTTCAACCGGTCGAGCGTGGCGGTGAACAGGTCCTTCGAGAGGCGGCCGTCCCCCACCGCTTCGACCAGGGCATGGAACCGGATCAGTTGCTTGTCCAGCGACTCGTTTGACTCCAGGACATCGACTCCGGCCGCCTTGCACCGGATGGCGGTGTCTTCCAGCCCGTACCGGTCGTTGATCGCGTCCATCGAGAGCGAGTCGGTGAAGATCAGCCCCTCGAAGCCAAGTCCCTCTCGAAGCAGCCCGGTCAGGATTGGCTTCGAGAGCGTCGCCGGGTTCTCGTCGAGGACCGGGAAGACGATGTGGGTGGTCATCACGCCGGGGACACCGGCCGCGATGGCCGCCTTGAAGGGAGCAAGCTCGATCTCGTGGAGGCGCTCAAGCGGATGCTCGATCACCGGCAGCCCGAGGTGCGAGTCGACGCTGGTGTCGCCGTGACCGGGGAAGTGCTTGACGCAGGAGATGACCCGCGTGGCCTCCAGCCCCCGGATCGTGGCGAGCGACCCATTGATGACCTTCTCGACGGTGTCGCCATAGGACCGGGTCCGGATGACCGGGTTGTCCGGGTTGTTGTTCACATCCACGACCGGCGCGAAGTTGACGTTGATCCCGGCTTCCCGGAGTTGCGAACCGGTGATCCGGGCGCACGTCTCCGTATCGGCCAGGTTGCCGTTGGCGGTGAGCGCCATCGCTCCGGGTGGGGTCACCATATCGGCGGGGAGGCGGCTGACGATGCCGGCCTCCTGGTCGGCGGCGATCAGCAGGGCCGGCATGCCCTCGGCCCGGGCCGCTTCCTGTAGCTCCGCCGTGAGCGCGTGAAGCTGTTCGCGGCTGGTGATGTTGTCGGCGAAGAAGATGATCCCGCCGGGCCGGATGGTCCGGAAGGCGTCCCGCGCTTCGTCCGTGAAGATCGGTCCTTCGAAGCGCATCATGATGCTCTGGCCGACCAGCGCCCCGATGTCCGGATTGGCGGCCATGGTGCTCATGACCCGCGCAGGTACCGGACGAACTCGGCGGCTTTGGCTGGCTTCTCCTCGTCAGAGACGGTGTTGATGGCGTTGATCAGCGCCGCGCCGACAATGGCGCCATCCGCGATTTCGCCGACCGACTTCACGTGTTCTGGCTTCGAAATGCCGAAGCCGATCGCCAACGGGAGATCGGTGTGGGAACGGATGCGGGCCATGTACTCGCCGAGCGTGCTGGAGAGGTTGTCGCGAGCGCCGGTGACGCCGGTCACGGAGACGCAGTAGAGGAAGCCGCTCCCCTTCTCGGCGGCGATGGCGAGCCGCTCGTCGGTGCTGGTGGGCGCGACCATGAAGATCAAAGCGAGACCCTTCGCCTGGGCGGCGTCGCGCAGCGCGTCGCTCTCCTCGGCGGGAAGGTCGGGGACGATGAAGCCATCGACACCGGCTTCGGCGCAATCGGCGACGTAGCGCTCGATGCCGTACTTGAGGATAGGGTTGTAGTAGCCCATCAGGAGGAACGGCGCAATGATGCCGTCGGCGCGGAGGTCCCGGACGAGATCGATGCAATCAGCGGGTGTCGTGCCGTTGTCCAACGCGGCCTGGCTCGTTCCCTGGACCGACGGGCCGTCCGCCAGCGGGTCGGAGAATGGCACGCCGATTTCGACGAGGTCGGCCCCGGCTTCGACCAGCGAGCGGATGATCTGCTTGCTGAGGTCGAGCGTGGGAAAGCCGGCCGTGTGATAGGGCATGAGGGCGGTCTTGCCTTCGGCGCCGAGCCGGGCGAAGGTTTCGGATATCCGGCTGGTGGAAGCTGCTACATCGGTCACAGGGTCACTCCCAGGGCATCGGCGACGGTGTGCATGTCCTTGTCACCGCGGCCGGAGAGATTGACGATCATGGTCTTGCCAGCGCCAAGCTCCTTCGCGTACCTGGCCGCGTAGGCGATGGCGTGGCTGGATTCGAGAGCCGGGATGATGCCCTCGGTGCGGCAGAGGAGCTTGAAACCTTCGAGCGCTTCCTCGTCGGTGATGGCGGCGAACCGGGCGCGGCCGGAGTCCTTCATATAGGAAAGCTCGGGGCCGACCCCGGGATAGTCGAGCCCGGCCGAGATGGAGTGGGTCTCGACGATCTGGCCGTTGTCGTCCATCAGCAGGTAGGACCAGGAGCCGTGGAGCACCCCTTCCTCGCCGGCGACGAGGGTGGCGGCGTGGTGACCGCTCTCCAGGCCATGGCCCCCGGCCTCGACGCCAACGATCTCGACATCGGCGTCGCCGCGGAAGGCGTGGAAGAGGCCCATCGCGTTCGAGCCGCCGCCAACGCAGGCAATGATCGAATCGGGCAGCGAGCCGGTCTGTTCCTGGACCTGGGCGCGCGCCTCGCGGCCGATGACCGACTGGAAGTCGCGGACGATCATCGGGTACGGGTGCATGCCGGCGACGGTGCCGAAGATGTAAAAGGTGGTTTCGACGTTGGTGACCCAGTCGCGGATCGCTTCATTGATGGCGTCCTTGAGGGTTTTCGATCCAGAGGTGACGGAGACGACCTCGGCGCCGAGCAGCTTCATACGGAAGACGTTGAGCGACTGGCGCTGGATGTCGACCTCGCCCATGTAGACGATGCAGTCGAG
>CAZUPA010000021.1:0-20645 GCA_964622205.1 uncultured Sphaerobacteraceae bacterium
AGCTCGACCAGCCGCTCCAGTTGCAACCCGGTCGATGCCATGTCGGTCACCACCAGCACCGGCGCGATCTGCTCGATCCGATCCGCCAGGTCGACCGGCACGCCTCCCACCTGCGTTGGGTCGCCGGCGTCGAAGGTCAGCGTCAGGATGATGTCCGGGTCCGCGACGAGCATATCCTCCGGCAGGATGTTGCCGTCCGAATCGCCGACGTTCGCCACCGCCGAGGCATCGACATTGCCCCAGGCGATGTGATCGCCATCGGGATAGGCCGAAGCCGTCCAGTCGAACACGGCCACCGCCTGAATGCCGAGATCCCAGAGCGCCGCGGCCGTCACCAGGTTCGCAGCGACTCGCACCGGCCGCTCCGGCAGCGTGATCGTCTTGCCCAGCACGTCGGTGTAGGTCCACTCGCCACTGGCGGGCGATGTCGCTGGAGAAGCCTCCCGCGCCACCAGCGACTTCCCGGCCGCCAGTCCAGCGGCCGCGCCGCCCGCGATCGCCAACGCCCGTCGTCGCGATATCCGATTCCCAAACGCTTCCGTCATCTGTCACTCTCCACAATCGCCCGGAAATGCTCCGAACCACGACCCGTCAAGTCCAAATCCGACCATAGTAGTCGGATATCTGGTCCGTGTCTATCCCGGGTCGTTACGAATGTGGCGAGACGGTGGCGGGTTGGGGTTTCAGGGTCAGGTACTCCCAGAGCAGCGCCGTGGCCCGGGTACACGCCCTGCTTCGACTGGCGATGTCCTGGCGGCGCTGCTCGATGGCCCTCAGCGTCGACGCGGTGTGCCCGTTCGAGAGTTCCGCCAGGACAGATCGTATGGATTCAAAGTCATAGTTGGCGCGTCGCAGGAGCACGACGATTTCCAGCCGGTACAGTTGCCACCGATCGTAGATTCTGTAGCCGCTGTGCCTGTCTCGCTCTGGATTGAGCAGTCCCTCCTGCTCCCAGAATCGAAGGGCGGATGGCTGGACCCCAACCGATCGGGCCGCTTCTCCGATTCGCAGGTTCCTTACCCTGCCCACCGCGGGCAGTGAAACGTTGTTCGCCGTCATCGACTGGATCACATCCAGCGTGTGGTCGATCTGCCTGCGCCGCCGGTCCAGTTCCGCGTGTTTGGCGTCGATCAGCGGGCAGGCGGCATCGATGTCGCCCGCGCCAATGGCTTCGCGGGCCTCAGTTTGGCTGTATCCGGCATCCAGCATTGCGCGAACGGCGATCAGCGCGCGCAGGTGGCGTTGGGTGTATACCCGGTGGCCGCTCTCCGATCGTTCGACCGTTGGAAACAGGCCGAACGCTTCGTAGTTGCGCACCTGCTGGGTGCTGATTCCAACGGCTCTCGCGAGATCCACCACCCTCATGAGTGTCCACCTCAACCAAAACCTTCAATCGACGCTGGAAAGCTTCGCGCGCAATCCTCTCGATGTCCCGTTTTCAATCCACGAAATCGAGTTCGAGTCCAGTTCGAGCAGCGACAACCTTCAAGTCGTGCATCAGGGTACTAGGGTGGAAGGAGATCGCCAAACAGGGAGGGAGTGTGCGTGTCAATCATCGATGTGAACGGACTGGGGATGGCGTTCCGGGCGCCGGTCCGGGGCGAAGGGGCGCGGAACGCGATGACATCGCTGTTCAGGCGGGAGTATCGTGAGATCGCGGCGGTCAGGGATGTATCGTTCACGGTCGAACCGGGTGAGATCGTGGGCTTCCTTGGCCCCAATGGCGCGGGAAAGACCACCACGCTCAAGATGCTGAGCGGCATCCTCCATCCCACCGCCGGACAGGTGGACATCATGGGCTTCGTGCCATGGAGACGCGAACCCGCCTTCCTGAAGCAACTGGCGATGGTGCGAGGCAGTCGTCCAATCACCGGTCCGGCCGAACTTACGGTACACGACCTGCTCCGCTTTCAGCGGGTCATCTACCAGGCGCCGGAGACCGATTTCACCCGCTCGCTCGAAGAATTGACGTCGTTGCTCGACCTGGAACCGCTTCTCGAACGCCAGGCGCGGGCGCTTTCGCTGGGGGAGCGCATGCGGGCGGGGCTCGCCATGTCGCTGGTGTACCGGCCTCGCGTGCTGTTTCTCGACGAACCCACTCTCGGGCTGGACGTCACGGCGGTTGGCGCTGTCCGGCGGTTCATCGGCGACCATGCGCGGGAATCGGGCGCGACCGTGCTCCTCACCAGCCACTACATGGCGGATGTCGAAGACCTCTGCCCTCGCGTCCTGCTCATCGACAATGGATCGCTGTTGTACGACGGCGATCTGGCCACGCTCGCCAGGTCGCTCGCTCCGTTCAAGCTGGTAACGGTGGAGGTGAGAGGCGAGGAGTCGATTGACTGGAGCCGCTATGGGGATATGGCCGAGCAGGCGGGCGCCTCCGTGTCGCTGCGCGTTCATCGCAATGAGGTTCCGGCCACCACTGCCCGCCTGCTCGCGGAACTTCCGGTCACCGATCTTACGGTGTCCGATCCGCCTCTCGAGCGCGTGATCGACCAGGTGTACCGGGAGGGCATCGCATGATGCGCTCGATCCACCTGGTGGGCGCGTATGGCCGGCGGTCGTTCCTGGGCTGGGCCGCCTTTCGCAGTTTCCTGTTCACGCTGGTCATCAACCAGTCGGTCGCGCCGTTGCTGGGACTGGCGATCTGGTCGGCGGCGTTGCCGGACCAGCCCGGTGTCTCCGCCTACTTCGTGGCCCTGCTCGTGGTGCAACTGGCGACCGTTTCCCAGGAGTACTACAGCGTCACCATGCACATCCACGAGGGCGCGCTGAACGACGACCTGCTCAAGCCGCACTCCTTCGCGGTGATCCCGCTGGGCGAGAGCTTCGCCGCCAGGGGTTGGCACCTGCTGATGGGCCTGCCGCTGATCGTGCTTGCGATGGCGATCGCCGGAGTCGGGTTCGAGGCGCGGGAGGTGCTGGTAGCCCTGCCAGCGCTTGTGCTGGCTGGAGCGTTGCGATTCCTCTTCACCTACATCCTGTGCCTCTCCGCGTTGTGGGTGCAGCAGGCGGGCGCCATTACGGACTACGGTTCGACGCTTGTTTTCCTGCTTGGCGGCATGGCCGCGCCCGTCATGTTCTTTCCCGAGCGGTTTCGACCCATTGGCGAGGCGCTTCCATTCCGGTCGATGCTCGGCTTTCCGGCCGAGATCGCGAGTGGCAACCTCAGCGACGGGCAGGCGTGGGTTGGCTATGGCTGGCAAGCCCTCTGGCTGGTGGTGTTCGTGCCATTGGCCATGATCGTGTGGCGGAGAGGTATTCGTCACTACACCGCCCTGGGAGGTTAGCCGATGCGGTATCTCAGCATCGCGGCCGCGGGATTCTCCATGTCGTTGCGGAGCGTTCTCGCGTTTCGGGTCAACCTGGTCTTCGAATCGATGGCGAGCCTCACCGGGGCGGTTGCCAGTCTCGCCGCCCTGGGCGTGGTGTTCACGCGGACCAGTGATCTCGGTGGGTGGGGACCCGCCGAGGCAATCGTGCTGCTCGGCACGTACGAAATCGTCAGTGGGGTTCGCTGGACCTTCATCGAACCGAACGTCGGCTGGTTCCACCAGCAGATCATCGAAGGGAAGCTCGACGACACGCTGCTCCGGCCGGTACCCAGCCTGTTCCTAGCGACCCTGGGAACATCCTCGCCCCTCGGTTTGGTGCAGGCGATGAGTGGCCTGGTGATCCTGCTCATCGGCGTGGGGCGGCTGGACAGCGCCCCCACGCTGGCGTCGGTGCTCGCCTGGTGCGTGCTGCTGGCGGCATCAATCGTTGTGACCTGGGCGATACGCGTCATGATCGCCACGCTGGCGTTCTGGGCGCCGTCGTTCCAGCCCGATGTGCTCTTTGACGCCGCCTGGCAGCTTGGCCGGTATCCCGTCTCCATGTACCACCAACCCATTCGCTTCACGCTGACCTGGCTCGTGCCGATGGCGCTGGTGGCGACATTTCCGGCGCAGGCACTGGTGCGCGGCGCGAGCCTTGCCATCCTTGGCGCGGGACTCGCTGTCGCGCTGGCCGGCGTATGGTTCGCCTGGTGGATATGGAACGCCGGTCTCCGCCGTTACACGAGCGCCACCAGTTGACGCTGAATATGGATGGAGTCAGGGCAGCCACACTGTTGCGCGCCAGGCCTTGTACCAGTACGGAAACCCGAGCCGGCGCCTGGTCGTGCGCATCCACTCATTGCCCGCCGCCGTATGGGTTTCCTCATGGACGGTCGGAGCCTGTGCGAAGCGTCAAGGACGTATCGTTCCTGGAAGAAACGGCGGGTTGGCTCGCGCTCAGCGTACGAGCGCGGCGTTGTGCGAAACGACGATCTCCGCCAGGCCGGTCAGCGATGCAACCCGGATCGCATCGTGCTCGTCGTCCTGATGCCGCCCGTAGCGGTCGATGATCGCCGCCTGCATCCCGATCGCCCGCGCCCCGAGCACGTCCGAAAGCGCCTGGTCGCCGATGTGGATCGCCGCGCCTGGCTCGACCTTGAGCGGATCGAGCGCCGCGTAGAACGTTCGTGAGTCCGGCTTCTCCCACCCCACTAGCGCCGAGGTGATGATCAGGTCCATGTGCTTCGCGAACCCCAGGCGCAGGCAGAACTCGGTGACATCGGCGTCGGCGTTCGAAATCACCGCCCGCTTGACGCCCGTTTCCTCCAACTGGATCAGCGCGGGCATCACATCGTCGAACACGCGATAGTTCCAGCCCACCGCGTCCAGCTCGCCGACATAAATCTCCCGCACCCGGCGCGTGGTGGCGTCATCATGCGCCTCACCCGCCGCTTCCAGCATCCTGGCGGTGTAGGCCAGCCGGAACTGTTCCTTCTCCTCGTCGGATCGATCCCGGATCGGCACGCCCCCGTTCTCGACCGTGTAGAAGTCCTCCGCGACGCGGTCGGCTTCACGGAACGCCAGTTCATCTCCCGCGAGACCAGCCTTCCTGGCCGCGGCGGCGAACCGTACCCAACGCGGAGGATCGGCCTCGACCAGTGTGTCGTACAGGTCGAAGGTCACGAGTTCGATCGGCCGGGAGATGGTGAGGGGAGTCACGGGAGTCCTTTCAGTGGAAAACATCGCACGGGTGATGGATGGTCTCAGATGACGGCCACCGGACGGTCCACGGCGTATGGGGTCAGGTCGAGATCGACCACCTCGCCCAATGCCAGCCTCGCCGCGGCCCAGCCCGAGTATGGACCAAGCTGCAATCCAGAGGGTCCGTGGCCGGTTGCCAGCACCACGCCATCCCAGCCGGGAATGTGGCCCAGGAAGGGCAGGCCGTCCGCCGACAGCGGGCGCAGGCCGATCCGGATCTCATGGACTGTGCCCTCCGCCACGCCGGGCGCCACCCGCATGGCGTGATTGAACACCGATTGCAGCCCGCCAACGGTTAACCGCACATCAAAGCCGGAGCCCGTCTCGCGGGTCGCGCCGGAAACGACCCGGTTCGGCCCGAACGCGAGCATGTACTGCTCGCCCGTGCCGCCGAGAATGGGCCAGCGCGAGGTGTCCGTGTCGCCCATCGTGATATGCAGGATTTGACCGCGCTGCGGCGCCACCGCCACCGTGGCGCCAAGTGGTTCGAGCATGGCGTTGGTCCAGGCGCCTGTCGCGACGATCACGCAATCGGCGTCGATCGCCTCGCCGTCGAGGTCGATGCCGGTCACTGTCGTTCCGTTGGTCCGGATCGTGGCGCCTCCCGCGCGTACGTTGGCCCCGTGACGCGTGGCTCCGCCCACCAGCGCGTTCCGCAGGAAGTCGCCGTCCACCCGGGCCGCCCCGGCCACGTGCAGCGCACTCTCGATTGGGCCGAGCGGCGGGAACATCTCGCGCGCGGCCTGATCGTCGACGCGGGTCACCTTCCCGACGTTCGGCATGCCGCCGTCCCGCTGACCATTGATGAAGGTCTCCAGCCCAGCGAGCGCCTCGGCCTCGGCATCGGATTTCGCGAGGAGCAGTTCCCCGACGGCGTCGTACCGGGTATCGGTCTGCCCAATCGCGGCGAGGTCCTCCAGCATCCGCGGGTAGTACGTGGTCGAAGCCCTGGCCAGCGCGAGGTACGCCGCTGAATGGCCAGGGTTGGTGCCCGGCGAGATGATGCCCGCCCCGGCCGCCGTCGCGTGGCCCTTGTCCTTGCGATCCACCAGCACGGTCTCGACCCCGGCCTGGGCGAGGTTGAACGCCGCGCTCGCTCCAACCACCCCGCCGCCGATCACCACCACCTTCGCCATCCGCAAACCCTCTCGATACGCACCCGCTGCTGCTCCATGCACGATATCCAATCCTCCCCACCCGGTCCACCCCGCCGCTCGCCTCCTGAAAGCCATAGCTCCCGGGTTGGAAGCCGAGACTCGCACCGGCGAACCTTGCCATACCCTCCCTTCCCATCCGATCGCTCACAACCGCCCGGCAGCTTCCTTCCGGCGATAGTGGTGGGTTTTCTCCGGTCCAATGCGTTCACTGGGTAGACACACGCGCCCTCGGCCCACCCGCGTCGTGAAAGGGACCGCGTCTCTGTCATCGGAGAATTGTTCCGCCTCTTCCCCCGCTCGCGCGGTGGACGTACACTCACAAGTACGCGCAAATGAGTCATCGGGCCTGAATGGATACCCCTGGAGGGCTCCGACGTATATGGATTGCGCTGGGTCCATCGGATGACAATGGATTGTTGAATCCGGCACGGTGTCGTGGGTGGAGGATGCACCCAACCCCCCGGAACCGGTTTCCATCACTCCACGGCCTTCCTCGCCGTGCCTCAGGGACCCCGCAACCAACCCGCACGCTGTTCGCCGCACCACTCTGGCGAGCGCATGACCCGCACCAAAACCCGCGAAGGAATCGACCTCACGAATGTTGCAGCGAATATCGCTACGCACCAGATTCATACTGTTTGCCCTCGTATGCATCCTCCCGATGTTCATCGCGGTGGCCTTCTTCCTCAACCGTGGCATCGAACGGAATACCGATCAGCTCATCGCCAATCAGTACACCATCGCCAGCCTCGTCGACCGTTCGGTCACCAGCTTCTTCGACCGCAACATTTCTGTCCTTCAAAGTCTCGCGTCCAATCCCGCCATCGCCTCGATGGACCCAGCCACGGCCGATCCGTTGCTTGGCCAGGCATCCGCCGTTAATTCAGAGTTTTCCGGTCTGTTCCTGGTCGATTCCTCCGGCTCGATCATCAGGTACCCATCCGGCTCCCAGGTCGAGTATCTCGACGGGCTGAGCGAGCAGTTCACGAACACCATGGCGAACCAGCAGGTCCTCGTCTCCTCCCGTATCCCTGTCAGCGATGAAGTCGTGAATATCGTCATCACAGTGCCGGTGATCAGCATCGTGGACGCCGAGGCGGCGGAGAATGGCCAGCCAGCGGAGGACGGCCAGGACGAAGGCGAGGCCAACCCCGAAGTTACCGCGCCCGGCCAGGTCGTCGGCGTGCTTGGCGTGGTCATGCGCATGGAACAGTTGGAGCAGGTCGTGCTTCCGCTGGCACGCGGTAAAACCGAAATCGCGGTGGTGCGAAGCAATGACCAGATGTTCCTCGCCACCTCCGGCATCCGCACCTCGGAGAATGGCTTCATCGATGGCCAGGCCGATATACTCGAACTTGCCCGTAATGGCGGTACGGGAGACTTCACCGCCATGAGCGCCGATGGCGACGACCTGGTGGGCGTGTTCCAGCCACTTGTTGTCGAGAACATGACCTGGGCCACATTCGTCACCAGCCCGGCGCCAACGTCCTATGTCGAGACGCTGTGGTTCGAAGGCACCCTGGTCCTCGTCCTGGCATCCCTCGTCATCTTCGCCTTCGCCGTCGTTCTCGGCGAACTCACCGCGCGGCCACTCCGCATCCTCGCCGACCACTCCGAAGCCATGCGCCGCGGCGACTTCAGCACGCAGATCGAGCCGGTTGGAAGCGGCGAAATCCGGACCCTCAGCACCTCGCTCGCCACGGTTTCCAGCCAGGTCGAACTCCATCTCAAGGGACTCGAAGACGTCCAGTACATCCGCGAGACCCAGACCCGCCAGATGCGCGACCTCCTGCGGCGCACGCTTCGCCTCCAGGAGGACGAACGTCGCCGGATCGCGGCCGAAATCCACGATGCCGTCTCGCCGCTCATCACCGGCGCCCTCTACCAGGCACGTGCCTTGCAGATGAGCAACGGATCGACGCCCCCGGAGGAGCGCGATTCCGCGCTGGAGAGCGTGAATGACTTGCTGGAACGCGCCACCGAGGAACTCCATGGCGTGATCTTCGACCTCCGCCCACCTGACCTGGACGACCTCGGTATCGTCGCCGCGATCCAGGCCTATGTCGGATCCATCAAACGGCCGAGTCTCAATGTCTACCTGGAGCTTGGGGATGAGCCGCCCGGCCTCACCTCCGAAGTACGGCTTGGTCTCTACCGGATCGCCCAGGAAGCGCTGCACAACGTCATGCGCCACTCTGGCGCCGATGAGGCCCTGGTCCGGATCGAATCCACCGAGGATCTGCTGCGGCTCACCATCCGCGACAACGGATCCGGGTTCGATCCGGAAACGTCCATCCGCCCAACATCGCTTGGCCTGCTCAGCATGCGGGAACGGGCCGCGTCGATCGGCGCCAACCTCACCGTCGTCAGCCGCCCGGGCGGTGGCGCCGCGATCATCGTCGAACGCGCCCACACCGGCAGCGTCATGTCGGACGATGTCCTGGCCGACATGATTTCGATCGACAATGTTCGGCAATCAGCCGCGAATGATGGTAGGGAGGATATGGCGACAGAGAACGGCGATCCGATGCACAATGGACCAAGTGAGCCGGCCACCCACGAAGGAGACTCTGGTCCGTGATTTCCGTCCTGCTCGTCGACGACCATCCCGTCGTAATCGAAGGGTTGCGCAAACTGCTGGAGATCGCTGGCGACATCGATGTCACGGGTACCGCGAACGATGCTTCCCAGGCCATCGATCTGGCGCGCACCCTTCGCCCCGACGTCATTCTGCTCGATCTCCGCATGCCTGGCGCCAGCGGTATCCAGGCCACCCGCCGCCTCCGCGAACAGGAGTTCGCCGGCGCGATTATCCTCCTGACCTCATATGGGGATCAGGCCTACGTTCGCCAGGCGCTTGAAGCAGGAGCCGATGGCTACCTGCTGAAGTCGACCCCCTCGGACGAATTGATCGCCTCGATCCGTTCGGGGGCCAGGGGGCGTCGCCAGCTCAGCCCCGAACTGCTGGATGGTGTGCTGGAGGACTTCGGCGGCCTTGCCCGTGAGAAGACGGTCCGCGACGCCGACCTCAGCGAAGACGACCGCGATATCCTTCGGCTGGCTGGCAAGGGCTCCACCAACCGGGAAATCGGCCACACGCTGAACCGCAGCGAAATCGCCATCAAGAAGCGGCTCCAGGTCATCTTCGCCAAGCTCGGCGCGGTCGACCGCGCCCACGCCGTGGCGGAGGCCATCCGGCGCGGCCTGATCTGATCGCGATTCCCCGTTTCGTTTAGGATTCCCACCGGTACATGGCCCAGCGGCCGTGCCCTTGTGTCGCGCCTGTCGTGCCCCGCGCGCCAGGGATCGGTGGGACTGCCTGTTTGGAAACAATGGACATCATCGTCAAGTGGTACCTGCTGACCACGCTGGTCAGCCTGGCATTCACCCCCTTCGCGCTGGCCCTGTTCCGCCCGCTGACCGATCGGGGAGCCGCGTTTGCCCGCATTCTCTCGGTCCTGCTGTTCGTCTGGCCCGCCTGGTTTCTCTCCGGCATCGTATCCAGCGTCGTCCCCTTCAGCAACGCATCCCTGTGGATCACGCTCGTGCTGGGAGGCGCGGGTTCGTGGTGGTGGGGCTGGCGAAGCGGCGTACTCGACAGGGAGTCGCTGCTCCACGTCGCCGTCGCCGAGGCTGGCTACCTGGCGATGTTCGCGGGCTTTGTCTGGTTTCGCGGCTACGATCCCACGATTCAACAGCAGGAGAAGCTCTCCGACCTGATGATGCTGGCGTCCACGATGCGGGCTGGCTCCATGCCGCCTAACGATGCCTGGTTGGCGGGTGAGTCGATCAACTACTACTACGCCGGGTATGTTCCCTGGGCAGGAATCGCGAAGCTGGCGGGAACCACACCGGCCATCGCCTACAACCTCGCCCTGGCGAGCGTGTTCGCAGCCACGGTCGTCACGGCGATCGGGGTGGCCGCGAACGTGGTGGGCCACTTCTACTCCCTCACGATGGCGAGAGTCGCCGGCGCGCTGGCGGCGCTCTTCATGGTCTTCATGGCCACTCCATGGCTCGTGCTCACAACCTTCAAGAAGCGGGATACGGTGTGGGATGCCTACTGGTTTGAGAACTGGTGGCCCGCGACCCGGCGGCTGGATGCCGGCCCATACGAAGCCATCACGGAATTCCCGGCATTCAGTTTCCAGCTTGGCGACCTGCATCCCCATGTGCTGGCGCTGCCGTTCACCCTGCTGGCGCTCGCCACGGCCTGGATGCTGGTCATCCTCCCGAAGGAGCCTGGCGAGAACTCAATGGCCAGCCAGTGGGGACGAATCGTGGTGGCTGGCGGAGTCGCCGGTGGGCTGTACGCCATGAACTCATGGGATCTGCCGGCATACCTGCTGATCTCCATCGCCGCCCTGGCCGCCGGAACCAGCACGTGGTCCCGGCGAGACCGGGTTGGCGGCGTGGTCCTGCTCATCGCCAGCGCGCTCATACTCTGGCTTCCGTTCCACCTCCACTTCGAATCGCCGACCGCGGCCGCGGATAACGCGGCCGCCGGGGCGGTGGAGCACATTCCGCTGGTGGGCGGCATTCTCGCCTCGGTTGCCTCATGGTATGGCGAGTCCACCACGCTCGGCGAGTACACCGGCCTGCTTGGCTTCGCCTATGTCATGGCCCTGGCCCTGATCGGCTGGTCGCTGTGGGATCGCCGGGAGCGCGAGTCCGATCCGCTGGTCACCAGGGTCACGCTCGCGGTGGGTGGGATCATCCTGGTGATGGGCCTGCTCGTGCCGATGCCGCTGCTCCTGCTGGCCGGCCTGCCGATCGTGGCCATTCTCTTCCTCTGGCAGCGGGACTCGTCGTTGAGCGCGGCCAACGTGGCGCTTGCGCTGTTCGCCGCCGGTTTCATGCTCACGATCATCCCTGAGTTCATCTACCTGTTGGATGTCTATAACAGCCGGATGAACATCGTGTTCAAGCTCTACTACCAGGCATGGACCATGCTCGCGGTGGGCGCGGCCATCGGCGTGGCGGTGGTGTGGGATGCGTTGCGGAAGATTCCGGCCGCGCGAATCGTCCTGGCCGCGAGCGTCGCCGTGATGGCGATCGGAGGCGTATCGGCAACCGCGGTTGGCCTGCATCAGTGGGTGAACTGGCGTGGGCTGCCCGATGAATGGATCGGGATGGATGGCTTGCACTTCCTGGAAACCGGGGCTGGCTGGGAAGGGGAGCACGCCGCCATCGCCTGGTTGCTCGACAATACCAGTCAGGACGACGTAATGCTCAGCGCGGGAGGGTGCGAGTTCACGCTCGATGTCGGAACCACGGCCGCTGGCTCGGGTGTCCCTTCCATCATTGGCTGGCAAGGACACGAGAACCAGTGGCATCTCGGCCAGGAAGGGTTCCGGGAAGAAGTCGTCCAGCGGGTGGCGGACATCAATACGCTGTGGGAGACGCTCGACCCAGCCCTGCTCGACCGGTACGGCATCACGCTCATCTACATGGGGCCGATCGAGCAGCATGGCGGCCCGTACAACCGGGAGAGCTTCAGCGACACCTGCGCGCCCGGACCCTTCGCCAACGCCACCAACCCCGAGTTTCCCGGTGAGGGCTGGAGCGAGGTCTACGCCGATGAGACCGGGGTACGCATTTATCGTCGTGACGAGTCGTGACACAAACGGTCCGTGTGAGCCGGGAACGGTTCCCAAGCATTCACCAGGAGGCGGTATTACCTGAGATAGAGTTCGATCACCGGCACCAGCACGGCTGGTTTCTGGATCGGAACCTCCAGCACGAGTTCGTTCGCTGCTCCCGCCATGGTCGTATTCTGGGCCTGGGCATGCGGATCGCCTTCCGTCATCCTGATCTCCGAGGCGTCATGCAGCAACTGGGCGTACTCCACCTTCCCGGCGAAGCCATCGAGATGGATATGGCGCATTGGCCAACTGAACACGTGAAGGTAGAGGCGGTTGCCGCGCTGGGTGAACCGGCAGTCGGGAGGAGCCTGGAATTCGCTCGAACCCGCCCCGTAGACGGATCGGCCATGAACGCGCATCCATTCGCCCAGGTCGGCCAGCGTGGCCCTCGCGCGTGGGTCGAACTCGCCACGGCCGGTCGGCCCGACGTTGAGCAGGACGTTGCCATCCTTACTGACCGAGTCGATCAGCATCTTGATCAGCACTTCCGGCGACTTCCAGTCGAGGTTGTCGCGGTCGTAGCCCCATGAGCCGTTGAGCGTCTGACAGGCTTCCCAGACGACCTTCTGGCCGTTCCGCGTCGGCGTTTCCTTCGGCTGGTACTGCTCGGGCGTGACGAAGTCGGCCGACTCTGGATAGCCGATCCGGTCGTTGATGATGATGCCGGGCTGCAATTCGTGGCACATCGCCGCGAGTTCTTCCGAGCGCCAGTCCGCCTTACTCTTTTCGGGGCCGGTGAAGTCGAACCAGATGATGTCGATCTTTCCGTAGTTGGTGAGAAGTTCGCGGGTCTGGCCATGGAGGTAATCGGCGTACTTCTGCTGGTCGCGGCCCTTTTCCCGTTCCCGGAACGCCTCGTCATCGCTCTGGGGATGGATACCGTCCACCACGAAGTCGGGATGATGCCAGTCGATCACCGAGTGGTAGAACCCGACCTTGAGCCCTTCGGCCCGGAATGCTTCCACCCAATCCGTGATCAGGTCGCGGCCGATGGGCGTGTTGGTCGCCTTGTAGTCCGTAAGTTGCGAGTCCCAGAGGCAGAATCCCTCGTGGTGCTTCGAGGTGAGCACCGCGTACTTCATGCCAGCGGCCCTGGCGTCCGCCGCCCATTTCTTCGGATCGTACAAATCCGGTTCGAAGTGGTCGAAGTACTTCTGGTAGTCCTCGGTGGTGATGCGCTCGCGCTTCTTTACCCACTCATGGCGAGCGGGAAGGGCGTAGAGCCCCCAGTGAATGAACATGCCGAAGCGATCAGCGGTGAACCAGTCTGTATTGCCGAAACCCACGTCACACACTCCTGACGAACTGAACACTGTATACAGATCACGTTGTACAGGCAGACGGTAGCGCGGCGCGACAGGGCCGTCAAGGGAATGTCGCGGGCGATTCGTTGCTGGATTGCTCGTGATAGCCTCGATCGAAGGACACCGTACACGCGAGACCGGGATAGCCGATGGTTGTGTTCGGGAACAGGCTCCGCGCTGGACCCGCGAGGTCCCCCGGATTATCGATGGTTCCGCCGAAATGCGTCAGCCATAACGCGCCCGCCCCCGCATCGCTGGCGAGCCGGCACGCCTCCCGCATCGTCATGTGTCCCCGCCTGGCGGCCTTCTCCGCGTCTTCATCCCGGCCGTAGGTCGACTCGCACACGAGCAGGTCCACGCCTCGAACCAGTTCCTGAATGGCGTCCGTTGGTCGCGTGTCGGTGACGAAGGCGAAGGAAACGCCTTTTCGGGGCTCCCCAAGCGCCTGAGCCGGATCGACCAGGCGTCCTTCGACCTCCACCCATTCGCCACGCTGCAGGCGCGACCAAAAAGGTCGCGGTACGCCAAGCGCCTCCGCCCTGACCGGATCGAAGGCGGGAGCCCGGTCGACGCCGAGCCGCCAGCCGAAGCAGGGAACCCGATGTTCGCCTTCTCGCACCAGCGCGTGGAGGCCCGGAAGCACGTCGAACCGGGCTCCGTCCGCGAGTTCGTGGACGATCACCTGGTACGGAAGCCAGGCGGCGATGACGCGGAGACCATCGACCACGATGTCAGTGCCGGGCGGTCCGTAGATGTGCAATGGTTCGGTGCGGCCGGCGTTGGCGACGGTGTGGAGCAACCCGGGCAGACCGGCGACATGGTCGGCGTGGAGGTGGGAGAGGCAGATGGCCGCGAGGGCCCGGAATCCCCAGTGGGATCGCCGCATCTGGACCTGCGTGCCCTCGCCGCAGTCGAACAGCACCAGCGATCCGTTGTAGCGCAGTTGCAGGGCGGACAGCGGCCGGTCCGGCAGCGGGACCATGGCGCCCGTTCCAAGCAGCATCAGGTCGATCATATCGCGGGTTCCCATCCCAGAATGGTGCATGTGGCCCGATGACTGGCCTCGCCGTACAATGTCATCGCTTCAAGTATGCGGCTCCATCGATGGTCGCCGCCCATGATTCACAGGGCAACCTTGGGAACCGGGGTTCCCTTCTCCAATCAGGATCGTTTCATGCCACGCCGCCAATGGGATGATGAGTTCGACGACGCGGAAGATGTATCGGACCGCCGTTACCAGAGCGGCGGTGGCCGCAAGGCGCGTTCGCCACGAGATGGGAATGAGTTCGATCAGGCATTCAAGTGCGGGCATTGCAGGCAGTTCATCGGCGCGCCGGTAAGCGGAGGGCGGCAACGAAATCACTGCCCGAACTGCCTCTATTCTCGCCATGTCGATGCCTCGATGCCTGGAGACCGCAAGAGCACGTGCGGATCGCTGATGAGGCCGATTGGCGTCATGACGCGACGGAATGGCGAACTCGTGCTGATTCATGAGTGTGTGGGATGCGGCAAGCAGGATCCGAATCGCATCGCGGCGGATGACAACCCGGTGTTGCTGGAGGAGATTCCGGTCGTGGCCGGGATCGGTGGTGGGGAGCGGGCCGAGGCGGATGACCTGACGGACCTGATTCCCGAGGACCTTCGAGATCTCATCTGAATGCGACAAGACCGCCAGTGGCTCAGTCAGCCGGCGTGGTCGTCAGCGTCATGCCGCGGTCGAACGAAGGCTGAGCGTCTCTCGGATTCCCGCGATCCTTCTTGATGCGGAGCAGGTTCGCGTCCGCCCGGATCAGGGCGTCGCCAATGGAGTCGTTGTCCTCCAACTCGGCAATCCCAATGCTCAGGGAACCGCCAGCGCAATCGGGATGACGAGCGATCGACGTATTCACGCGCGTGAGCGCATCGTCAGTGCTCTCCTGGGTCAGGCCGGGTAGATAGGCAACGAATTCGTCCCCTCCAAACCGGGCCAGGATCGCGTTCGGCCCAAGGCTGTTCGAAAGAATCTCGGCGATGGCGATCAGCAGGCGGTCGCCCTTGTGGTGTCCCCGCTCATCATTCACCAGCTTGAGATTGTCGACGTCCATGTACAAAATCCGGGCCGGTTCAGTCCGCGACGTGGACCTCGATGATGCTTGCATATACACGAGATCCATCCAGGCTTCGCGGTTGTTGAGTCCCGTCAGCGGATCCGTGCGGCTGCGCTGGACGGAATCCGTGAGAAGCCGGAAGTAGCTCCATTTCACCCTGGACGCGAGGAGATAGAGCAGGGACGTGGCGGCGGCGACCGTCACGATGAAGCCAAGCAGTATTCGTGACTCCTGGGGCACGGACGAAGTGTCGATCAAAGTGAAAAAGATGACGGGGCCGGCGATGACAAACCAACTGGTAACCACAAGCCAGAATCGAGGGGCGATGATGGCGCCGATCACCAGCAGCAGCATCGACATATGGAGGGTGTAAATGGCGCCGCGGCCCGACTCGTAGGCGGCCCAGCTTCCGGAGGCCGAGGCGACCAGGGCAAACCCGAGCGTTGAAACAATTGCACCGACAAGGTTTCCGCGGCGGGCGAAGGAGCGACAACCAAAGGCGGCGATCAACATGGCGATGGCGGCGAGACCGCTGACGGCGAACCGTGAGCGTTCGTCCTCGCCGCCAAACCAGATTGCCAGCATTGAAAAGATGGCGGTGGACGCGGCCGCCGCCGCGAGGCTGATGGGGATGATCCTGATGGCGAATCGCTGCAAATAGAATCGGTCAAATGCTTGCTGAGACACGTTGACCTCACGGGCTTGCACAGGGAGTGCCGATGATTCCATGGAACGTGCGAACCAGCCCCAAGAGAATCGTGTGCTAGTGATGCGGTCCCATTACCTTTATCTCGCCATTGGTGTGAAAAGCAAATAGGACTTAAGTCCTGTACGGTCGGATTTTCCCCGGAATCATGGCGATTTTTCCAGAAGACCACCGGGTTTGGGACGCCAGCGAAGCCGGTTCATCGAACGATTCGCTCCGGGATCGGGGTTGCCGGCAACCGTTCACGCTGAGTATCCGCGGGCGATCCGCCGGGAAGCTATCGATCGCTGTTGCGGCGGAAGACGATCGCCAGCACACGGAGGGCCAGGATCATGGCCGCGACCAGCAACGCATAGCCGATGAACTGGTACATGCTGACGGACTCGGTCACCGCCGGACCGCCTTCCTGACCGATGAGCAGCGCGGCCATGATGCCGGCGGTGCAGGCAAGCATCGCCAGGATCACTTCGTGGAGCATGCCGCCAACGACCGCGCGATCCCGGTCATGGGCCAGTGGGCGGACGTTGACGTTGAGCCTGCCTTCTTCCAGCGCCGCGGCGATGCGGTCCATCCGGCGCGGCATCCGCCGGAGCATCGGGAGCAGGGAAATGAGTTCGGCCGTCAGTGTCTTCCTGATGGCGGATGGCCTGACCTGCTCGCCCAGGTAACTGGCGGCGAATGACCGGGCCTCTTCCACCATGTTGAAACCGGGTGCGATGTTGGTGAGCGTTCCGTCCAGTGTGGCGATCGCCCGGAAGGCCGCGGCAACTTCTGGCGGCGCCGACAGGCCGAAGTTGGCGATGATCCGGAAGAGGTCGGGGATCATCATCATGCCCGGCGCGAGTCCGGGAGCCAGATGGCGAGCCATGAACTGGCCGACCGCACGTTCGAGCCTGGCCTCGTCGAGTTGTTCCGGGCGATCCACGAGTTCGAGCAGGGCATCGGTCGCGGCGATCGGGTCGCCCTGATCGAACGTCATGATCAGGCGGAGCAAGGCGGTTCGCAACATCGAGTCCATCCGGCCCACCGAGCCGAAGTCGAGGAGGGTCAGGCGATTGCCTGAGGTGAGCATCACGTTGCCGGGATGGGGGTCGGCGTGGAACGTGCCGTCGATGACGATCTGCCGCAGCAGGGAATCGAGCAGCGTGCTGGCAAGCCTGTGTGGATCGAGGTTGCGCTCCGCGATGGCCTGGCTGGCTTCGGACAGGGGAACGCCGTCGATTCGCTCCATGACGAGGACCCGCTGGCTGCACAGGTCGGGGTGGAGCCGGGGAACCGACAGCCCGGTGTTGTCCTTGCGATACCGGGTGGCGGCGTCGACGACGGTGATGTTTCGTGCTTCGACGCGGAGGTCGAGTTCTTCGCGCAAGGCGACCGCGAACCCATTGGCCAGCGTCATGATGCCGATCCGGTTGCCCCAGGCCGTGCGCCGCTCGATGGTGCTGGCGAGACGCTCCACGACATCCAGGTCACGTTCCACCTGGGAGACGATGTCCGGTCGGCGCACCTTAACGACCACATCTTCACCGGTGTGGAGCCTGGCGGTGTGGACCTGGGCGATTGACGCGGCGGCGATCGGTTCCCGGTCGAATTCGAGGAAGTGGTCGGACAGATCGCCGCGGAGGTCTTCCCGGAGGATGCGCTCAACCTGTTCCCAGGGGACGCGGTCGGCCTGGTCCTGAAGCTCGCCGAGTTCCTCGACGAACTCCGGTGGGAGGAGGTCTCGCCGGGTGGACATGATCTGGCCGAGCTTGATAAACGTGACGCCGCCCTGATTGAGGGCAACCCGCAGCCGGCGGGCAAGTTCCCGGCGGCCGTCGGGTGAATGCAGTTCCGCCCGGCGGCCACCGCCGATATAGGAGGTGAGGCCGTTGCGGAAGATGATGCGGGTGATTTCCCAGTAGCGGGAGGCTCTCGATTTCCAGCGGCGGACCGCACGGATCATGTAGCGAGGGCCTGGGAGGATGTTGCTGGGAACCAATGCCTCGGCGATAACGAGGAACATCATCCCGCAGACGATGGCGAGGGACATTCCGAGGAGGAAGAACCAGAGTTCTGGATAAAGCCCGCCGTCCTCGAACTCGGCCGGGTCGACCATGACGTTCATGATTGGCGAGAAGCAGAAGAAGCTGATGGCGCCGGCGATGATCAGGCGGGTGAATGTGAATCACACGCCGAGCAGGCCACGGGTTGCCCAGGCGAAGGCGCTCACCGTAATGACAACTGTTATTGCGAAAGCAATCCAAAATGCAATGTTCATGACCATTCCAGCCAAAGGTCCGGATCGACCATGGAACTGCTGGATGGCAACCCTAGCACAGGGGCGTGTTAACGGACCGTGGCGCCCGGAAAATCCCGGGCGCCACGGTGGGCATGAAACTCGTTCGCTGGACTGGCCGGTGTGGCGATCCTAGAAGGTGACCTTCGTGATCGCGCCCTCGTTGGCCTGAGTGACGAGTTTCGCGTACTTGGCCATCACGCCATGGGTGTAGTGCGGCTTCGGCGCCGTCCAGTCCTTCATGCGCTCGGCGATTTCCTCGTCGGAAAGCTCGACGTTGAGCGCACGGTTCTCGGCGTCGATGATGATGGTGTCGCCTTCGCGAAGGGCGGCGATCGGGCCACCGACGGCGGCTTCCGGGGCGACGTGGCCAATCATCAGGCCGCGGGTCGCGCCGCTGAACCGGCCATCGGTGAGAAGACCGACGTTCGTCAGACCCTGGCCGACGATGGCGGCGGTGACGCCGAGCATCTCCTGCATGCCGGGTCCGCCGACAGGTCCTTCATATCGGATGACGACGATGTCGCCTTCGACGATCTTGCGGTCGTGGACCGCCTGGTGGGCATCTGGCTCGGAATCGAAGACGCGAGCCGGGCCTTTCAGGTACGTCGGCTCGTAGCCAAAGAGCTTCACCACCGCGCCATCGGGAGCGATGTTGCCCTTGAGGATGTTGAGCCCGCCGGTCGGCTTGATTGCCGTGGCGACCGAATGGACCACGTCCTGACCCTCGGTTTCGACCGCGGATTCGGCCTCTTCGGCCAGGGTGCGTCCGGTCGGCGTGATCGCGTCGCCGTGGAGGTAGCCGGCTTCCGCCAGTCGCTGGGCAACGAGCTGCGTTCCCCCCGCCTTGTCGAGGTCGGCGGCGGCGTACTTGCCGCCCGGCATCAGGTCGGCGATGAGCGGGGTACGGCGGGAGACCACATCGAAGTCGTCGATGGAGAGTTCGACGCCGGCTTCACGGGCAAGGGCGAGGAGATGGAGCACGGAGTTGGTGGACCCGCCGGAGGCGGAGACACCGACGATGGCGTTCTCGAACGCTTCACGCGTGAGGATATCCAGCGGGCGAACGCCGCGCCGCAGGAGGTCCATGATCAATTGACCGGCCTTTTCGCCGATCACTTCCTTGCGGGGATCGACGGCTGGCGCGGAGGCGCTGCCGAGTGGCGAGAGGCCGATGAACTCCATCGCCATCGCCATGGTGTTGGCGGTGTACTGGCCGCCGCAGGCGCCAGCGCCGGGGCAGGCGACATCTTCCATCGACTTGAGGTCTTCATCGCTCAGGTTGCCGGCGGCGTTGGCGCCGATGGCTTCGTAGATGGAGCGGATGGTGACTTCCTTGCCGTGCCAGTAGCCCGGCATGATGGAGCCGCCGTAGACGAGGATCGAGGGGACATTGAGACGGGCCAGGGCCATGGCGAGACCAGGGAGGGTTTTGTCGCAGGCGCCGAGGCCGATGATGGCGTCGAACATGTGGCCGCGGCCGACAAGCTCAACGGAGTCGGCGATGACCTCACGGGAGATGAGGGAGGCTTTCATGCCCTCGGTGCCCATGGTGACGCCGTCGGAGATGGCGACGGTGTTGAACTCCATGGGCGTGCCGCCGGCGGCGCGGATGCCTTCCTTGACGTGCTTGGCGAGCCGGCGCAGGTTGTAGTTGCACGGCATCGTTTCGATCCAGGTGTTGGCGATGCCGATGATGGGCTTCTTCAGGTCCTCGTCGGTGAAGCCGATGCCCTTCATCATGGCGCGGGCGCCGGCCCGGTCGTTGCCGTCGTACAGCGTGCGGCTGTTGAACCGCATGTCGAATTCGCCGTTGGACCCATTGGACCCGTTTTCGATGGTCATGGTTAGGGATTCCTCTCAATCAGGCCGCTCGCCGCCGGTGCGGGAGCGGGAATCTGGATGCATCGCGTCGAGATCGGGTGAGCGCTGTAAAGCCTCCGTCGCCGATCGACTCGCGGGTGAGCGCAGCGTGCCATTCACGTTCGCCCAGTTTCGACGGTGTGAGAACAATTGGCAAGTAGGCGAGGATTGGCGACAATGCCGACCATTGCACGGATTCACGAGACGTACCAGGGAAAGGATGCGACATGGGCGAGCCGACAATTGCCCGGCCGAGAGAATTTGGGATGCAGACCATCCAGACCTGGACATGGCCAGAGACGGTGGAGCGCTGGCAATGGTTCGAGCGGCTGGGTTTCGACAGCCTGTGGCTGACCGATCACCTGACCCGGACGGCCTCGCCCGGTGAGCCATACCTGGAAGCATGGACCTTGCTGAGCGCGCTGGCGACGAAGGTGGAACGGCCCCGGCTGGGGGTGCTGGTGTCGAGCAACACCTTCCGCCATCCCTCGGTGCTGGCGAAGCAGGCCGTGACGCTCGATCAC
>CAZUPA010000021.1:20745-25696 GCA_964622205.1 uncultured Sphaerobacteraceae bacterium
CTCCAGCCGCCCGAACCGGATGAGTACGAAATGGTGGACCGGGTGGCCAACGAGATCATCCCAGGTCTCCGGGAGCAGGCATCATGACTCGACCCCTGACATTTGGGATCCAGACCATGCTGGATCAGCCGTGGTCCGGTCTTGTCGCCGACTGGCGCGAGTACGAGGCCGGCGGCTGGGACTCGCTGTGGATACCGGACCACCTGATGCCGCCGGGCGGCAAGCCGGGACCATTCCTCGAGGCATGGGTATCGCTGGCGGCGCTCGCCAGCCTGACGGAGAAGGCGCGGATCGGCGTGCTGGTGACGAGCAATACCTTCCGCCACCCCTCGGTGCTGGCCAAGCAGGCGGTGACGGTGGACCACATCAGCGGGGGCCGGTTGGCGCTGGGCCTTGGCGCGGGCTGGTTCCAGGAAGAGCACGATGCGTTCGGGCTGGTGCTGCCGCCGGTGGGGGAGCGGGTGAGCCACTACGCCGAGTCGTTGGAGCTGCTGGACGAGTTCCTCACGCATGACACCACCACCTTCGACGGCGAGTATTACCGGATGAAGGATGCGCCGAACCGGCCCACGCCAGTGCAATCGCCGCGGATGCCGATCATGGTGGGAGCCCATGGACCCCGGACGATTTCGATCGCGGCCCGGCACGCCGACATCTGGAACTCGAGGGGAACCGTCGACGAGATGCGGGAGCGGAACGAGCGGATGGATGCGGCCTGCGAGAAGGCGGGACGCGACCCATCCGAGGTGACCCGGTCTGTCGCCTTCATCCCCGCGAGGACCGAGGAGCGGGTGTGGGAATCGGCGGATCTGTTCACCAGCTGGGTCGAGCGCTACCAGGCGGTTGGATATACTGACTTCCTGTTCGAGGAACCACCGGCGGAGAACCGGGATACGGCGCGCCGGATAGCTCGTGAAGTCCTCCCGGAATTGCGGCGTTCGTGACGCTGGGACGCCTATACTTGGGTATCGACACAGCCGGGGTGACTGACGACCGGTCGATACCTTTCGGCATCGCCGCCTAACAAGGACAGCCGCCGCCATGGATCTTGCGTCCCTGCTTCTTTCGATCGTCAATATCCTGACCATCCTGCTGGTGGCCAGGGCGCTGTTTTCCTGGTTCGATCCAGGCTTGAGCACGCCGGTTGGCCGGTTCTTGCGCGATGTAACCGAGCCGATCGTGGCGCCGGTGCGGCAGGTGATTCCGCCGATGGGCATGCTCGACCTGTCGATCATGGTGACGATGCTGCTGTTGATCGTGTTGCGGCAGCTGATCGCGTCGGCGCTGCTGTGAGGTCCGTGCGGCGGCGATAACGCGGTGACGATGCCGGGCCTGTCTGGACCATTGGCCAGGAATCTCGTACAGTCTCATTGCACGGGGCCGTGCCGCTGGCCGTTGACATGGTGGTGGGCGGTTTTGAACGTACACAGGCCGGACGACCGGGGACCAGGCGGACCCGCCGGCAACCAGGAGTGAACGATGTTCCTTCGGCTTCTCTCTCTCATTGCCCTGATCGGCGTGGTTGGCGGCGACGCCAGGACTTCGTCCGAGGATGAAGATCAAAGGATGGGGGGCGAAGGATTCGGCAACATCATGATGCTGGCCGTGATCATCGGCGCGCTGGTGATTGGCACGGTGCTGGTGCTCGCCATCCTGGGCCTGACGGGCCAGTTCGAGAATACGATTGTCGATCCGCCGGTCTAGGCGAGTGACACATGGCAATTGGACAGGCAAGCGGGCCGGGAGCAATCCTGGCCCGCTTTTGTGTTTGACCGAGGACGCCCCGCGGGGCGCCTCGCCAATTCAGACCTCTTCCGTTTCCGTCGTGTTGTACGGAATCCGAATAGAGACAGGGCAGCCCACCTCCCGGACGGCCAGCGTGACGCCTTGCATCCGATCCAACGCTTGAAAAAAAGTCTCCCGGAGGGCGTTCCATTCCGCTCGTGACCGCATCCTGACTCCTGCTTTCTGATATCAGGTGTTGCAATGACCACGAGAACCCAAGGGTCCGCGCCAGCGGGTCTGTGGGTCCTGCTCCCGCCCCGGATTCGCTACAGCGGGCGGCGGATGGGGCGCCAGAAGTGCTTGAGCGGGATGTCCTCGCGCTGGGTGGCGCGGCGGCCGAGTTCGGAGAAGAATCCGTCGGCCTCGGTGGTGGTGGGCGGCGTTCGCAGCTTGAACAGGTCGAGCAGGAGGGTGGCGGCCAGCGCGATGACCATCATCGCGGGCAACAGCGTGGCGCCGATGGTGAGGACTCCCAACACCATGCGGACGACCCAGAAGGCGCTCAGCCCAAGTGTTTCCGGCAAGGAGCCGGCGGCTCCGGCCCCCTCCACGACCATCGCGTTCATACGCTGGTTCATGACGTAGAGCGGTATCCAGAGCAGGGCGCCGATGATGAGCGTGCCGAACTGAAGCATGTAGCCGCCAATGTGCCGGGCGAACAGGCAGGCGAGCCAGACGAGCGTGAGGCCGATGAGCGCGACGCTTACCGCGCGCAGGGTGGGATCGACCGGGTCGAGCACGACACGCTGGTAGTTCCACTTCATGGAGAGCCGGTAGGGCTCGGCGATGATCTGGAGCCAGTCGTCGAACAGGGTGGTCCAGAGCAGCGCGCCGGCGCCGGTGATGGCGGCCAGCCTGGCGATGACGCGCCAGAACCGGGACTGGTCGAACCGGACCTCGCGGATGAACGGGCGATTGGCGAGGATCAGGGCGGCGCAGGCGAGGATCAGGACGACGCCCGCGGCCTGGCGGGAGAGGATGGCGTTGAGGATGTGCTCGGAGAGGTTGTTCACGCTGGACCTCGATGCCTGGAGTTCAACTGGCTGGAGCGTTCGCTGTCGATGCGCCCATCATAGCGGGTGGGATACCGGTGGCGAAACCCTCTCAGGATGACGACATGGCGCGCTGGATTTCGGCCTCCACATCGCGGAGGCGCTTGCGGGCCAGCGGCAGCCCCTCCATCAGGCGACGGCGTTCCTCGGCCTCGCGGGCGCGTTCGTCGAGCAACCGGCCTTCCTCGCGCTTGAGTTCCATGAGGCGGGCATTGCGGCGGGCACAGTTCTGGCAGGTGCCGCGCCAGTCGGTCCAGCCGCCACAGACCGGGCAGGGCGACGCGAGGGCGGAGAGGCGAGGGGTTTCGGGTTGGGGCTCGCCATCGAGCATGTTGTCGCGGAGTTCGGAGGCGAAGACGAAGAGGCTGCCCGCGAGGTGATCGGCAAGCGCATCGCGCAGGGACTCCGGAACGCTGTCCGGGATGAGCGCGGCGGGATCGCCCTGTTTCCGCTGGAGTTCGCCCCGGGTGACGACGCGGCTACGGTCGGCCCAGTCAGGTTCCTCGGCGTAGCGGAAGTGTTCCGGGCCGATGGTGAAGGCGACGGTCGCGATCTCGCCGTCGTCCTCGACCGTGTCGATGGTTATTGGTTCCGGTGGCAGGGGCGCGAAGAGGCCGGGCGTGACCTTCTGGGCGGCGCGGGTGTCCTGGGCGACGGTGTCCATCGCCTCGCCGAGAAGGGCGATGCGGTCGAGCCAGGGGTTTTCCGGCGACGCGGCGAGTTCGCCCTGTTCGATATCAAAGAGGATGGAGGTGCGCTGCCGATTGAGGCGTTCCATCCGGCGCTGTTCGGGCGATAGCGGGCGCGCGGCGGCGCCGCTTTCGGCGTTGCGGCGTTCGATTGCCTGGGCGAGGTGTGGTGGAACGTTGCGGGCGGCGCCGGGCAGTCCATCGGCGGCGGGAGGCGTTGGTTCGACGGCTTCGGTGGTGGGGCTACCGGTTTTCCTGAAGAGGCTTTTCCAGACCATGGTTCATCCTTCTTGTACCTGTGCCATTCTCGCATGGGTGGCCAGGGTGTTGACGGTGGTGGGAGAGGGGGCGAACAATTGCAGGCAGCAGCCTGAACAGTTTCGCGAAGCACCCTGGGATGAGGATCGGTATGACCACCACGATGGACCACGATGCGGATGTGATTGCCTGGGAGCCGGGTGAGGCGACGATCGAGCGCAGTAACCTGCGGCGGTTGATGGCGAGGATGCGGGTTCCACGGTTGTCCGCGTTGTACGACGTGGTGGCCGCCGATCCGGAAGGCTACTGGAAGCAGGTGCTGGCCGATCTCGACCTGGAGTGGAGCCAGCCGTTCGACGCCGTGTGGGACCTGGAGCGCGGCAAGGCGTGGCCGAAATGGTTTCCGGGGGCGAAGTTCAACTACGTGTCCAGCGCGCTGGAGCGCCACGCGAGAACTGATGGCGACAGGACGGCGGTGATCTGGGAAGGCGATGACGAGTCTCAACTGACGCTGTCATTCGCCGAACTCGACCAGATGACCAACCAGGCGGCCAACGCGCTCCGTGCGCTGGGCGTGGGCAAGGGAGACCGGGTCGGCATCTTCATGCCGATGATCCCCGAGATCGTAGCGGCGACGCTGGCCTGCGGCAAGCTGGGCGCGATTTACGTGCCGCTGTTCTCCGGCTATGGCAAGGAGGCGATTGTTTCGCGGCTGGAGGACTGCGAGGCGACCGTGCTGGTGACGGCCGACGGGTTCCCGCGGCGAGGCAAGCCGGTGCGGATGAAGGATGTGGCTGACAAGGCGCTTGAGCGCCTGCCGAGCGTGCGGCACACCCTCGTGGTGAAGCGGCTGGGCGACGACGTGTCCTGGACGGATGGGCGCGACGTGTGGTGGCACGATGTGATTCCCCAGGCGCAGGGCGAATTCGAGACGGTGGAGACGGCGGCTGACGACCCCTGCATGATCCTCTACACCTCGGGCACGACGGGAAGGCCGAAGGGATCGGTGCATATCCACGCCGGGTTCCCGATCAAGGCGACCCACGACATGGCGTACTGCTTCGATGTGCAACGCGACGACGTGGTGTTCTGGCTGACCGACATGGGCTGGATGATGGGGCCGTGGCTGGTCTGTGGCGGGTTGACCCTCGGCGCGGCGATCGTGCT
>CAZUPA010000021.1:25796-31515 GCA_964622205.1 uncultured Sphaerobacteraceae bacterium
CTCATCGTGCGGGAGCCGTGGGTGGGCATGACCAATGGCATCTGGAAGGATCCGGCACGATATGAAGAGACGTACTGGTCACGGCTGCCCGATGTGTGGGTGCATGGTGATTATGCGGAGATCGATGACGACGGGTTCTGGTTCATCCGGGGCCGGTCGGATGACACGCTGAAGGTGGCGGGCAAGCGGATTGGTCCGGCCGAGGTGGAAAGCGCGGCGGTGGCGCATCCATTGGTGCGGGAGGCGGCGGCGATTGGCGTGCCGCATCCGACGAAGGGCGACACGGTGATCGTGTTCGCGATTCCGGCGCCTGGCGCGGAGGTGAAGGACGAGTCGGCGACGGAGGT
Organism: uncultured Sphaerobacteraceae bacterium; assembly: GCA_964622205.1. Lineage (GTDB taxonomy): Bacteria > Chloroflexota > Chloroflexia > Thermomicrobiales > UBA6265 > JACCYX01. The sequence goes on from CAZUPA010000021.1 coordinate 26,144, forward strand.
GTGCCGGTTCATCGGGACGCAACTTGGGGCGGCACTGCGTCCGGAGCGGGTGGTGTTCGTGAACGACCTGCCGCGAACGCGGAACGCGAAGATCATGCGGCGGGTGGCGCGGGCGGCCTGGCTGGGATTGCCACCGGGCGAGTTGTCGGCGCTGGAGAATCCGAGCGCGATCGACGAGATCGCGGCGTTGGCGGGCGGCGGATGATGCCAGTCTGACGGTGAAGATTGGGCCGGGCGGACGGGACGGCGACACAGATGTCGTATTTCGGTGACATGTGTAGGGATTTCGCCGATCGGGAGTCCGCCTGACGGCGGAAGGACTTCGTCCGGGACTCCCTCGCTCCGCTCGGGATGACGGTTATACTTGGTGTTTACGTGACGTGCTACAGGGGGTGGTTCGCGGGCAAGGACAGGCAGTGCCACACCTGTCCTTGCCCGCCCGTTTTCGTTACCGGGCGTTGAGGAGCCGGGCGATGGTTTCGGCGTAGATCTTGCCTTCGAGCACGAGGTCGTCGATCAGGATCGATTCGTTCGCGCCGTGGGCGCCCTCGCCGCGCGGCCCCATGCCGACGGTGTCGATGTCGTGCTGCCGGTAGAATCGGCCGTCGGTCATGCCAGCCCACTGGACGAAGAATTCAGGTTCCTTGCCGAGGACGCGGCGGACGCTTTCCTGGAAGGCCTGGACCAGCGGCGAGTCCTCCGGCGTGATGTTGGCCGCGATGTAACTGCCATCGGGGTCGACATCGAGTTCGTAGCGGAAATCGGGGTCTTCGGCGGCGATGGCGTCGAACCTGGCGACGATGTCCGCGACAACCGATTCCTTCGTTTCGCCTGGGATGAGGCGGCGGTCGATGGAGATGGTGCAGGAGCCAGGCACGACGTTGTGGGCCACGCCGCCCTCGATCATGTTCACGCTGATGACCGGGTGGCCGATGGAGGGGTGGAACTGTTCGAGGTGTTCCTCCAGCGCGAGGACGCCCTTGGCGGCCTTGGCGATGGCGTTGATGCCGGTGACCCTGGCGGCGGCGGTGTGGGATGCGCGGCCGAGGAAGGTGACGTTGATGGCGAGGCCGCCGCGCTCGGCGTTGCGGACCTTGAGTTCGCTGCCTTCGCCGATGAAGACGTAGTCGGGGCGGGGGAGGCGGCCAGCCTCAATCTCGTCGAGGACGTGGAGGGTGCCGAATTCCGCGCCGACTTCTTCATCGGAGACGATGTGGGCCTGGAGGGCGCCATCGAGTTGGGCGTCGCGGAAGAGTTCGAGCATGGTCATCATCACGCCGACGGAACTCTTCATGTCGGATGCGCCACGGCCGTACAAGCGAGAGCCATCCTCGTTGACGACGCCTTCGAAGGGGTCGGTTTTCCACGAGGAAGCGTCGGAGATGGGGACGGTGTCGAGGTGGCCGTTCATGGCGATGACGGGGCCGGATTCGACGTTTCCGACGGTGGCGATGACGTTGGGGCGGTTCGGGTCCTTCGAGGTGACCACGTAGGAGATGCCGCGCTCATCCAGCCATTGCTGGACGAAGGTCATGACCTGGAGTTCGTCGCCGCTTACGCTGGGGATGGAGACCAGAGCTTTCGAGACATCCACGATCTTTTCGCGGGAGACCTGGTCGATCCATCCGCCTGTTCCATTCGTCACCGGTTGCTGCCCCTTGCTGAGTACGCGATACGGGCGCGCGGATTCGCGCCATTTGGTGTCTCTTGTACCACGGTGGCTGGTTGGCGGCGAGGGACGGGGCAGGCATGATGAGGTGCGGCGGGGCGGACAACAGCCGCCTGCGCCGCCCATGGATGAGGGAGCGTGCCACCGGCGGCAGGTCCGCCCGTACGTGTGAAGGGGACGTGTTTCCGTGGGTGCCTAGATGCGTTCAAAGCGGGAGACGTTGGCGACGAAGACGACCGCGCCGCCGACTTCCACCTCGAAGTTCTCGGGCATGTAGAGCAGGCCTGGTTCGAGCGCGGGCGAGTAGGGGACCGCGATCTGGGTCCGGCGCCGGCACGTCTTCCGCAGGATATCGAGCACGCCAGGGGCGCCGGCGTCTTCCACGCCAATCATCAGGCTGGTGTTGCCGGTACGCAGGAACGAACCCGTGGTGCTGATCTTGGTAAACCGGTAACCGGCGCCGATGAGCGCTTCGGTCAGAGCATCCGTGTCTTCATCCTGAACTACGGCAAGGATCAGTTTCATCGACCTGGACCTCCTTCCCGGCACGATCGCCGTGCGCGGGGGTGATGGATGATGATCTCTCGAGCCCGGTCGTGCGGCATCCGGACGGTGTTCCGCGCCTACACCGGCCAGCGGCGGTGATCACAGGTGCGCGAGAGGATGATAATACACGGTAATCATGCTCATTCGAGAGATATGCACGCCTGTGTGGGAGTTATGCCGTCCGGTCAGACCGGCGTGGACACGCGCGGGTGGCTGGCGGCGACTTCCACGATGACCTTTTGCAGCGCGGCGTGGAGGACTGGATTGGCGGCCAGCGCCTCGGGCGTGTAGAGATCGAATCCAGGGTGCTCCAGGGCGGAGACGATGCCGCCCGCCTCGCGGACGATCACCACCCCGGCGCCCATGTCCCAGGCCTGGACGGGCCGTTCCCAGAAGCCATCGAGGCGGCCGATGCCAACCCAGCACATGTTCAGCGCGGCCGCGCCGTCGCGGCGGACGGCGCGGGCACGATTGTTCAGGACTTCCCACATGGCGAACTGCTGGGGGCGGTCGGCGATCTGGTAGGAGAAGCCGCTGGCCAGCATGGCGTGCTGGAGGTTGGCCTCGGTGGTGACGTGGATGGGCTTGCCGTTCATGGTGGCGCCGTGGTCCTTGCGAGCGGAGAACATCTCGTCTCGCATGGGGTCGTAGACGACGCCCATGACGGGTTCGCCGTTGTACTCCAGGCAGATGGATACTGCGAAGTGTGGGTAGCGATGCGCGTAGTTGGTGGTGCCATCGAGCGGATCGAAGACCCACCCCCACGGTTGCTCTTCGATGGTGACGGGCGCGCCAACGGAGCCTTCCTCGCCGATCAGGCGGAAATCCGGATAGGCGGCGAGGAGCCCGGCATGGAGGAGGGCTTCCGATGCCTGATCGGCGTCGGTGACAAGGTCAACCGTCCCCTTGTGGGTCACGTCGCGCTCGCCTTCGAGGCGGTCTCGGAGGATGGCTCCAGCCTGGCGGGCGAGGTCCTCCGCGAGGGCCTGGGCCTGTTCCACGAGTCTATCGTCGTATTCCCGGCCGGTTGTCACACGTTGCTCCTTCAGTTCGCCGCTATCGAGATACCGGCGTGGTTCCGATTGGCCAGCGGGGATACGCATCCGCGTCCGCCCCGGCCCTGATTCCGTTGGTGAAGTCGACCCAGCCGCGTCCCGCGATCATGGCGGCGTTGTCGGTGCAGAGCGAGAGGTCCGGCCACCTGATTTCGGGCAGGTCGTCCTCGTCCCATTCGTTGGCGGCGTACTCAGACAGCCGGTCGCGCAGCTTCCGGTTGGCCGCCACCCCTCCCGCGAGCATGATCGACCGGGCGTTGTGGACCCTGGCGGCGCGCACGGCCTTGGAGGCGAGCACATCGACGATGGCTTCCTCGAACGAGGCCGCGAGGTCCGCGATGGGAGCGTCTTCCCGGAAGGTTGGTGGACGGTGGCGCGGGAACAGGGCGTGCGGGTCGGCCGGCGGCGCCGGGGTTACGATCCGGTATGGATCGACTTCGCGCAAGAGGGCGGTCTTCAAACCCGAGAAGCTGAAATCGAGCGAACCGCCGAGATCGGAGCGGGGAAAGGCGAAGCGATGGGGATCGCCGCCCGCGGATGCCTTCTGGATGGCGGGGCCGCCAGGATAACCGAGGCCGAGCAGGCGCGCGCCCTTGTCGAAGGCTTCGCCCGCGGCGTCGTCGATGGTGCGGCCGAGGATGGTGAGGGTTGCGGCGCCTTCGACCAGCAGCAGTTCGGTGTGGCCGCCGGAGACGAGCAGGCAGATGGCGGGCAGGGGGGGAGGCTCGACCGTGGCGGAATCGAGGGCGAGCCAGTTGGCGTAGACATGCCCTTCGAGGTGATTGACGGGAACCAGGGGAAGTCCCCTGGAGAGCGCCAGCGCCTTGGCGGCGTTGACGCCGACGAGCAGCGAGCCAGCGAGGCCGGGCCCCTGGGTGAAGGCGATGGCGTCGAGATCGGCCCATTCCAGACCGGAGGTGGCGACGGCCTCCTGGACGACCGGGATGATGGCCTGGATCTGGCCTCTGGCGGCGAGTTCGGGAACGACCCCGCCGTAACCTTCGTGAAGGGCGATCTGGGATGAGATGACGTTCGAATGGACGCGATAGCCATCGCTGACGACGGCGGCCGCGGTTTCATCGCAGGATGTTTCGATGCCGAGTATGTTCACGATGGGGTTCCATCCGGTTGGGGCGCGTGGGATCAGGTGGTGCTGGGTTCCTGGTCGAAGCTGAGGCGGTGGGCGAGACGGCGGCGGAGAATGTCGATTTGGTGGAGGTAGTCCGGGTCGCGCAGTGAGCCGGACCACATGATGAAGGCGTCCTCGTTGTTGTCGCTGTAGTAGCGGGGCCGGCGGCCCTGGATGGTGAAACCGTATTTCCGGTAGAGTGCCTGGGCGGAGGCGTTGCTGACGCGGACTTCGAGCGTCAGCCAGTTGACGCCGCGCCGGACGGCTTCGTCGACGAGGGCGAGGAAGAGCAGTTCGCCGAGTCCCTTGCCGCGCAGTTCCGGGGTGACGCCGATGGTGGTGACGTGGGCTTCGTCGAGGAGGTTCCACATGCCCGAGAAGCCGATGATCGGCGGTGTGTGGTTGCTGGCCTGGCGTCGTCCGAGTGGCCACAGGGTGAAGCGGCGCGGGCGGCGGGAGCCTTGCCTGGGCGTGAACATCGCGAGGTCGCCGTTGCCGCTCGTTTCGGGGTCGTTCTCCTGGAGGTCGGCCTCGGGATCGTCGCGGAGGACGATGTAGTAGTTCTGGTCCGGGTTACGGAGTTCTCGGCGATAAGCGGATTGCGGCCAGGGGTTCGTGAAACAGAGGCGTTCCACGGCGGAAACCTCTTCGACATCTTCCTGGGTCATGGGTTCTAGGACATACAACAGAAAACGACCTTTTGGAACAGGCAGTCCGGAAACGAGGGATGGCGCGTTCGCATAATCGCCATGGCACGCTGTAGTATGCCCCAGCCGCTCACTTTTGGTCACCCGTGTGCTGGGCCCCGCGTGTCCGCTTCCAGCCCGTGAGTGGCCCTGAGGTGCCGTGATGCACGATTGGATGCGGTTGCGGTACACTGCGCAGGCATTGCCGGAGTGGCGAAATGGCAGACGCGGAGCACTCAAAATGCTTTGCCGAAAGGCGTGGGAGTTCGAATCTCCCCTCCGGCACC
>CAZUPA010000022.1:0-6088 GCA_964622205.1 uncultured Sphaerobacteraceae bacterium
GCGACTCACCAGCGCCTTCGCATCATATCGACCGATAACGCAAAAGTCAACACCCCCGAACTGCTTATTTAATGTTATTGATATTCGCTGGCTGAGCCGCGCGTCAACGGGGAGGACGCGGAGGTCGCCTGGTCCCGCCACGGCCAGGCGATAGGCAGGGGGAATGGGAGCAGCTGGTTGATGGCGAGCGAGACCGCGACAACCAGCCAGCCGCCGATGATGTCGAGCCAGTAGTGATTGCCAGTGACCATCACGGTGACGGCGAGCAGCAGCGTGAGGAATACGAACAGAGACCGGCCAAGCCAGCGCCATGGCATGGCCGCCGAGATCATCAGTCCGGCCACCATGGTCCAGCCACAATGCATGCTGGGCATGGCGGCGAACCGGTTGGCCGTGACCAGGCCAGATTCGCTGAAGTAGTTCGGGCCATACACGGCGAGGGTATCGACGAATGGCCAACCGTATGGCTCCATGAATCGGGGTGGCGCGAGCGGGTAGATTGCATACCAGGGCACCGCGACCAGCATGGAGATGATGAAGACCCGGCGCAGGTACCGGTAGCGGATGGGGGACATGACGAGCAGGATGATGGCGCAGGCGTAGAAGCCATACATGTAGTAGGCGTAGATGTTGTTGAAGACCTTGATCAGGCTTCCCTGATCGAGCACCCAGCGCTGCCACGACAGTTCGAAGTTGAGGCCGAGCTTGCCCTGGATGTTGAGGATATCCAGCGCATTGTCATAGGCGACCTGCTCGGCGCGGGTGATGAAGGTCTTCCGGACCATCTTGTAGGCCTGGAAGAGCGCGAGAAAGAGGACGATCTGGGAGGTGGCCCAGATGACCTTTCGCGGCCACTCGGATATGGATGGCCAGCGTGGTTCCTGATCTACTTCCGGTTGAGGCCGTAACAGGGACCCGGTGCCGTTCACTCCAATCCCCTCCCCCAGCCTCCGTTCAGGACACGCGAGCCGGACCAGTGCTCCGCTAGAAGCCTCGCAGCGTGGACGGTTCGACGCGAATGAGCTGGGAGTAGTCCTGGGCGAACGTGTCATTCGTGAGACCGAGACCCGCATAGCCAGACGCGTACCTGGCCGCGAAATCGGGCGTTGGCGTCGAAACCTCGCCCTCGTTGACGATTGTCGCCATGCCGCCGATCACAATAACATCGCCGCCGCTTGGCGTGGCGTTGAAATGGAGGGCGACGTTCGGATTGGCGCGGATTGCCCGGACCTTTGGCGTTTCTGGCTGGCTATGGATGACGATGGCGCCATCGTCCCAGTGGAACCAGACGGGTGAAGGCTGGGGGATTCCCCGCTCGCTAACCGTGACGATCCAGATGACCTGCTCGTTCCGGAGCCGGTTTTCCACCCGCTTGCCAAAGTCGGTGGTGAGGTCAAACGTGCCCATGTCAATTCCTCCTGGACGACGGGTGGATCAGGCGCTGCCGCCAACGCGATAGTTCGGAGCTTCCTTGGTGACGGCCACGTCGTGCGGGTGGCTTTCGCGCAGACCCGCCGCGGTGACCTGGATGAACTGCGTGTCGTTGCGGAGCGACAGGATGTCGGCAGCGCCGACATAACCCATCGCCGAGCGGAGCCCGCCGACGAGCTGGTAAACGAGCGGCGCGAGCGATCCCTTGTAGGCGACCCGGCCCTCGATACCTTCGGGGACGAGCTTGGCGACGTTGCCGATATCTTCCTGGAAGTACCGGTCCTTGGAGAAGGATCGGGCCTTCATGGCGCCGAGCGAGCCCATGCCGCGGTATTCCTTGAAGCGCTCGCCCTGGAAGATGATGACTTCCCCCGGACTCTCGTCGAGACCGGCGAAGAGGCTGCCCAGCATGACGCAGTCGGCGCCGGCGGCAATCGCCTTGGCAAGATCGCCAGAGTACTGGATGCCGCCATCGGCGATGACCGGGACACCGAGTGGATTGGCGATCTTCGCGACCTCGTTGATGGCGGTGATCTGCGGGACACCGGTGCCAGAGACGACACGGGTAGTGCAAATGGAGCCTGGTCCGACACCGACCTTGACCGCATCCGCGCCAGCTTCGATCAGGGCGGCGGCGGCCGCGCCGGTGGCGATGTTGCCGGCCATGATGGGAACGTCGAGTCTCGCCTTGAGGTGGCGAACCATTTCGATGACGCCGGCGTTGTGTCCATGGGCGGTATCGACCACGATCAGGTCGACGCCCTTTGCGACGAGCGCTTCCGCGCGTTCCTCCGCGTCATGACCGACGCCCACGGCGGCGCCAACCCGGAGACGCCCGCGCTCGTCCTTGGTGGCGTTCGGATACTGGATCTTCTTCTGAATGTCCTTGACCGTGATGAGCCCGGTCAGGTACCCGCTTTCGTCAACGACTGGCAGTTTCTCGACCTTGTGCTGGTGGAGGATCTCGCTGGCCTGGTCAAGGGTGGTCCCAGTGGGGGCTGTGTAGAGGGGCTCCCTGGTCATCACGTCCCGGATGAGTTGATCGCCGTCCTGGTTGAAGCGCAGGTCGCGGTTGGTGAGGATGCCGACGAGGCGGTTGTCTTCGTCAGTAATGGGGACGCCGGAGATGTGGTAGCGCTCCATGACCGCGAGCGCGTCGCTGACCGGCTGGTCGGGACCGAGGGTGACCGGTTCGACGATCATGCCGGACTCGGAGCGCTTGACCTTGTCGATTTCGGCGGCCTGGTCTTCGATCGAGAGATTGCGGTGGACGATTCCCATGCCGCCCTCGCGGGCCAGGGCGATAGCTAGACGCGCCTCGGTGACCGTGTCCATTGCGGACGACAGCATGGGGATGTTGAGGACGATACCGGCCGCGATGCGCGTGCTGGTGTTCACGGTGTTTGGCAGCACGTCGGAGCGGGCGGGCAGCAGGAAGACATCGTCGAACGTGAGGCCAAGCCCGACGAACTTGTCGTCCCGCATGGACGATCCATATGGGTTGGAAGGTTCGACGGAGGCGTCGAGGACATGTCCGGGATGAACGGTCGTGCTCATGAGGGGGAGAACTCCTGGGGTGGATTGTAGGGGGGCGTCACAGCGCGGAAGCAGGGAGCCAGCGTGTGCCAATGGCTAATCGTACCGCAGTCCGAGCCGATCGATAAGTTCAACGGTGAAATCGGCGTACGCACGGCCGCCTCGCGAGGAGGGATCGTACTCAACGATCGACTGGCCGTAACTGGGCGCCTCCGCCAGTCGCACGGACCGTGGAACCAGCGTTTCGAAGATGCGATCGGGGAAAAAACGCCTGACCTCCTCAACCACGCTGTTCGAAAGGTTGGTGCGGGAGTCGTACATGGTGATGAGGACTCCCAGCAGGTCCAGGCCAGGGTTCAGTTGTCGCTTCACCAGGTCGATGGTCGTGATCAACTGGCTGACGCCTTCCAGGGCGAGGAACTCGCTCTGGATGGGAATGATGACGCCGGTCGCGGCGGTCAGCGCGTTCACGGTGAGCAACCCAAGCGAGGGAGGGCAGTCGATGATGACGAGGTCGTAGTTGGCGGAGATCTGGGCAAGCGCGTTCTTCAACTGGCGCTCGCGATGGACCACCTCGACGAGGTCCACTTCGGCCGCGGCGAGGTCGGCGGTGGTCGGAAGCAGATCGAGGTTGGGGCGGATGGACGGCAGGATCGCCTGGTCCGCCGCCGTGTCGCCGAGGATCACGTCGTACGCCGTGTGCTCCAGGCCGGTCTTGTCGATCCCCAGGGACGAGGTGGTGTTGCCCTGTGGGTCGAGGTCCACCAGCAGCACGCGGATACCATGACGCGCGAGTTCGACGCTGGCATTGACGGCCGTGGTGGTCTTGCCGACCCCGCCCTTCTGGTTGGCCATGGCGACGATCTGGACCCTGTCGCGGCCCATGGTTGGCGTGGTCAATACTGGCGCTCTCTACTCCGAACCGCAGGCGACGGGGGCGGGCAGAACGCGCGGGTTCCCCTGATCCGACGCTGATCGAATGTCAGGATCGTAGCATGCCCGGCGTTATTCGATGACCGTCACGGCGGTGCCGAGCGGCGCCCAATCGAACAGGAAGCCGGAGACGTCGAGTGGCAGGTTGATGCAGCCATGACTCATGCGCGTGCCGAAGTTGTTGTGCCAGTAGGCGCCGTGAAGCGCTTCCGCCTCGTAGTTGATGAACATGACATCGGGAACATCTGGCACCAGATATTCGGAGCCGGATGCGCCATCGGCGGCGGTCCCCACCGCGGTAACGGCTCCGCTGCCATCGGTGACGCCCGTCATGTCCTTCATGGGGTACTTAATGCGGACCCGGAAAAAGCCGATTTCGGTGGTGTTGGGTTCGGTGCCGGTGCTGACGAGTGTCTGGAGGATGAGTTGATCTCCTTGATAGGCGTACAGCGTTTGTTCGGCGACATTGACGACCATGTATTTACGGCCGGGGATGGTGGTGACATCGACGCCGTAGGGGTTTGGGCGGTTGATGAAGAGCGCTTCCGAGAATTCTGGTTGACCAGTCCGGTTGACGGGAGTGATGTCGATTCCGTACCGGTCCGGATGCTCGAAGGGGAGTGGAGCGGGGCGGACGGCGCCCTCGCTGATGATCAGGATCGTGTTCTCGAAGTACTGCACGGTGGTTCCGCGTTCGCGCATCGGTTCGCTGATTGGCGCGCCAACATAGAACCAGCCTTCGTGCCCGTCGTACCAGGTCTGGAATTCCCCGGCGATCGAGTAGCCGGTGATGTCGCTGAATCTCCCACCCTGATTATAGACCTCGGTGGACCGGGCTTCCTGCTGGGAGCCGGGCTGCCAGGCGGATAGGCGGCGGTCGCCGGTGGTGCGGCGCCCGTCGGAGCGGGTGGTGGTTGCCCGCTGGGCGATCTGTTGGCGGCCGATCGGCTGGAGCCGCACGGTTGGGTTATCGGTGAGCGTCCAGGACGGGTTGTACTGAAAGATGCCACGCTCGAACGCCTGGCTGAAGAGGCCATTGGTCCCGGCGAAGACCTCCGAGATGGGATTTCCATAGACCGACGAAGCGCCGTTGGCTCGCCAGTAATCGAGCATGGTGCCGGAAATGGTGTGACCGGTGGCGGAGACGTAGACCTGGAGATCGGTCTGGCCGAAGTCGACCGGGATCATTTCCTCCGGCAGGCCGAGGCGATCGGCAAGTGAGTTTGACGCGGCGGCTGGCGCGGGGGCGCTCCAGACCGGAATCGCGAAGACGGACGCCACAAGCAGCAACGCGATGTTGCGCATCCAACTCGTTGGAGACGACTTCCAGGCCAGCATGTTCCCTCGATCTCTTCCCACACAAATCATGGCTCCCCGCGGGAGCCGCCCACACCCATGTATACGATGAATCCGGCGGGCGGGATTGCTCCCAGCCACCGGGACCGGATTCGAATTGCTCCTACGCGTTCACGGCCGATCCAGCGAGCGACTCGCGGATCGCGTTGATGGTTGCGTGCAGTTCATTGGCCGCCCGTGCTGCCTTCTCCGCGAAATCGCTACCCGAGCCCGCGTGCATGATGGTGCGGGACGCGGAGCACAGGAGCCCGCGGCCGTTGGCATCGAGCCCAGTGGAAAGTGCGCCATGGAGATCGCCACCCTGCGCGCCGACGCCCGGCAGCAGGATGACCTGATTGCCGACAGCGCGCCGGACCTGGTCGAGTTGGTCTGGATAGGTTGCCCCAACCACGAGGCCGACGGACGCGGGATAGGTGGCCTCCCAGGTGGCGCAACGAGTGGCCACTTCCATGTACAGGGGCTCGCCGGACCGCATGACGCGGTCCTGAAAGTCTCCGCTTCCGGGATTGCTTGTCTTGCAGATCACGATCACGCCCCGGCCGGCGTATTCAAGGAAGGGAACGAGTGTGTCCTCGCCGAGGTAGGGATTGACGGTGATGGCGTCGAAATCGAAGGCGTCGAACCAGGAGCGGGCGTAGGCGCGGGCCGTTTCGCCAACGTCGCCGACCTTGCAGTCGAGGATCACCGGAATGTCTTCCGGGATAGTGGCGCATACATCGGCCAGGACCTGGAGGCCCCTGGGGCCGAGCTGGGTGAAAAAGGCGAGGTTCGGCTTGAACGCGGCGGCGTATGGATGGGTCGCGGCAACGATGCTGGCGCAGAAAGCGGTTAT
>CAZUPA010000022.1:6188-30874 GCA_964622205.1 uncultured Sphaerobacteraceae bacterium
ACGCGGCGGCGTATGGATGGGTCGCGGCAACGATGCTGGCGCAGAAAGCGGTTATGTCTTCGGGCGATGCCGTCACGCCATCGGGCAGCATGGCGAGGTTGGGGTCGAGCCCAACGCATAGCAAGGTGTTGGCGCTGGTCATGCGCTGGTCGAGTTTGTGGTGGAAGGAATGGGATTCGGTCAACGATGTACTCCGGGTGAAGCGCTGCTTTCGCCGGGTTCTCATTATACGGGAAGCGGGGTTCGCGGGGGAGTCGGACGCGAAAAATGAACGATGGCAGGGTTGGCGGGACCAGGACGAGCGGAAAGTAAGGCTGGAGCGTGGGCAATGGCCATTCTGTGACAATTTGGAACAGGTTTTACCTGCGAGTCCATGGTGGTACACTGCGGATGCGAACTGATAAGTGTGTACGGACATCGCTTTCAAGGCGTGCCCGTGGCGCGCTTCATTCGTACGAACGCGGGACCGGCCTCGTAAGGCGGGGCGGTCCATGACTGGACACTGAGCCTTGCGCGGAACGGCGCGGGCCTGAGCGAGAAGTGGTGACGACCAGCGTGCAAGACAGCAATCACGGCAATGCGGCGCGTGTGTGGGATGGACCGGTTCCGACCCTCTCGGACGTGTTCCGGGCGAGGAAGGTCATTCGCCAGCACCTGCGGCCCTCGCCGCTCCTGAGATCGGAAGCGCTTTCCGAGCGGTTGGGCTTCGAGGTTCTGGTGAAATGTGAACCCATGCTGCCGACTGGCGCGTTCAAGGTGCGAGGAGGGCTCTATTACATGAGCCAGCTTGGCGGGGAGCAGCTCGCCAGCGGTGTCGTGGGCGCGTCGACCGGGAACCACGGTCAGTCGTTGGCCTACGCCGCCATGGCGTTCGGGAGCACGGCGACGGTCTTCGTGCCAGAGGGCGCCAATCCGCTGAAGGTGGCGTCGATGCGGCGGTTGGGAGCCGAGGTTATCCATCACGGCGCGGATTTCGATGATTGCCTTGTTGCATCGAAGGCGTATGCTGAGAGCAACGGTAAGGTATTCGTTCATTCGGCCAACGAGCCGCACCTCATCGCGGGGGTCGCGACCCACACGCTGGAGATCCTCGAAGAGGAACCGGACGTGGATGCGGTATTCGTGGCGACCGGTGGCGGGAGCGGTCTCTGCGGGGCATGCATCGCGGGCAAGGGCATCAAGCCTGACCTGTATGTGGCGGGCGTTCAGGCCACCGGGGCGCCGGTTGTCCACGACTCCTGGCGGGACAGGACCCTCCATAGCTACGAGTCGATGCGGACGTTCGCGGAAGGCGTGGCGACCCGTGAGGCGTTCGCGCTGCCAGCACGGATTCTGTGGGAGATGGTCGATGACATCGTGCTTGTGGACGACAGCGAACTGAAGCGGTCGATGCTGACCTTGCTCGAAACCACGCGGGTGCTGGCCGAGGGAGCCGGAGCCGCGGGTCTGGCCGGGGCACGCAAGCAGCGGGAAGCGCTTGTGGGTAAAAAGGTTGCCGTCATCGTATCGGGCGGAAACGTAACGTTGGATGTTTTGGCCGAGGCCATGAATGAGGAGCGTGCTTGGTGAGTAACTGGATGGAAAAGCTCGCCGGAAAGGGACGTCGCGGCGGAAGCGCGGTGCTGGTTCAAATTTCTCGCGAGGTTGTGGGGCGGAGGCGATCGATCGCCGGCGCGGTGAGCGAGGTGCGGCATCCGGCGGTGCTCGATGCGCTTTCGGACGATGACTTCAAGAGCCTCGACCTGATTATCGATGAGCGGATCGACTCGGATCGGGAGTTCGCGACGGTGCTGGCGCGACTGACCCATGCGGCCGCGCACGCGAAGGGATTTGATCGGCAGACCGTGGACGCGGCCCTGCGCCTGGACACGCTGCTGCCTTCGGAAGACCCGGGCCGGGAGCGTGAGAAGCTCCTGCGCGACGCGTACCGGGCCGCTCAGCGGGTTGGCTACGTTCAGGGCGGGCGAAAGGCGCTCGCGCGGCTCGGCCAGCGGGCGTTCGCGGCCGGAGACGGGGAGCGGGCGCGCGTGCTGTTGCAGCAGCAGGTTGAACTCGGCCCGGAGCAGTCGGACACCCAGGATGAAGTGGACTCGGCGATCCTGCTTGGAGACCTGATGCGCCGCGATGGCGACATCCAGGGCGCGATGCAGGTATTCGAGCGGGCGGCTCGGTCGAGCGAGCGCATCGGCTACGCGCGGGGCCTGGCCGACAGCGCGGTTCGAGAAATCGAAATCAGGCGGGCAACGATCGATCCAGAGACCTTGGCGTCGCTGCAGGCGCGGGCGGCGAAGGCCGCGCGGGCGGCGGACGATGTTCCCCTGGAAGCGCGCATGGTTTACGCGCACGCCGAGACGCTCGTGCAACTGGGGCAGCTCGATAAGGCGGTCGACCACTTCGAGCACGGCCTGGCGCTGGCGAAGGAGATTGGAGACCTTCAGCTTGAGAATGCCTGCCTCGAGATGCTCTCGCGAGCAGAACGGGAACTTGGCCGGCTGCAGGAGGCGGCCAAGCGCGAGTCTGACCTGATCCGGGTCGAGGAGCAGCGCGGCAATCAACCGGCGGCTGCTCAAGAAGCCGTGCAGCATGGCTCGACGCTGCTTTCGCTGGGGCGTCATGAGGCCGCGATGGCCGCGTACAAGCACGCCGTGGAGCTTTCGCGGGCGGCAAACGACGAGTTGCTCGAACAGCGTGCCTACGGCGGGCTCGGCGTGACCTACTCCCAAATGAACCAGCCAGTGGAGGCCCTGAACTACCTGATGCTGGCGCTGGATCTGGCGCGGGCGAATGACGATTCAGTCCATGAAGCCCAGTGGCTGGCGAGCATCGGCGAGGCGTTGTGGAAGTTCGACCAGGCGGGCGATGCGATCAAGGCGATCCAGCAGGCGATCGTGGCGGCGAGGTCGGCGGACGACCTGGACCTGCAGGCGGGCATGTTGAGCCTGCTGGGCACGATCCATGTGTCGGAGGGAGAGCCGGGCCAGGCACGTCAGCACCTGTCTCACGCGCTCGACCTGTACCGGGAGCTTGGCCGGCCAGAAGAAGAGATCCAGACGCTTTCCGCGCTTGGCGCGCTGGCGATGGAGTCTGATCAACCGGCGGAGGCGATTCGGCTGTACGACGCGGCGCTCCAACTGGCGGCGAGCAACAATCAGCGCGCGTCCGCGGTGCGCATCTACGGGCGGCTGGCCAGGCTTTCCCAGCGCCAGGGTGACGAGGATGCGGCCATCGAGGCGTTGGAGCAGGCGGCCAACCTGGCGGAGACCATTCCCGACCAGCGAGCCCTGTTCGGCCAGGCGCTCCAGCACCTGGCGGTGGCGCAGGACATGGCCGGGATGCCGGTGGCGATGGATACCTATGAGGAGGCGCTCGACGTTTCCCGTGAGGTGGGAGACACCTACGGCGAGGCGATGATGCTGGTGAACATTGGGGCGCGCCTGATTTCGCTTGGCAAGATGGATGACGCGGCAACGATTCTCGAACACGCGGTGCGGCTGACCGAGGACCTCGGGCATGTTGGCATGAAGCTGCGCCAGCGCGCGGAGTCGCTCCTGGTGAGCGTGCGGTCGAATTCACGGGCGGCGGGAGGGCGACGAGGGCCGTCCCGTGATCGCTCCGATGGCCAGGGGCGGGGAGCGTCACCGGCTCCGGGCGGGCGCTCGATCGCCGTTCCTTCGGCGTCGACCATCGCGGCCACGACGAATGGCCGGTTGGGTTCTTCGGCCCGGTACAACCAGTAGCGCGGTTCAGATTTCACCTGATTGTCGAGCGAAGCGGCTGTCTTGTGACAGGCCGCTATACTCATCCGGTGAGCCTGGGGATGCCTTTTGTCCTGGCGGGCGGTTTGCGATGGATTCCACAACGCGAGATAGCGCCGGTTCCGTATGATTTCGAGTTCTGCTGATAACGTCCACATCGCGATTGGCGCTGGTCCTGGTTGGCGAGCGGCGGGTCGCGGCGTGGTTGGCTTGCGCCAGACATGCTCCGCGATTGGTTCACCGGAAGCGGGAGGCTGGCCAGCGTGACGCTTTCGGCGGCGACAGCGGTGGGTTTCGCGGTTGCGGGGGGCTCGCCCTCGGATGCGCGGCGATGGATAGCCGTCGATCTCGCGGGGTTTCCAGGAACCGAGCGGCGGGGGTATATCGTCGCGACCGAGCCGGTCAACCGGTCGTGGCATGGTATCGAGCTGGCGAACGAAGCGCGGGAAATCATCCTCACCGAATTGCGGCGGTTACGGCATCTCCCCGCCGATGAGGCGCTTGGCCGCGCGATGGCGGCGGCCAACGGCGTGGTTGTCAGCCGGAACGGTGAGATTTCCCTGAAGGGAAAGACCGAGGAGGCGTCTCACATCGGGGTAACGGCGCTGGTGTTCGAGGGGCATACCGCCACGCTGGGGCATGTGCCGCCGGGGCAACTGATCCTGGTCGAGGACGGCCTGGTGTATACGGTGCCCGAGTTCGATTCGTGGTTCCCGCATTATCAGCCAGACGAGTCGATACCCAACCAGGCCGAGCCGCTTGGCTTCGCGTCGTGGACGGCGCCACTGATGGCCCAGACGGAGGTTCGCGCGGGAGACACGATTATCCTGACGACCGCGGCGATGGGCCAGGCATATATCGAGGAGACGGTCGCCTCCGGGCATTCCCAGCGAGACATGACGTGGTTGCATCACAAGGACCCGGACCGGGTACTGGACCTGTTCAAGGACGTGGTGATCGCCCGTGAGCTACCCGCGGCGGCGGTGGCGGTCGTGGGTTTTCCGCCGCTGCCGAACGTGTCGCAGATCCAGACAGTCGGTGATGTGAGGCGGAGGGCGAAGGACCGGTGGCGACACGGGAAGGCGATAGCCAGGCAGTTGCGGCCAGGGACCACCGAGGAACTGGCGACGGTTCCAGGGGCCGTGATTCCTGAGCTTCCAGAAGACGTTGCCTCGGTTCCGGTGTATGGCGAGAAAGTCCAGCCAGGCAAAAGGCGAAGGGTGCTCCCTAGCCAGGAACGTCTTCAGCGGATATTCGAGCCTCCACCGGAGCGCGACGTCGGGTGGCGGAAGCGATCCGAGGTGGCGGAGTTCGGGGCGCCGGGCACGCATGGGGTCGACCTGTTCCGCAACCAGAGCCAGTACATCGGGGAATCGAACTGGCGGCATCGCCTGCCGCGGCTGCCGGTGATCGGGTCGAACTGGGTGTGGCCGCTGATGGCGGTGATCATCGTCGGGTTGGTGTTGGGCGGAATGTGGATGCGGGACACCTACCTCGAATCCGAAGTCGATGAGGCGGCGACGCTGGCTTCGATCGATGCGCGCATCCTGGCGGCCCGGGACGCCGATACGCCGGAGGACGTGATCGAGGAACTCGAGGCGGCGGAGAACGAGATCGACAAGGCCCGGGACGCGGAGCTTTCCCCGGATGCCCTTGACCAACGCGAGGTCGCCGTGACCGAGATGCTGGACGCCGAGACCAACGTGGTCCGGATGAGTGACGTGCAGCGGATAGGGTCGCTGCCCGAGGAGTTCGGCGATGCCACCGTCCAGGGGGTCAATACGCCCGCCGGAGTGTTCTTCGTGGCCGGGAGCCTGTACCAGTACCGGCCCAACGATACTGGCGCGACGCCGGAGTTGATCACGATCCTTTCACAAGGCGAGGTGATCGACGATACCGAGGTGGGCAACCTGTGGGGCGTGGCGTTCGACTTCCGGGGGCTATACGTCACCGACGGCGACACGGTGTTCATGCTGCCGGTCGAGTCGCAGGAGTGGCGGGCGATTGGCCTTGGGCGGATTAACAATCAGGAGTGGAATCCGGGGCCGATCGCGGCGTTCGATGGGTCTGTGTACCTGCTCGAGTCGGAGTACCGGCAGATCTACCGGTTCAACATAGCCGACACCGAGAGCGGCCAGGAAGCCGCGCCCGTGGACTGGCTGCTGACCGGCGCACGGGATAGTGTGGCGTATGCCACGGACATCGCCATCGACGGGAGCATCTACCTGCTCCTGGATGATGGGACCGTGCAGACGATGTACCTGGGCGATCTCGCGTCGGACGTACAACCGAACTATATCGGAGAGGACCGGGCGATTTCGCTGGTGGGTCAGGGCGCATCGGGCTATCTCTACCAGGCGGTGGTCGGCGAGGACAACGAGGATGGCCGGATCGTGGCGTTTGACTCCGAGGGCCAGAACGCGGTTCAGATGAAACTCCCGATCGGGTTTTCCACGGCGAGCGTGGATGTGGCCGAGCCGTTCGAGGGGATTCAGGACGTAATTGTGGAGGAGTCCACCGGGACCATCTACATCATCAACGCCGATGGAATTTGGACCGCGAGATTCTCGCTGCCGGACTTGCCAGCGGATCTGGTGCCGACGACGGAACCGGACGACGATTCGCCAGAGGCGGAAGCGACCCCGGCGGCCTGACGACCACCGGATCGCACGAAAAACTAGAACCCGGACGACAACACCTCGTCCGGGTTCTCTCCGCGATCCTCGAGCGAGCAGGCAGCCTAGCTGAAGTAGGCGGCGTTGCGGGCCTTGAACTCCGCGAACTGCTCGGGGAGGTCATCTTCGAAGAAGATGGCTTCGACCGGGCAGACTTCGGCGCAGACACCGCAGTCGATGCACTCCGCGGGATTGATGAAGTACTGCTCCTGATCGTCATCCGAGTGGATACAGTCGACCGGGCAGACCTCCACACACGAAGCATCCTTGGTGCCGATGCATGGTTGGGCGATGACGTATGCCATGCGCGTAGCTCCTCTTTCTCCAGATGGCTGAAGAAACATTGGGACTTGTGCACTTGGCCCGCTGGCTTGCGTACGGCGCTCGTCGATGACGAACTCGCAGGCTCCTTGAGTATACCAGTGGGTTTCGACGGTGCAAACGAGCGATTGGACCTTCATTCCGGCGCGATTCCGGCGGTGTTGTGCGCTCCGCACCGGCCTCTGGTATTGATTGCACAAAGTGAGGGAAGACGATTGCATCGCGCTCATGCCACACTTCGCCTGTTGGACATGCAATCGAACGGATGAGCGATGGCTTTTCACGAGAGGGATCGACGGATGGCGGATAACCGGATCGATGACATTCTGGGGATGACCGAGAACGAACTCTATGGCTACCTGAACGATCTGCTGCACGAGGAGGCGGACGAGGCCGCCGGGGTAACGGGAAAGACGGTGGAGCAGGAACTGGAGTCGGCGGGATTCCAGGCCGCGGGAGCGGCTTCCACTTATGCCATCAAGCTGATTCTGGCCAACAACGCATACCTGACCCGGCAATTGCTCGATACAGGCGTGCTGTCGATGAGCGAGGATGAGTAGCCCGGTTCGCCACGTCTTGGCGAATGCAAAGGGGAGGTTCCACCAAACGACCTCCCCTTTGCATTTGCCGCCGATGGATGGTTAGCGGATCTTGAGCAGCTTCCAGGGATCTGGCATGGCCTCCACCGGGATTTCGATCAGGGTCGGTTCATTGGCCTTGATCGAATCCGCCAGTTGGGTGCGGAGTTCGCCTGGCGTCGTGGCGCGGCGTCCGGCGATGCCGAAGGCGCTGGCCAGCTTTCCGTAATCCGGGTTGCGCAGATCAGAAGCGATGGTGCGGCCGTTGAACTCGACGGTCTGGATGCGGCGGACGTTTCCGTAAGCGGAGTCGTTGAAGACGAGGGTGATGCTGGCCAGGCCGTGCTGGGCCTGGGTGGCGAGTTCGTTAAGCGCGAAGCCGAAACCGCCATCGCCGTTAATCGAGACGACGACGCGATCGGGAGCGCCGACCTTCACGCCAAGCGATGTGGGGAAGCCCCAGCCGAGGGTGCCCTGGTAGCCCGGCGTGAAGTAGGTGCGAGGCTGGTAGACCGGGAAGCCGATCCCGGAGAAGTAGGCGATCTGGGTCATTTCGCCGACGTAGATGCCGTCCTCCGGGAGTTCGGCGCGGATGGCCTGGGCGAACCCGGCCTGTGGTTGGACCGAGTTCACCTTTTCAAGGCTGGCGGACTGGAGTTCGGCGAGTTCCTTCTCGCGCGACGGCCGGCTGATGCTGGCGGCGCTGACGCGATCGACGAGGGCGGCGAGGCCAGCCTTCGCATCGGCGACGAGGCCCATATTGACCGGGGTGTTGCGGCCAATTTCCTCGGGATCGATATCCAACTGGATGACGGTCCGATTGCCCTTCGGACCCCACGGCTGGGTGGAGGCTTCGAGGAAGCGGGTGCCCACGACGAAGATGACATCGGCCCTGGCGATTTCCTCCCGGACGGAGATGGTGTTGAGGGCAAACGGGCTTCGAGCGTCGATGGCGCCTTTGCCGTTCGGCGTCATCATCACGCCGGCCTGGAGCGTTTCGGCTAGTTGCTGAAGTTCGGCGGAGGCTTCGGAGGTGATGATTCCGCCACCGGCGAAGATGACCGGGTGTTTGGCGTTGCCGAGCGCCTGGGCGGCCTGTTCGATGAGGTCGGGATCACCGGCGGCTGGGGCGGGCCGTTCGACGCCTGGCAGTAGGTTGATGTCGTCGCTGGCGAACAGGGTGTCGGGCGGGATTTCGATTTCGACCGGGCGGATGCGGTCGGCCCACATGTTGCTGATCGCCTCGTTGACCAGGCCAGGGATGGCGGCCGGTTCGGTGGCTCGTCCCGAGAACTTGGTGACCGAGCGGATCATTTCGAGCTGGTTCGGGATTTCATGGAGTTGGCCGCGACCGACGCCGATCAGGTTCGACTGGATCTGGCCGGTGACGCAGAGCACCGGGACGTTGCAACTGTAGGCGGTGGCGAGCGCCGCGGAGGCGTTCAGGAGGCCTGGGCCAGGAACGACGAAACAGACGCCAGCGCGACCGGTAACCCGGGCGTAGCCATCGGCCATGTAGGCGGCGGTTTGCTCGTGGCGTGGATGGAAAACCCGGAGCTTGCCAGCCGCGATCGCGTCGTAGAGGGCGTCGAACGCGCCGTCGAGCTGGACGCCGGGGAGGGCGAAGATGGTGTCGATGCCCTGGGCGAGGAGGGAGGCGACGAGCGCCTGCCCGCCAGTCATCGTTCGGGTAGTGGAAGTGTCGGCCGACCGTTCCTGAACTGTAACCACTGAGCCAGCTCCGTAAGGTGCGCGCCCACAAGGGCGCATTCGACCGCGAGGTTGATCGGGACCGTGCCGAGCCCGGTTGGCGGATGCTCGCGGATGACAATTGTTGCCGTGTGTATTGTACCCGGCGTGGAGATGGCGTTGCGGCCGGGTCAGGTTGGCCTTCGGGGCGGTGTGTTCTTTTGCCAACAATAATCCATTAATCCATAAATGCCGGTTCGGGAGGCCGATTTGCCCGGAACGACGGGCTTTTCGGCGCGACCAATTAATGTGGCCGCTGGAATTAATGCTGGCGCGGAAATGATGATGTCGTGTCTGTTTGGTGGCCCTAAGGTGGGCTGGACGGTGATCAACGCGGTGATCACGGCGAGCGTTGTCATGGCGGGGGGCCCTTCCAGGGTGGAGTGAGCGATCGAATATGCGGGCCGATTCGTCGTTGTCGGGCGGAACAGGCTCTTAGGTCTTTGCGGGCGAACGATGTTTACCCGGTGAACGCATCGAGGAAGGGAAAACACGCCATTTCCCGCGAAATTGGTGTGGAAGACGCAACGGGAGGGGGCTACAGACTCCGGCTACTCCGTGTCTGGAGAGGTTCATGTTCCGTCGCCGGAACCGTTGCCCCGTACATTGGGGGCGAGGGCCAGTACGTATGGAACGGAGCGATGGGTTGGGGCGGTCCCTATGATGGTGAAGTGGTCTGACCGTGGATCGGGCGGACTGGACGCAGGTTGTAGTGGAGAGAGGCGAGATGACGGTTCAGTTGAGTATGGTTGGGTTGATGGTGAAAGATATGGCGACGTCGTTGCGGTTCTACCGGCGGTTGGGTCTGGAGATTCCGGAGGACGTGGACGACAAGCGGTTCGTGATGCACAGGATGGAGAGCGGCGTGACGCTGTTCTGGGACACGTTCTTCGCTGACACGTACGACCCGAGCCGGACGGCGCCGGCGGGTGGGTATCAGGTGATGCTGGAGTTCTTCCTGGAGAGCAATGAGGCCGTCGATCGAATGTACGAGGACCTGGTGGGTTTCGGGTGTCACGGGCGGCGGGAGCCGGTTCAGACCGATGGACCGTACGCCGCGATGGTGGACGATCCGGACGGGAACGTGGTGCTCATCACGGCGGGGTGACGCGGTTTGCTCGTCTGGGTGAACCCCCTCCGTTCGCGACTGCCAACGACATTTAGCCGTCCTGGTGTCGAGTATTCAATGGCGGGCCTCGGGGTGACTGGCTTCGGGGATCAGGAGACCCAGTACCAGAGCGCGAACTGCATGGTGAGGATGACCAACAGGAAGGATGAAATGACGGAGAGCGTCCAGCCGAGGCGACGGTTCTGGACGAGGAGGGCGACGACCACGAAGAGCGGGAAGAGCGGGAGGACGAAGCGGGGCATGCTCATCAGTGGGTTGACCGAACTTGGGGTGAGCAGGGGCACGATCAGCGGTGGAATGATGAAGGCGGTGTAGTAGAGGGGGAGTTTGCGGAGACCGATCAGGACGAGGGCGATGGCGAGGATGGTGACGATCAGTTCGAGGACGTGGCTCTCGCCGAAGCGGAAGCGGAACTCGCTGGATGAGATGAAGGTCCAGTTGAGGTTGTCGAAGAGTTGGCCGATCCAGCCCCAGTCAACAGGCTGAACCGCGAAGGTGTTCACCGATCCGAACTGCCGGACGTCGGCGGTGCATCCGTTGATCGTGCAGTCGAAGGTGCGCCACGGCGTGGCGGAGAAGCGGTTCCACTGCCATTGCTGGTCGGCCCAGTCGAAGAATCCCAGGCCTTTCGTGGTGAGATGCCAGCCGAACATGACTGGTCCGAGCGCGGGGAGGGCGGCGGCGAAGGCGGTTGGGAACCACCGGCGCGGGTTCCAGCCGAACTGCTGGAGAAACAGGACGCCGAATGGGGCGAGCAGCATGACGCCGGCGGAGCGGGTGAGCGCGGCGAGCAGACCGATGATTCCGGCGAGGAGCCATTCGCGCTGGCGGGCGTAGTACAGGGCGGCGACGGCCAGGAGGAAGAAGAGCGATTCCGTGTAGATCGCGGTGAAGAAGAAGGCGGTTGGGAAGAGGGCAAGCGCCCAGACCGTGCGGCGGGCGACGGCATCGCTGAAGTCGAGCGTGACGAGGCGATAGAGGAAGTAGATGGCGAAGAAGAAGGCGATGTTTGAGATGAGGTAGCCGATGACCTCTGGTTCCCAGCCGGTGAGCCTGGCGCCGAGATTCATCAACCACGGATAGAGGGGCCAAAAGGCCGCGTTGGCGGTGTGGGTGGTGTTGTAGCCCTCGTTGGCGATGGTGACATACCAGGTGCCGTCCCACTGGCGGAAGGGCTCGACCAGGAAACCAGCGACGCCGTCGAGGCCGGGCAGGGTGAGTCCCCATGCGCCGGAATTCGGTCCCCAGTCCTCCACCCAGGTTCCGGACCGGGGAGGATTCTCCCGCATGGTGCGAATCGATCCGTAGCGGTAGGCGAGGGAGGCGGGGATCTGGGTAAGCAGGAAGTGGACCACCCAGACGATCGCGGTGAATCGCCACGGATTCCCGGCGGCGACGCGGGAGGCGCGGGGACGTGATTTCGGGGCGTCGATTCGGACCGTGTCAGTGCTCACAGAATGGGTGCCTCACTTGTGCCTGAACCCCGTACCCGTGGAA
This sequence comes from uncultured Sphaerobacteraceae bacterium, assembly GCA_964622205.1. Taxonomy (GTDB): domain Bacteria; phylum Chloroflexota; class Chloroflexia; order Thermomicrobiales; family UBA6265; genus JACCYX01. The sequence goes on from CAZUPA010000022.1 coordinate 17,893, forward strand.
CGAGGGCGTCGACGCTGGGCGCAACCGGGATAGGATAGGGGGGAATGTGCGATGGCGACAACGCCGGGCACGAGACCTTCGAGTGAATCCGCAAGGAGACAGAGACATGGATCTGGGGTTGAAGGGCAAGGTTATCGCGGTGGCGGCATCGAGCAAGGGGCTGGGGCGGGCGAGCGCGTTGTGCCTGGCTCGCGAGGGCGCGCTTGTGACGGTGAATGGCCGGGATGCCGGGAGCCTGGCGGCGACGGCGGCCGAGATTCGCGAAGCCACCGGCGGTGATGTGATCGAGGTGGTGAGCGATCTCAGTGAGCCGGACGCGGCGGCGGAGCTGATCGAGGAGACGGTGCGACGGCGCGGAAAGCTGGATGGCGTGGTGTGCAGCGCGGGTGGACCGCCGCCGGGGACGTTCGTGGATTTCCCCGATGATGAGCCCTGGTTGCAGGCGATCAACCTGAACCTGATGAGCACGCTGCGGTTGTCGCGGGCGGCGATTCCGCACCTTGAGGCGCAAGGCGGCGGGAGCCTGACCAATATCGTGTCAATCTCGGTGAAGCAACCGATTCCGAACCTGGTGCTGTCGAACACGGCCCGGACCGCGGTGATCGGCCTGGCGAGGTCGCTGGCGCTGGAGTTCGCGGAGAAGAACATCCGGGTGAACAACATCTGCCCAGGCTCGATCCTGACGGACCGGATCCGGTCGATTTCCGAAGGCGTGTCGGAGAAGACGGGTGAGCCGGTCGAGGACGTGATCGCGCGGGAGGCGGCGGCGATTCCGATGGGACGGCATGGCGATCCGGAGGAGTTTGGGCGCGTGGTTGCGTTCTTCGCGTCGCCGGCGGCGTCGTATGTGACGGGGACGACGGTGCAGGTCGATGGTGGGAACTACAAGGGGTTGCTGTAGGGCAGAGGTGAACGATGGAGGAAGGCCACACACCGGCACGTTCGAGCATGGGGAGGTTCGAGTGGATGCCGGTTGGGCCTACCGTACTGGTGCGTGGGAAGGTGCGCGATGCCGGAGCGGTGTGGAGGGAAGGTGTGGCTATGGAGGTGGGCTGAGTTAGAGGGTGTCGATTTCGGCGCCGGCGGCGAGGGGGGTGAGTGTACTTCCGCCTTCGGGCGATTCCTCGATGCGCCAGAGCTCGTCGATGACTGGCGAGGTTCTGACGTCGTCGACGTGGCTGATGAGGAAGACCTGGCGGAGTTCCTCGAACGTGCCGGTGATGGCGCCGAGCAAGTCGATGAGTTGCGACCGCCGGTTGGCGTCGAGCGATCCGAAGACTTCGTCGAGGACGAGGAAGCCGGGCGGGTTGGTGGCCTGACGGCCGATCATGTGGGAGAGCGCGATCCTGGCCGCGAGGGTGATGGCGTCGCGCTCGCCCCCGGAGAAGGTGGAGAGCGGGTAGGAACTATCGGAACTGTCGCCATCGTAGACGACGATTCCGAAATCCCCGTCGAAGTCGACCCGCTCGTAGCGACCGGCGGTGATGGACTGGACGAGCTGGCTGGTGATGTCCGAGAGGATCGGGAGCTTGCGGGCGGCGGCGAAGCGTTCGAATTCGGTGAACTCGCGTGACATCAGGTCGAGATTGCCAGCCTCGGCCTGGCGCTGGTCGGCCAGTTGAGCGAGTGTGGCGAGGCGCTCCTTCTCTCGCTGGATGGTGTCGCGGGCATGTTCGGCGTCGCGAAGAGCGGATTCGGCCCGGTGCGCGGCATCGAGCGACTGGCGTTCGGCGATCCGGGCGGTTTCGACCGTGGCCTGGGCGTCAGTAAATTCGCTGTTGCGATAGGCAAGCGATTCGCGTTGCTCGGCCAGCGCGGCGAGTTCCCGCTCAATGTCCGCGAGGCGGGCGGCGATGGATGCGTGCTCCTCTCGCAAGGCGGGGCGGCGAGCCAGTTCCTTGTCGATGTGCATGATGGAGGTTTGGGCGCGGTCGGCGGCCTGCATCCGTTCGCGCAGTTCGCGGTATGCGTTTGGATCGAACGCGATGGCATCGAGTTCCCGGCGATGGGCCGATGCTTCCGCGAGCTGGGTTTCGACGGCGGTGAGCGTGCGCAGGGCGGGTTGCAGGCCAGAACGGGCGGCGCGGACTTCGCGTTCGAGCTTGGTCCGGCGTTCGGCGTTCTCCAGGTCGGCGAGCGCGGGACGCTCGGCGCATCCGGCGCCGGCGAGCGCGGCCGCCAGTTCCGTCCGGGCGGCATTTGCCGTGTCGGCCTGGGTTTCCAGCACCGTGACGCTTCTCGCCAGGCGCGAGCGAGTCTTTTCCAGCGAATCGATGAGGGTGAATACCTCCTTGCGGCGTTGTTCGAGCGCATCGAGTTCCTGGGTGACGGTTTTGGCTCCGATCATGAGGTCCGTGATCCCGGCGTCGAGTTCCTGGACCCGGCTGGCGAGCGTCTGGGCGACCAGTTGAGCGTCGGACTCGGAAAACGGACGGCCGCAGGTGGGGCAGCCGTCGTCGAACCGCTGTGATTTCAGATTGGCGAGAATGCGGCGAGTGCGATCGCGTTCGGCTTCCTGGTTGGTGCGTTTGGCGTCGAGCGTCGTGCGCTGGTGGAGCAGGCGGTCCCGCCCGGCGTCGATGCGGGGTATTTCGTCGCGGGGCTCGCCGTTCCTGACGGCTTCGTTGGCCTGATTGTCGAGTTCCGCCCGGGCGAGACGGTAGCGTTCGAGCGTTTCCTGTTCCGTTTCCAGGCGAGCGGCTGCGTCGATGCACAGGCGCAGCGATTGTTCCCGGCGCTCGGTGGCCGGAACGTCGAGCGAGGAGGCGATATCGAGGAGACGCTGGATGCTGGCGGCGGCGTTTAGTTCGTCGCCGGATGTCCAGGTCCACCCGTCCACCGGAGAGGTAAGGCGAATCCTGCTCACCTGATCCTGGACCGAAGCGAGGACGTCCCTTCGCCGGATGGTGGCGTCCTTGATGACACGGTCCAGCTCGTTGCGCTTTTCGTACCCCGCGCGTTGTTCTTCCTGATCGGCGACTTCCTTGCGGAGGGCGGGGAGGCGCCTGGCCTGTTCGACGAGCGTGCCACGCTCGTTCTCGCGGGCCTGGAGCGTGGCGAGGTCGTGCTCGATCTGGTGGTTGCGGGTCAGGAGCGATTTCCGCTCCTGCTGGTGGGTGGCGTTGGCGTGGCCGAGCGAGGCGTCCTGATCGCGGCGGGCGATGACCGCCGTGAGGTCCGATTCGGCGACGGTGCGCGCATCGGCGGTGGCGACGATGGACTGGGTGGCGGCGAGGCGATCGGCGGTGCGCTGGGCAATGCGCTCTTCGATGGCGGTGAGTTCTGCGGGGAAATCGCGGCCGTTGGCTTCGCGCTCGTACTGCCCGTGCAAGGCGCGCGCTTCGGAGTTGGCCTGGGAGCGATCGGCGTTGATGATCTTCTGGGCGGAGCGGATGGTTTCGAGGCCGAGCAGGCGGCCGACCTCCTCGCGGCGTTTGCCGGGCGTTTCGTCGCCGAAGAGGTGCAATTCCTTCTGCCGGGTGAAGAAGGTGGCGGTGAAGGCAGTGTGGTTGAGACCGATGAGTTTGGCGCCTACGTAATCGCTGACCTGCTTGGCGCCATCGGCGATTTTCTCCATGCCGCCGTGTTCATCGATACGGTAGATCGAGGCGGTCGGCGTGCGCTTGAGAATGCGCTGTACGGCGTACCGCGCGGAGCCATCGACGGATTCGAGGTAGACCGTGACCGTGGTGTGGCCGGTGACGCCGCGGGGCCGGATATCGGCTGGGGCGAGGCTGCGTGGGCTGTAGAGGCACCATTCGATTGCCTCGAAGAGGGTGGTCTTGCCAGCGCCGTTTTCGCCGATGACGCCAATGGTGGCCTGGGCGGGAATCTCGATGGAGTGTTCGCCACGGTACCGCTTGAAATTCTCGATGTCGAGGCGGGTCAGGATCATGAGAGCAGGTCATCCTCGGGTGTTGGCGCCTCGCCGTCGAGCAAGGCTTGGGTGAGGGCGCGACCGCCTCGATCGAGGAACTGGGCCGCGAAATCCTGGCTGGCGTATGTGGGTTGGCGCATCGCGACGAACTCGCTGAAGAGGGCATGCAGATCGAGGGCGGAGTCGTCCGGGGCGGGAGCATCCCCTTCCGGGACGAAGGCGGCCCGTTCGGGGGCGAGGTCGCAGGTCCAGACAAACCTTGCGGCTTCCCGGCGGAGGATGTTGTGTACCTCGCGGCGGGTGGGGCGATCGACCTCGCGGAGGTCGACGCGGGTCATGGCTTCCGGTGACCCGAGCGATTCAAGCGTTTCGAGAATGCTGTGGGCGATGTCCTGTCCCGCGCGGTTATTGCCAAACACCGGCTTGAGGCGAATCATCGGTCTGGTGTCAATGTCGCGGCGGGTGACGGTGGCGGGTTGGGCTGGATCGGTGAACTCGACGATGCTGTAGCCGGGTTTGGCGGTCTCGTCGCCCCAGCCGAAGCGTTCGGTGGAGCCGCTGTACCAGGCGGTGCTGGTGACCTGCTGGGCCTGGTGGATGTGACCAAGCGCGATGTAGTTGTAGCCAGCCGATTCGAGCAGGTGAGCCGGGATGTCCTGCTCGCCGGGTTCGGCCTGGAGGCCCTCCGGCAGCACGCCGGGAGCGACGCCATGGATAACCATGATGTTGTGCTTGCCATCGGTGGGCGGCATCGAAAGGGGAGGATCGGGGTTGGTGAGCGCTCCGTGGGGGATGGCTTGAACGCAGACATCCAGCGATGGGAACGGGTTGTCGAACATCACGTCTTCGTAATCGCAGGCGAAGGTGATGCCTGGCAGGGCGAGTTCGAGCACGCTATAGGCGGAGCCGCCGGTGCGGATGCGCGGGGTGTCGTGATTGCCGCCGATGACGAGGACGGGAAGACCGGCATCCTCGAAGCGGCGCATCTGGCGGATGAAGTGGCGGAGCGATTGCCAGGTTGGCCGGGCATGATGGAAGACGTCTCCACCATGGATCACGGCGTCCACGTTCTGGGCGAGGATGTCGTCGATGACGTGGGTGAACGCGAGGTCGACATCGACCGTTCGCTGATTTCGGCCAGAGACAGGTTCGGTCTGGGCGCCAGAGCGGTAGCCGAGATGAGTATCGGAGAAGTGGGCGATGCGGATCGGATTGCTCATGCGCGGCTCGACTGGGCGGCGGCGGTCCGCAGCAGCTTCTGTGTCGCCTTCCAGGGATCCGCGCCGAACTTTGCCTTGCCGGAGGCGTAGATGCGGGAAACCTGGGCACGAACCTCCTCGATGGCTTCGTCGGATGCGCCCGTCGCCTCGGCGCGGATGGTTTCGATGGTGGGCCCACGATTGCCCATGAGTTTCTTCAGGATCGAGTGGAGACCCGCGCAGGGGTCGGAATGGCGCGTGGCGCCGTTGAAGATACGCTGGCCGTAGACTCCTGGGATGGTGGGCGGCATCGGGAATGCGCCGAACAGGGGGGCGCGGAAGTGGGCGTGGCGGACGAGCATGCGCCCCTTGCGCAACCCGAGGAGTTCCTGCTTCGCGGTGTCGGTGATCGAGCGGTAGGCGGGATTGATGATCTCCTCGTCGCCGATGCGGCCGTAGAACGAGGTTCCGCAGTTGCCGAGGATTTCGCCATCGACCTTGGAGCGGAATTGCTGCGCGCCGAGCAGCACCACGTTGAGGTGACGGCCGCGGGCGGCGATATCGACGAGCGTGTTGCGGAGCCCGCTCTCGCCGCCCGCGGGCGCGTACTTGTTCAACTCGTCGACGAACACGATGAGCTTGTCGACGCCCATATCGCTCTTCTCGGCGCTCTTCCAGACGCGGTCGATGGCGGAACTGACGATCAGTTCCTGGGCGGTGGTATTGCAGGCCGAGATGTCGACGACCCGGACTTCGTTGGGCTCGAACTTGCCATCGTAGCGGGGGGCGGAGCCGTACTCCACGACGCCATCGGCGACGAGGCCGCCGAGCTTTTCCTTGAGGCTCCGGAAGCGGTTGTGGGCCTTGCGGATGGTGGCCTTGTGGTGACCGTGCCAGGTGTCCTCGCGTGTGTTCGCTTCGTCCGCGAAGTGGGCTTCGATCTTGCTGAAGAGATTCCAGAGATCGTTGAGGGATTTCACGTTCTGCTCGCGGAGTTCAAAGATGAACCCCATGAGTTTGTCGTCCAGGTCGTTGAAGTCGAAGATGCGGGTGGGGTGCCAGAGGGCGGATTCCAGCGACCAGAGGATCGGAAAGACGTTATCGGTTTCGCCGGGCGCGTTGCGCTCGGTGTTGAGCCGGTCGTGCTGGTTGAACCCAGCGAGGTTGACGAGGTCGAGGTTGTTTGGCTCGGGGTCGCGGCCCATACGGAAGGGCGCGAAGACTCGGGTGTTGTCGAAGGCGAGCGGTTCGAGACCGAACGAGGCGTAGGCGTCCAGATGGTCGGCGCTGAGGCCGTTCCACCCAGCGATGGCGTAGGTGGACTCATCGTCGGGGGCGGGTTGGGCGGGCTTGTCGAGCCACAGGAGGTCGGGGCCCTTCACGTTGAACATGAGGGCGGCGACGGAGGTGTTCTCGCGCTGGAGGGTTTGGAAGACGGAACTGATGAGGAAGAGCGCGTGGCTGGTCTTGGTGGCGAGGCCGGACTGGCCGGTCCAGTTCGCGTGTCCGGCCTCGGGGCCGAGCAGGTAATCCTCGTCGAGGTAGAGCGGCGTGCGCTGGAAGCGGGGCAGGCCGGTTTCATCGACCTGGATCGTGCCCTGATCGTCGCGGATGTAGTTGCCGTTGGTGTGCATAAGGGCCGGGACGGGGCTACCGGTAAAGCCTTCGACGCCGAGGGCGTACTTGATCGCTTCCTGGGTGGCGAAATAGACAGGGCCGTTGATGACGGGCCGCTGCGACTGCACATCCGGGCGGCGGTGTTTCGTGGCGAGGACCTTGACCGAGAAGACGAGGATCTCGGGCCGCTGGGTGGGGGCGTCGGCGTCGAGGGCGATCTCGATATGGCGGTCGAAGTAGTCGTCGAGGAACGACCGGAGGTCGGAGTAGCGGCGCGGTTCGTCGACCACGCCGATGACGGCGGCTTCCTCGGCGAAGGCGACGACGATGTGACCGACATCGAGGGTGAGCGCATCGTCGGCGGCCCAGAAGTAGAAGGTGTGGGCGCCGGCGGGTTCCTTTTCGCTGCTCACCACGCGGCCGATCTCGCCGGTTTCGGCATCGATCAGGTGTTGGAACGCGTCCTGCCGCCAAACGCGGACGCTGGCGTTGTCGAGGCCGTCGAGAGTCAGATCGGTGGCGAGATGTCCATTCATGCAAGCAAATCCAGTGCGCGAATCAGGCCGAGGGCCAGCCAGCGGTGAGTTCGGAGAGTCGTCGTTTGAGGATGCGCTCCAGGTAGTGGATGGGATAGAGGAGCGTGGGCCAGCGGGGATCGGCTGTCGCGCGCGGCAGGCGTTCGGCGAGGATCCAGGACGAAATCTCGTCGATCTGGGCGGTGGTGGCGACGTCGTGGGCGGCCTCGATGCGCACCAGGGAGTGCCGGGCGTCCATGCCCGTGGGGCTCCAGAGGCGCATGTACCACATGGTCTTGCCTTCGCTGGAATCGTGGCCGGGATCGGCGTCGGAACTGGCGTAACGGAAGGCGGAGGTACGGGAGCCTTGCGGGAGATCGAAGAGGGCGATGGCCTCGTTGTGGGTGAGTTGCTGGGTCTGGAGGTTCTTGACCAGTCCGACTGCGTTCGGGACGTTGCCGCGCAGCGGGCCGTCGACCACGAGCCAGCTTTCGGGGTTGGCGTGGATCAGTGACGATTGCCACTGGTCGATGAGGCGCTTTTCCTGGCGGTCGCGGAGTCGGCCGGCGAGCTTGAAGGACAGGGAGAGCGTCTGGCCGTAATTCCCGGCGATGTGGTCGTAGTCATCGAATGGTTGCCCGTCATGGTGTTCGAGCGGGTCTTCGATGACGCCGCTGGTGGACAAGATCTCGTCGAGCAGGCGGGTGAGCGCCGGGTTGTTCAGGCGGGTGGGGGCAATCCAGGACTGCTGGACGCGGAGCGCCTCGCGGACGAGCCGGGGCTGGCCAGATTCGTCGCGCTCGAGGATTCCGGCGGCGGAAATGGCCATCACGACCGGTGTGAGGCCGATGCGGCAGACCGGGATGGTTCTCTGGGCGCCGTCGAGGAAGAAGCGGAAGGCGGTGGTCCCTGGCCCGGCGGTGGCGATTGGGCGGGCGGCGATGGGGCCTTCGAGGCGGACGATGTCGACGGGGCCGCTGGAGTGGGTGAGGTCGAGTTCCGGGTCTTCGCCGTCGAGGTTCATTTCCAGAGAACCGGCCCGGCTCATGTCCGTGATGGAGACGCCTTCGCGGTCGAGGGTGGCACGAAGCGCGCCGACCTGATCGACCAGGCGCGTGGCTTTCGGTGGATGTGTTCTGGCAAGGACTGTAGTCATACCGGCGACGTACCCCACAACGCCGAAAATTCGAACAGGTGTGCTATTTGGAAGTATAGACCAGTTCGTACGGGACCGACATTGATAGTCTACGACGGCGTGACGCCATCGCAGGGAATGACGAGGTCGGGAATGGTGACGAATTCATAGCCCATGGCTTCGAGGTCGGCGATGATGCGGGGGAGCGCGAGCGCGGTGGACGTGCTGGTGGCCGGACCGTCGAGATGCATTTCGATGATGGCGCCGGGGTAGACGTTGCCCATGACGCGATGGTAGACGTCGAACTCGGTGGCGTCGGGGCCGTAATCGTTGGCGGCGATGTTCCAGCCAACTGGCAGCAAGCCGAGGCTGGAGGCGACGCCGCGAACCTGGTCGTTGGAATCGGCGGCGTAGGGGGTGAAGTACTCATCGATGTCGCGGCCGAGGACAGACTCGATATTCGAGGTGGAGTTCTCGATGTCGGCGCGGACGGCTTCGGTGGATTGCTCGGTGAGGAAGATCGGCTGGTCGCCGTGGGTGCCAATGGGGAAACCGGCGGCGTCGAGCCGGTGGAGGTACTCGGGGAAGGCGATCGCCCACCAGCCCATGGGGAACATGGTGGCTGGGGTGTCCGTAGAGACGAGTGTGTTCAGGATTTCGCTGGATGGCTCGTAGCCGATGCCGATATCGAAGATGAGCGCGACCTGGTTACAGGCGGGTGTGCCTTCGACGAACCAGGGCGCGCCGTTGCCGTTGTTGATGTAGAGAGCGTAGGCATAGCCGGAGGTTCCCTGATAGCGGACAGGATAGAATCCATTGTCGAGATCGCCGGTGATTTCGACCGAGTCGCCAAGGGTTGCCCGGGCGACGATGTCGCAGTGGAGATTCGCGCAGGAGCGAATGTAGAGCGCGCTGGTGGCTTCGACCGTGCCGAACGAGGTGGTGGGTTGCGCCCAGGCTGGCGCCACGGCTAGCGTGAACAACAGTAGCGCGGCGATGCCGGACTGAATGCAGGTGGTAGCGAATTGTCGCGGCATGCGGAACTCCTGGCGTACGTACGCAGGTGACAGTTTGTCACAATAGTACGGTCAGAGCGGCATGGCGTCAAAGCCGGGCTCGAAGCTGTCCGGATTCATGGCGGGCGTGGGCGCATCGTCACGCACTGGTTTGAGAGGATATTGAATGAGTAAGACGACGGGTAGGGCCGATGTCCAGCAGGGAACGGTCAAGGCGTGGGGCGGGCGGTTCTCCGTTGCTCCGGACAAGCGGGTCGAGGCGCTAAATGCGTCGGTGCTGTTCGATGTGCGGATGGTCCGGGAGGATATCCGGGGATCGATCGCGCACGTGCGGATGCTCGGGCGGCAGGGCATCGTCCCGGTGGAGGATGCGGCCCAGATCGAGGCGGGGCTGTGGGACGTGCTGGCCGAGGTGGATCGGGACGAGTTCCACCTCACGCTGGCCGACGAGGACGTACACACGGGCGTCGAGCGCCGGTTGCGCGAGCTGATCGGGCCGGTGACGGGCAAGTTGCACACGGGCCGCAGCCGCAATGACCAGGTGGCGAACGACTTCCGGTTCTGGACGAAGCGGGCGCTGATCGAGATCGGGCACGGGCTGCTGGCGTTCGCCGGGGCGCTGGTGGAGGTCGCGGAGGCGCATCCGGCAACGGTGATGCCGGGCTACACGCATCTCCAGCGGGCGCAACCGGTGTTGCTGGCGCATCACCTGCTGGCGTACGTGGAGATGACGTTGCGCGACCTGGACCGGGTGCGTGACGCGCACCGGCGGGCCGACGTCCTGGTGCTGGGCTCAGGAGCGCTGGCGGCGACCTCGTTTCCGCTGGACAGGCCATCGGTGGCGGCTGACATGGGGTTCGCGCGGATTTCGGCGAATAGCCTGGATGCGGTGGGCGACCGGGACTTCGCGCTGGACGCGCTTTTCGCCTGCTCGACCATCGCGGTGCATCTCTCGCGCTTGAGCGAAGAGTTGATCCTGTGGTCTTCCGGCGAGTTCCTGTTCATCGAATTGTCGGATGCGTTCTCGACGGGGTCGTCGATCATGCCGCAGAAGAAGAACGCGGATATCGCCGAGCTTGGCCGGGGCAAGGCCGGACGCGTGTTCGGTGACCTGATGGGGTTGCTGGCAACATTGAAGGGCTTGCCGCTGGCATACAACAAGGATCTTCAGGAGGACAAGGAAGGGTTGTTCGACGCGGTGGACACCATCGTGGCGCTGCTCGATGTCTTCCCGCCGATGGTGAGGACGACGACGTTCAACGAGGCCCGCCTGGCCGAGGCGGCGATTGGCGACTTCACGCTGGCGACGGACGCGGCCGATCTGCTGGCGAAGCGGGGCGTGCCATTTCGTGAGGCGCACGGTGTCGTGGGGCGACTGGTGGGAACCTGCATTGCCGGGGGCAGGACGTTCGCCGATCTGACCGATGAGGAATGGGCCGGGATTCATCCGGTGTTCGCGGAGGAGCGCCCGCCGCTGGATGGGTTGACGAGCGCGTCGATTCGCGACGTGCCGGGAGGCCCGGCGCCGAACCGGGTTCGCGAGGCGCTGGCGACCGCGAGGGAAGCGTTGCGAGAGCAGGCGGCGTGGTTCGATGGACAGGCCGCCGCGTACGAGGCGTTGTTCGTCCGGCCGTAATTTCGTGGTCGAGGCGATCGCGGTGAAGGGGAGTCTGCTTGCCGGCCTCCCCTTTTTCGTGGGTGCGATCGGTTGGGGCGCGATCCGGGAGGACACAAAGTCCTCCCCTACCAATAGGTGTCATATTTCGGAGAGGGCAGGCATCAAGCCTGCCCTCTTTTGTGCGTTGACGTGTCGTGGGATCAGTCGGCGGCGGAAGCGCCCGCGTCCTGGATCGCCTGCCAGAGCCGCTGTGGGGTGAACGGGGTGTTCAGGTGGGTGATGCCCCATGGTTCCAGGGCGTCGATCACGGCGTTGACCGTGGCCGGCGTGGCTCCGATCGTGGCTGCCTCACCGATGCCCTTGGCCCCGAGCGAGTTGATGTATGTTGGGGTCTCGGTGTGATACGACTCGAATTCCGGGAAGTGATGAGCACGGGGCACGACATAGTCGTTGAGTGTACCGGAGAGGATTTCGCCGGATTCATCGTACAGGACCTCTTCGAAGAGCGCCTGTCCGATGCCCTGGGCGAGACCGCCGTGGACCTGGCCGGTCACGAGCATGGGGCTGATGATCTTGCCGCAGTCGTCCACCGAGACGTAGCGGAGGAACTTGATCTCGCCCGTGTCCGGGAAGAACTCGACAACGGCGATGTGCGTTCCGAACGGGAAGGTGGTTCCCGATGGGCGGAAGAAGTCGGTTGACTCGAGACCAGCGTCGATTTCATTTGGCAGGCTGCCGCTGTAGGCGGCTCCCGCGATGTCGGCGAGCGTGACGGATCGCGTGGGCACGCCCTTGATGCGGTAGACGCCTTCCTCGATCTCGATGTCGTCCGCCGAGGCTTCCAGGAGGTGCGCCGCGATCTGCTTCGCCTTTTCCTTGATCTTCTCAAGGGAGAGCATCAGCGCCGCGCCGCCGACGGCGAGCCCGCGGCTCCCCATGGTGCCGTTGCCCTGCGGGGTGTTGCCGGTGTCGCCATGATGAACGAAGACGCCGTCGAAGTCCGCCGCGATGCTGTCGTGGGCCAACTGGGCGAAGGTGGTTTCCTGACCCTGCCCGTGCGGGGAAATGCCGGTGAAAATGGTGACGGAGCCGCTGGGCTCGACGCGGACCGTGGAGCTTTCGTACGGGCCAAAACCGCAGATTTCCACGTAGCTGGCGAGTCCGATGCCGATGTAGCGGCCCTGTGTCCGGAGGTCCGCCTGTTCCTTGCGGAGCGCTTCGTAGTCCGTAACTTCGATGGCTTTGTCGAGGGCCTTGTCGTAGTCGCCGGAGTCGTATTGGGGACCGGCGAGGGTGTCGAATGGAAACTGGTCGGGCTGGATGAAGTTGCGGCGTCGCACTTCCACCGGATCGAGGCCCGTGGCGTCGGCGACGAGGTCGGCGATGCGCTCGATGTAGTAGGCGGCCTCCGGGCGGCCCGCGCCGCGGTAGGCGTGGTTCGCGCCGGTGTTGGTGTAGACCGTGGTGCAGACATAGTCGAGGGCCGGGATGTCGTAGCAGCCAGTCGACATGATCCAGGTGGAGGAAGCAAGTCCGAGGCCCTTCGGGAGCGCCCCGGCGTCGCCGGTGATCCTGGCGCGGAGGGCGGTGATCTTGCCGGTCTCGTCGGCGGCGGCTTCGATGTCGGCCCACTGGTTTCGACCGTGAGCGCTACCGAGGAAGTTCTCGGAGCGGGTTTCGATCCACTTGACCGGGCGCTTCAGCGTGTAGGCCGCGCCGGAGACCAGGAAGTCCTCTGGGTAGGCTCCGATCTTCTGTCCGAAACCACCACCCACTTCAGGCGCGATGCAGCGGACCTGGTTCTGCTGTAACCCAAGTGCATTGGCGATGTCGTTGCGGTTCCAATGCGGAGCCTGGGTGGAGGTCCAGAACGTGAGGCCCTGGGTGATGGGATCGATCGTGGCGAGGACGGCACGCGGTTCCATGGGGACGGCGCTGAGGCGCTGGCATTGAATGCGCGCGCTAACGGTGTGCGGGGCGCTGGCGAACGCGGCCTCGACATCAC
>CAZUPA010000023.1:0-2950 GCA_964622205.1 uncultured Sphaerobacteraceae bacterium
GGCCGTTCCGCATTACCCAATAGCCCCCTATAATTGGTTCCCGTACCAGCAAACAAATCAACCGGGTACGGGATTGCGTGATTCTGGAGCGCCGCGACACCATGCGGCAGAGGTAGGCGGAACATGACCATGACAGCGGCAACCTCCGATTTGATCGTCTCTCCCAGCGTCGAGATCGATACCCCGGCGCTGGTGATCTCCGAGGAAATCCTTCACCGGAATATCGCCTCGATGGCGGCGTTCGCCCGCAGCGTGGGCGTGAACCTGCGACCCCACATCAAGACGCACAAGACGGTGCAGATCGCCCGCCTCCAGGTCGCGGCGGGCGCCATCGGCGTCGCCTGCGCCAAGGTTGGCGAGGCCGAGGTCATGGTCCAGCAGGCGGGCATCCAGGATGTGTTGCTGGCCTACCCCACCATTGGCGAGCCCAAGGTTCGGCGGCTGCTGCCGCTGATGGAAAAGGCCCGGATCGTGGTGGCGGTCGATTCGCTCGACGCGGCCACGATGATGTCAAGCGCCTTTTCCCGCCACGACCGCAAGCTGGACGTGATGTTGGAGATCAACACCGGCCAGAACCGCTCTGGCGTGTTGGTGGGCGACGACGCGGTGAAGGCCGCGATCGCCATCGCCAGGATGCCGAACCTCAACCTGGTTGGGGTGATGACCCACGAGGGCCACGCCAACAGCGCCGATCCCACCGAGATCGAAGGGATCGCGATCGAGGCCGGCAAGTCGATCGTGGATACGGCCGAGCGCATTCGCGGCCACGGCATCGATCTGCCAACCGTCAGCGTCGGTTCCACGCCGGCCGCATTCTACACACCAACCGTTGCCGGGGTCACCGAGATGCGGCCCGGCACCTACGTATTCAATGACAACTCGTCATTCCGCTACGGACGCCTCGGCGTGGACGACTGCGCGGCCCGGTTCGTGGCGACGGTGGTGAGCCGCCCAGCGGCGGATCGCGCGGTGCTCGACACCGGCTCGAAATCGTTGGCGATGGACCCGAGCAAGTCCCAGCCCGGTCACGGCTACATCGTGGGCCATCCGAACGTGATCATCACCAAGCTCAGCGAAGAGCACGGCGTTTGCGAGATTCCCGCGGGCGAAGAGGGCTTCAACGTTGGCGACCGCGTGGAAGTGATCCCAAATCACATCTGCCCAACCGTGAACCTGATGGACGAGTTGCTGATCGCCCGCGATGGCCAGATCATCGACACCTGGAAGGTGGCGGCGCGGGGCATGGTGCGATAGCGCACCTCCGCGCATGCACATTCGCCCGTCCGCTCGACACCGGCGCCGGATCGGGCGAGGATTCCCGCAAGGACCGTTAACCGGGGCCGGCGCAACCGGCCCACACCCGCGAGCAGGTACACATGAACTCAACCAATGTCGTCTGGGACCGTGAAACCGGCATCTCCATTCTCGAACGTCCCGTGCCCTCGCCGGACGCGGACGAAATCGTGATCCGGGTGGACGCTTCGGGCCTGTGCGGGACAGACCTGCACATCGCCTCGGGCGAGTATCCCCTCGCCCAGAGCGGCGCCACGCTCGGACACGAGTACGCGGGAACCGTGGTGGCCACCGGCTCGAGCGTGGATATCTGGCGGGAGGGAGACAGGGTCGTGGTCGACCCCAACATTCCCTGCCAGCAGTGCCGCGCCTGCCGCGAAGCGCGATCCCATCTTTGCACGAACCCGGAGACCCTCGGCGTGACGATCGATGGCGGCCTGGCGACCTACTCCGTGCTGCCAGCCAACCGGGCCTACCGGATTCCGGACTCGCTGCCGATGACGGCGGCCGCGCTGACCGAACCGCTCGCCTGCGTGGTGCATGCGGTCGACCGGTCGGGCATCAGGGCCGGGCAGCGGGCGCTCGTGATCGGCGCCGGGCCAATCGGCCTGCTGACCGCGTCGCTGCTGGCGGCGGCTGGCGCGTCCGAGGTGATCGTGAGCGAGCCGAACGATATGCGGCGCGGACTCGTGTCCACCTTTGGCGGCGTGCCGGTGCTACCAGATGAGGTACCCGCGGACACCTTCGACGTCGTGATGGAGTGTGTCGGCCGGCCAGCGACCCTGGCGGCGGCGATTCCAGCGGTCCGGGCCGGGGGCACGGTCGTCTGGGTCGGCGTGGCGGCCCCGCACGATACCGTCGGTGTGAACCCCTACGACATCTTCCGCCGCGAAATCACGATTCGCGGCACCTACACCAACCCGTACACGATGGACCGATCGATCGCCCTGCTGACGTCTGGCCAGATTCCCTGGCGGGAGACGATCACCCACCAGTACGGGCTCGACCAGTGGAACGACGCCTGGGAGACGCATAAGGCGGGAAGCGGGCTAAAGGTCTGCGTGCTGCCGAATGGCGCGGGCGCATGACGCCAATCCTGGCGAATACCGCGCTGATCCTGATCGACATCCAGCAGGGTTTCGAGGCACCGGTCTGGGGTCCGCGCAACAACCCCGATGCCGAAGGCAACGCCAGCCGCCTGCTGGCCGCGTGGCGCGGACGTGGAATGCCGCTGGTCCACGTCCAGCACCGGTCGACGATGCCGGAATCGCCGCTCCGTCCCGGGCAGCCAGGCGTGGAGTTCAACCCGCTCGTGGCGCCGCTGGACGGCGAACCGGTGATGGCGAAATCCGTGAACAGCGCCTTCATCGGCACGAACCTGGAAGCGCTTCTCCGCGAACGCGGCATCGCCAGCGTCGTTATCGCCGGGCTCACCACCAACCATTGTGTCGATACCACCACCCGGATGGCGGGCAATCTCGGGTTCAACCCGACCCTGGTGGAGGACGCCTGCGCGACCTTCGACCGGACAGGGCCGGATGGAACCGTTTGGCCCGCGGCGGCCATTCATGCCGTCACGCTGGCCAATCTCCACGAAGAGTTCGCGGCCGTCGCGGCCACCAGCGAGGTACTCGCGGCCTTGCCCCGATCCTGACTC
>CAZUPA010000023.1:3050-29948 GCA_964622205.1 uncultured Sphaerobacteraceae bacterium
CGCGGCCGTCGCGGCCACCAGCGAGGTACTCGCGGCCTTGCCCCGATCCTGACTCCTGCTTTCTGAGATCAGGTGTTGCAATGACCACGAGAACCCAAGCGGCCCGCGCGGCGGGTCTGTAAATCCTGTGGGGGTCTGCCCTGGACGACGACAAGATCCGCCGTTACCACATCGTTGCGCGGTTGATGCCCCGGCGTCGATGAGCATATGCCGTGTCACGGTCGCGAAGCGATTCCGTGACGCCTGCGCCGCGGTCCGTGGCGACCGTGGACCCGCTTCTGCTCAGGCCCCAGCCCGTAGCGGAAAGCGGAAGTGCTGGAGGTTCCAGCCTGGCCGGGTGGTTTCCGATTCGCCAACCCACCGCGCGCCCATGGCGCGGTAAAACGGCCCGGCGTTGGGATCGGCGTCGATCAGAAGCACGCTGGCGCCGGTGGCCCTGGCGGTGTCCACGGCATGGTTCCACAGCCGCTTGCCATAGCCGGTCCCGATCCTGTCCGGCTCGACGAACAGCTTGTCGAGATACAGGCCGTCGTCCTTCTCCACCAGCGCGTGGTAGCCGCGCACGACCCCCTGATCCTCGATCACCCAGACCATCGCGTTCTCCATGAACTCCGGCGTCACGGCGATCGCCTCCGGTTCCCATTCGAGGAATTCGGGCTCGTAACCCCAGTAGAGCGAGGACCGCTGGGTGAGTTCGTGGAGCATCGCCGCCTCGTCGATCCGGGCCTCACGGATGAGGATCGGCGGAATCGCGTAGCGGAACATCTGGATGGTCCAATCCGGATTCAGCGTCTGCTTCGCTCCGAGCCACTCCGCGCCCATCGCCTGGTAGAACGAAGCGGCGTTTGGGTCGGAGCCAATGGTGATGTCCTGGTAGCCAAGCAGCCGGGCCGTTTCGACTGCGTGAATCCACAGCCGGCGGCCATGGCCCTGACCGATCGCGTCGATGTCGACGAACAGCTTGTCGAGAACGAGACTCCCTTCCTCCTTCGTCAATCCGTAAAAGCCGAGGATGCGCCCGCCGCGTTCGAGCAGGTACACAGGATTGTCAATGACATAGCCGGCCGGGATGTGGAGCGCGCCGGGCGCCCAGTCGAAGTAGTTGGGTGGATACCCCCAGTGGGTGGATGACCGTGCCTGCACGGCTTCCAGGGTGGGGGCATCGCCAGCCACGGCGCGGCGGATTCGTGGAGTGGTGGCGTCCAGCATCGAAAGCTCCTGGCGGGCTGTGAGGCCAGTTCCAGCTTCGGATAGTGTGTTCCAATGATGTAACGAACTTGACGAAGTTGTCATGTTTTCGAGATGCCGGGTTGTGTAGGATCAGGATAGCCGGTTGGGGCACTCCGGTGCAGCGTGGCATCGGGATGCCCCGATCAGGCACGCATCCCGGAGACCATGCCATGACTGAACCCGATCTTTCCTCCAACCCCGCCCTCATGCCGATCATCCTGCTGATCGACGACCTGCTGGCGCTTGAAGCCGACCTGATCGACGCGGCCGAAGCGGCCCGTCCCCAACTTGAGCGCGTACACCCGAACTTCCAGCGCAGCGCCCTGAACCTCATACACTATCTTGCCCTGCGCAACCATGACATTAGGCCGCTGCAGGAGAGCCTTGGCGATCTGGGCGTCTCCTCGCTGGGGCGCTCGGAAGCCCACGTGCTCGCCAGCATCCAGGCCGTGCTCGCGATCCTCCACAAGATGGTCGACCGGGAATGGTCCCCGAAACCCGCGGCGGAGGAACCAGTCGGGCTTCATGAAGGCGACGCCCTCCTCGCCCGGCACAGCGATTCGCTGCTGGGCCGATCCCGCCCGGACCGGTCGGCCCGGATCATGGTCACGGCCCCCACCGAACTGGCGTGGGACGTGGACGGGATTCGCGACATGATCCACGCCGGGATGGATATCCTCCGCATCAACTGCGCCCACGACGACGAGGAGACCTGGGGCAGGATGATCGCCAATGTCCGCCAGGCCGAGCGCGACACCGGACGGGAATGCCGGATCATCATGGACCTCGCCGGCCCCAAGCTTCGCACCGGGCCGGTCGAGCCGGGTCCCGAAGTCCTCAAGTGGCGGCCAAAGCGCGATGATCTGGGCCGCATCCTCGCCCCGGCGCGCGTCTGGCTCGCGCCCGCTGGCGTGGAGCCTCCCGCCGAAGCCGACGCCATGCTGCCGATGCCCGCCGGGTGGCTGGCCAGCCTGGCGTCCGGTGACCGGATCCGGTTCACCGATACCCGGGATTCGACGCGGAACCTGGAGATCGTTGAACGGGAAGACGATGGCTGGTGGGGTGAGTCGCGCCAGACATCGTATGTGGGAACCGGAACCACGCTCACCTTCCCGGACCGGGAAGGTCTGGACGCGCCGGTCGGGGAAATCTCCAGCCGCCCAGGCGTCCTGACCCTGCGCACCGGCGACACCCTGGCGTTGACCAGGTCGCTGGAGCCGGGCAGGCCAGCGAGGGAATCCGAAACCGGCGAGATCGAACCCGCCAGGATCGGTTGCACCCTCCCGGCGGTGTTCGACACGGCCCGGCCAGGCGAGCGGATCTGGTTCGACGACGGCAAGATCGGCGGGATCATCCGCCAGGTCTCGCCCGGGGAACTCACCATCGAAATCACCCGCGCGATGGACAAGGGGTCGCGGCTGCGGGCCGAGAAGGGCATCAATCTGCCCGATACCGACCTCAATCTCCTGGCGCTGACGGACAAGGACCTGGCCGACCTCCCGTTCGTGGCCGTGTACGCGGACATGATCGACTACTCGTTCGTGAGCCGAGCCGGTGATGTCGAGGCGCTCCACGGCCAACTCGACCGCCTGAATGGCCGTCGCCCGGGGATCGTGCTGAAAATCGAGACCCGGCGGGCGTTCGAACGCCTCCCGGAGGTCATTCTCGCGGCGATGCACGAGGAGAGCGCCGGAATCATGATCGCGCGCGGCGACCTGGCCGTGGAAGTGGGTTACGAGCGGCTGGCGGAGGTCCAGGAGGAGATCCTGTGGCTGGCCGAGGCGGCCCACCTACCGGTGATCTGGGCCACCCAGGTGCTGGAAACGCTGGCCCAGACTGGCCTACCCTCCCGCTCGGAAATCACCGATGCGGCGATGGGCGAACGCGCCGAATGCGTGATGCTGAACAAGGGTCCGCACATCATCGAGGCGATCCAGGTGCTGAACAACATCCTCCAGCGCATGGAAACCCACCAGAGCAAGAAGCGGTCGCTCCTCCGCCGCCTCAACGCCTGGGCCCCAAGGAACGACGTTCGCTGACGGACAGGATCGTGGCGGACCAGGTTGGCGCCTGGTCCGCCCCTGTGCATGCGGTCAAAACGATAGACGAACCGGCCAGGTCCTTTTACAATGCGGGACGTAGTCCGACTCATTTGGTCGGATATCCTCGCTTCCACGAAGCGCCACACGAAAGCATGTGCCCTTCATGAATCGACGTCGTTTCACAACCGCTACCCTGTCGCTCGCCGCCGCCGGGGCAATAGCTCCGTCCTTCGCTCTCGGACAGGATGCCTCGCCAGCCGCATCGGGGCCGCAACCGGACGGAAGCTGGATGTTCGTTGACGACCGCGGTGTCGCCGTGGAACTTCCGGAAACGCCGGCGAGGATATTCGCCGACCTTGGGGCCGGTCTCGCCCTGTGGGAGTTCGGCATCAAGCCGGTTGGACTGGTTGGCTACAGCGGCGTCTTCGAGATTCCGGAAGAGCTGGCCGATGTGCCGTTTCTCGACCTCGATGCTGGCGAACTCGACCTGGAGCAACTGATCGCGATCGATCCAGACCTCTCGGTCAGCCAGGCGTGGAGCACGAACAACCCGTCCGACTTCGCCGGGTTCGACGAGGCGACCTGGCCCGGGTTCACCGATCTCGCGCCAACGCTTGGCATCCTGGCGGTGGTGGAGCCGGTCGATTTCGGCATCGCCCGTTTCGCCGAACTGGCCGTGGCGCTTGGGGCCGACCCGAACGACCCAGCGGCCGCCGAAGATCGCGAGGCGTTCGAAGCCGCCAGCGAGGAAGTCCGTGCCGCGGCCGCCGAAAAGCCGGACCTGAAGGTGATGGCGATTTCCGCGACCGCCGAAGTGATCTATGTCGGCAACCCGAACATCGCCTCCGACCTCGTCTACTTCGCTTCGCTAGGCGTGAATCTGGTCGTTCCCGAATCGCCGATGGACGTGATGGACGGCCTGTGGGAGGAGCTCAGCTGGGAAGAGATCGGGCAGTATCCGGTCGACCTGTACCTGAACGATGACCGGCCCTACTCGCTGACCGGCGAGCAGCTTCTGGAGCAGGAGGTGTTCACGGCGATGCCGGGCGCCAACCAGGTCGCCTCGTGGACCATCGAGTATGTTCCCAGCTATCGCGCGCTCACGCCGATCCTCACCTCGCTTGCCGCGGCGATCCGCGACGCCGAGGTCGTTATCGAATAGCAGGGCTCCCAGGACGCCTCCGCGGTTCGCCGCCCCAATGGACGCCCTGGCGAGTTCGATGCGATACGAAAGCCGGGCGGGTTGGTGAATGAGCCAACCCGCCCGGCTTTCGTTACTCCATTTCCCCCTGTGGAGCTACCTGATTCGATGAACGCCCCGTTGTTGTCAGGTAGCTGGCTGTGGTTGGGACTCCGGCGGCTCGCTCATCCGGACGATCAGCCAGACAAGCAAGGACCCGGCCACGACCACGACTCCCGCGAGCACCACGGCCGATGTCTCCGGCTGGTCCGGCAGGATGACCGCCAGGCACCCAGCCGCCACGATTGCCCCGTAGAGCACTCCCTGATAGCGTGTAACGAACCGGTCGATGGACGAGCGAATCGGATTGGATGGCAAGAGCAAGTAGGCGCCGCCCGCCACGAGCAGTCCGGTCAGGGTGACCCAACGGCCAACTTCGCGGAGTGTGGCGGTCACGTCGTCGAATATCACTTCAACGGCGGCGGCCGAGGTTCCAGCCTCCACGTTTTCCAGTATGCGTGCCCGGACGTAGGTGAGCGCGGCCAGCACCACGACCATCGCCAGCGAAAGCGAGAGTCCAGCGGCGATCGCTTCCCGGCCACGGTCCGGGGCGAGGACCAGCGCGACCACCAGGGCCGCCACGGCCAGCAACGGCAACACCCACAACAGGGTCACGAGGAGGTCAATCGCCCACTGGGCCGACGCAAGTTCGTCGGACTCGAACAACACCAGGGTGTTAACACCTGGCTCCGTCGAGACGCCATCCAGGAACGTAAACCCGCGCTCGTTAAGCCGCGCCTGGACCTCGACGACCAGGGGCGAGAGGTCGAGCACCACCTGCCCTTCCGTGGCATACAGAGCCGAATCCTGATCGCCCCGCAGGAATTGGACAACTTGCGGGTGAACGGCCCGGTTGGCCGCTACCCAAATCTCCTGGAACCTCTCGGATTGCACCACATCCCGCACGGTCCGCTCGATGATCTGGATCGATGCGACCCGGGTCAATCCGGCGAGTGAAAACGCCCCGCCATCTTCTTCAGACGATTCATCGCCAAACGCCCCCACCGCGCTATCCACCAACCGCGCGGATACCGACTGGGCCACCGCATCCTGGACGGCGGGATCGGCCGCGAGGTGGGAGACCGCGTCCACATAGCGATCGGTGTTGAGCGTTTCGGCGGCCAACCAGGTTGCCAGCACCGACAGCGCCACGAAGATGGCGAACAGCACGGTGCAGGCGCGGCTGACAATCGCCCGCCAACGGGGAGCCCGCTCCTTCACCGGAGCGGAAGCGGCTCCCTCGCCTTCCCCGGGTCCGTGGGATGACTGGCCGTTCGAAGTTCCCGCCATACGCCGCTCCTTGCCCTGTGGTTGTCCTGAAATGTGTATCCCGGAACTGTAGGGCGTCATCCGCCGCGCGGCAATGCCTTCGCCCGTTACTCCGCCAGGGCACGGGACAGCCGGCGAAACATGCTCGCCGGCTGCCCCCGCCCGTTCGAAACAGGTTCCCGCTATTAGTCGGCGGCCCCCTCGGCTGATTCGGCGACCGCCTGCTGGAGTTCGACCACCGCGGTCGGGGTCACTTTCCAGAACCGGCTGACCGTCTCGTCCCAGTTCGCCAGCAGCTTCGCGGCGTGCATGCTGCCGGTGGCTTCGACGTGCCGCTCGATCAACACGCGCAAGTCATTCGCTTCGCCGCGTTCGATCCGGCTGGCCCGGACCGATTCCGGGTTGTGCCGGCCCTCGAAGGCGCCAGTCTCGTCCAGCACCCAGGCCACGCCATTCGTCATGCCGGCGCCGAAGTTGTTGCCGGTCGGGCCGAGGATGACGGCCTGACCACCCGTCATGTACTCGCAGCCGTGGTCGCCCACGCCCTCGACAACGGCGGTGGCGCCGCTATTGCGAACGGCGAACCGCTCACCAACCGTCCCGGCGATGAACACCGTGCCGCCAGTTGCCCCGTAGAGGATGGTATTGCCGGCGATGGTCTGCGGGTTGGTGAATGGCGCATCGCGGTCCGGGAAGATCGCGATCTCGCCACCGCTCATGCCCTTGCCCACGTAGTCGTTGGCCTCGCCTTCGAGCCTGAGGGTGAGACCCGCCACCGAGAAGGCGCCGAAGCTCTGGCCGGCACTACCGCGGAAGCGGAGGCTGACGCGATCGAGCGGCGTTGGGCGGCTGTCGCGAAGGACGGTCATTGCCCCGGCGATCCGTGCGCCAACGGTGCGGTCTTCCGTGCTGATTTCGGACTCGACCTCCACGGGCTTGCCCTCGGCAAGATCGCCCTCGATCCGGGCGAGGATGCGGGTGTCGAGCGTTTCGTCAGCGTTGTGATCGATTTCCACCGACTTGCGGCGGGCATCGGCTGCGGCTGGCTCGGAGAGCAACGCGCTGACATCGAGCAGTCCCGCCCGGCCTTCCATCGCCTTCGGTGCGAGCAGGTCGGTGCGGCCAATGAGTTCCTCAATTGATCGCGCGCCCATCGCGGCGAGATCCTCGCGGAGCGCGCCGATAAGTTGCGTGAAGTAGCCGATGACATCCTCCGGCTTGCCGGTGAACTTCGCGCGGAGGTCCTCGCGCTGCGTGGCGATGCCGGTCGGACAGGTATTGAGGTGACACTGCCGGGCCATGTCGCAGCCAATCGCAACCAACACCGAGGTGCCGAATCCGAATTCATCGGCCCCGAGCATCGCCGCGATGAGGATGTCCTCCGGCGTCTTGAGCCCGCCGTCGGTGCGCAGCCGCACGCGGGATCGCAGACCGTTCATGACAAGCGTCTGCTGGGTTTCGGCCATACCCAGTTCCCACGGCACACCGGCGTGCTTGATCGAGGCGAGCGGCGCGGCGCCCGTGCCACCCGAATGCCCGGCGATCAGGATGTAATCGGCGCGAGCCTTCGCCACACCCGCCGCCACCGTGCCGACACCGGCCTCGGCCACCAGCTTCACGCCGATCTTCGCGCGGGGATTGACCTGGCGAAGGTCATGGATGAGCTGGGCTAGGTCTTCGATGCTGTAGATGTCGTGATGCGGCGGCGGGGATATCAGCGGGAGGCCAGGCACCGCGTGCCGCATGCGGGCGACAAAATCGGTCACCTTGAAGCCGGGCAACTGGCCGCCCTCGCCCGGCTTCGCGCCCTGGGCGATCTTGATTTCCAGTTCCTCGGCCTTGGCCAGGTAGCGCGCCGTCACCCCGAAGCGGCCGGATGCGACCTGCTTCACCTTGTTGTGCCGCACGTCGCCATCGGCCGTATCGTCGAACCAGTGCGGGTCCTCGCCGCCCTCGCCTGAGTTCGAGCGGCCGCCGAGCCGGTTCATCGCCACGGCCAGCGTGGAATGCGCTTCCGGGCTCAGCGAACCAAGCGACATCGCGGTCACCACGAAGCGCTTGACGATCGCTTCCAGCGGCTCGACCTCATCGAGCGGAACCGCGGGGCCGAGCGGCTTGAGTTCGAACAGGTCGCGAATGGTCGTGACCGGCTGCTCGCGAATCAGGCCGCGATACGTCCTGTACGCATCGGTGTCGTTGTTCTGGCTGGCGGACTGGATCGCCTTCACCATGGTCGGGGCGTATCCGTGCGTTTCGCCATCGCGCTTGAACTTGACCAGGCCATCGTCCGGCAGGCGGGCGGCCATCTCCTCGAAGGCGGCGACGTGTCGCTTCCGCACATCGGCCTCGATTTCGGCGAGCCCGATGCCGCCCAGCCGCGACGGCGTGCCGGTGAAGCAGCGATCGACCAGTTCCTGGCCGAGGCCAATCGCCTCGAAGATCTGCGCCCCCCGGTAGCCCATTGCTGTGGTGATCCCCATCTTGGAGATGACCTTCAGGAACCCGTATTCCATGGAATACATGTAGTTGGCGCGCAGTTCCGCCGGGCGAACCTCTTCATAGCCGCGCTGGCCGGAAAGTTGGGCCGCCGCCTCGAACGCGAGGTATGGATGCACCGCGGAAGCGCCGTACCCGATCAACACGCCAAGCTGATGCACATCCCACACCTCGCCGGTTTCGCAGATCAGGTCCGCCTTCGAGCGCAGCCCGGCGCGGATCAGGTGATGGTGTACCGCGCCGACGACCAGCGACATCGGGACCACCGCGTGCTCGGCATCGAGCGCCTTGTCGGAGAGAATGACGATCCCGGCGCCATCGCGGACAACCGACTCGACGTCGTTGACGATGCGGTTGAGCGCGGCGTCCAGCGCCCCGTCCGGCTCGGCCAGCGAGAACAGCGTCTCCACCTCGGCGACCTTGAGATCGGTGACCTGGCGAATCGCCTGGATGGCGCCAGCCTGCAGGATCACGCTCCTGAGGTGAATGAGGCGGGCGGCTTCGGGCTCCTCGGCCAGCATGTTGTGGCGCGGACCAGCGAACGAATCGAGCGCGAACACCTTGCGCTCACGCAGCGAGTCTATCGGCGGGTTGGTGACCTGGGCGAATCGCTGGCGGAAGTAGGCGGTCAGAGGCCGGGTGATCTCGGAGAGCACCGCCAGCGGCGCGTCGTCACCCATCGACCACGTCGGTTCTTTCTTCTCGCCCGCCATCGGCGTGATGATCAGGCGAAGATCCTCCGCCGTGTACCCGAAAGCCCGCTGCCTGGCGACGACGGCCGGATCGGTCTTCGTCATCTGGTTGCGGGTCTTCGCATCGGCGTCGACCGGCACCGGCAGCGGCTCGTCGGCCTCGGCGATGTCGTCGAGCACGATCCGGTTGGCTTCCAGCCATTCGGCGTACGGCGCGCGGTTGGCGACTTCCGACTTGATCTCCTCGTTGCGAAGCACCACGCCCCGCGAGGTGTCGACCAGCACCATCTGGCCGGGACCGAGCCGCCCCTTCTCCACGATGGTCGATGGGTCGATCACGACGGTCCCGGCCTCGGAACCGGCCACGAACAGCCCATCGGACGTGATGGCGTAGCGAACCGGGCGAAGACCGTTGCGGTCGAGCGTGGCTCCCGCCACGACGCCATCACTGAACCCCAGGGCCGCCGGTCCATCCCACTGCTCAACCAGCCCGGCATGGTAGTCGTAGAAGGCGCGGCGAGCCGGATCCATCTCCGGGAGCTTTTCCCATGGCTCGGGCACGCACATCATCAAGGCGTGGGCGAAGGAACGCCCGCTGTGCCGGATCAGCTCGATCGCGTTGTCGAGGCTGAACGAATCGCTGCCTTTCATGGAAACGACTGGCTGAAGCTCGTCGGCTGGAGTTCCATCGGCGAGCTGGAGCACCGGCGTCCGGGCCTGCATCCAGCGGCGATTGCCTTCGATGGTGTTGATCTCGCCGTTGTGGGCGATCTGGCGGAACGGCTGGGCGAGCCCCCAGGTGGGAAAGGTGTTGGTGCTGTATCGCTGGTGGAACAGGGCGATGGCGCTGGTTGCTTCCGGCCGCTGGAGGTCGAGGTAGAACCCAGCCAGGTCCTCCGGCAGGAAGAACCCCTTGTAGACGATGGTCCGGGCCGAACACGACGCCAGGTGGAGATCGGCCTCCGTCAGGTCACGTTCGGCTGCCTCGCGCTCTATGGCGCGGCGGGCCAGCATCAGTTTCCGCTCGAAGGTGTCGAGATCCATCGACGGATCGCGGCGGACGAAGACCTGGGCGATCGCCGGCAGCGTGGCCCGGGCGGTGTCGCCGAGCACATCCGGCTGGATCGGCGTCTCCCGCCAGAGCAGGACATCGAAGCCCCGCGTGGCGAACACCCGGCCGATGATGTCCCGGGCAAGCTGCTGGCGATCGTCATCGGACGGCAGGAAAGCCATCGCCACGCCGTAATCACCGGCGGCGAGGCCGGGTGCCCCGGCTTCGGCCAGTTCCGGCGCGAACAGGTCGTGCGGGATCTGGATCAGGAGCCCCGCGCCGTCGCCGGTCCGGGCGTCGGCGCCAACGCCACCGCGATGGGTCAGGTTCACCAGGCCAGCCAGGGCACGCTCCACGATCCGCCGGGTTGCCCTGCCCTGGATATCGACCACCAGTCCCACGCCGCAGGAATCATGCTCGTAGGCGGGGGAGTAGAGCGGCGCGTTCGAAGCCTGGCTCTGAATCGAGGTCATGGACGTTGGCTGGTGTGCCATCGGCGTTCCTTCCCTTGATCGGTTCCTGCCGATCGTGAATACGCGGGGTTTCATGTTCGGTCCGTGGAGGGGCGCCGTCCTGTTCCAGCACCCAATTGTGAAGTTCCGCACAAACTCGAAAGCGATATTCCAGTGAGGTGGGGCGGGGGCATTCAATGCCGGCGGCCCCAACGGACATGAAGAATCCACTCCATCGTGGGGACTTCCAGTCTATGTGCCGCCAGGCCTTCACTACAGGTACAGAGCGCCAAGAATCCGATTGCCAGGTTTTGGTTGTTGTGCCCAAACGACGAACCCAAATGCACAATGGGAATCTGGGTGACGGTCGGCCCAAATCCCCGGAGTTGTGGGCCAACTCCAGATCGCCCCCCGGCGAAAAGGCTCCGGAATTGCGGGATTTATGGTTCAATATGCACAAATCCGGTCACGCTGGCTGATGCCGATCGCGTTCTCATTCTCGGAAATCGTTTGGATTCTTCGCACATATTGTTCACAATGTCACAAGCGAAAACGTCGTTTCGCCTCGAATTCACTCACGCGGGGCGATCAAGGAGCACATGAATGGGCGGATTCATCGACGCGTTGCCGACTGTTCCAGACCCGAATACGATCGAAGAGGCGATCGGCCGGTTACGCGATGAGCAGGTCGTGGTTGTCGACCTCCAGTTCAGCGACATCACCGGGGGAATCAAGGCGCTGACCATTCCCGCGAACCTGCTGGAGCGCACCTTCACCCAGGGCTACCGCTTTGATGGCGCCTCGATGGCGGGCGGCATGCGGCAGGTCGAACTCGACCTGTACCTGGCGCCCGACCCGGAAACGATCACCATCATCCCCAGGCGGGAGGGCGAACCCCGGCGCGCGCAGTTCTTCTGCTGGGTTGTCCGCCGCGACGGTCAGGCGTTCGCGGGCGATCCCCGCTCGACCCTCCAGGCCCAGTTGAAACGAGCCGCCACGGCCGGGTTCGATTACCAGGTTGGGGTGGAAATGGAGTTCTACCTTCTCGCCCAGGACAAGACCGGCGGACCGCCAGTCCTCCCGGCAATGGACGGCGCGGGCTACTTCGATGTTGGTGAAGACGTCCTCTCCGGCACCCGCGACGAGATCATCGCCACCCTGCAAGCGATGAAGGTGGACTCCGGTGGCGCCCACCACGAAACCGGCCCTGGCCAGCAGGAACTCGACCTGCTGCATGCCGGCGGCATCCGGGTCGCCGACCAGATCATCACCACGCGGCAGGTCATCCGGTCGGTGGCGCAGCAACGTGGGTTGCGGGCCACATTCATGGCCAAACCGTTCCCCGACGCGCCCGGCTCCGGCATGCACCTCTTCCAGCGGCTCATGTCCTACCCCGATGGCGTCGACCTGTTGAGCGACCCGGCATCGGGTGATGGCATTTCACACACGGCGCGCCATTTCATCGGCGGGCAGCTTGCCCACGCCGAGGGCATGTGCGCCGTGCTCTGCAATACCGTGAACTCGTACAAGCGCCTGGCCGACGGGCACCGGGCGCCACGCCACGCCACCTGGGCCAGGGTCAGCCAGGCGTCCCTCATCCGCGTGCCGGGGTTCACACCGGGAACCTCGGCCGATATCGAACTCCGCAGTCCGGACGCCATGACCAACCCCTACCTCGCGATGGCGGTGACGCTTGGCTCGGCGCTCGACGGCATCCGCCGCAACGAGGATCCGAGTGCGCCACTGGACGAAAACCTGGTCGCCTACGACGACGACGAACTGAACCGGTTGGGAGTCACCCGCCTGCCGATCTCGCTGGGCGAGGCGCTCGATTCCCTGGCCGCCGACGATGTGATACGCGACTCGCTGGGGAACTACATCTTCGACCAGATGCTCACGGTCAAACGCGCCGAGTGGATTGATTACCGGCGCCACGTAAGTCCATGGGAGCACATGCGTTATGGCGACCTCTGATCTCGACCGCCGTCCTTCGTCGTATTCCCCACAGGGACCTAACGGAACATCCGAACGGTCGCTGGCGATGATCTCCGTGCTCGATGTGCTCCGCCAGGCATTGCCCGATGGCGCGGTGGTGGCCGCGGGCAACGATGGACTGCACCGCGAGGTGACCTGGGCATCGCGCCTGCGGCCCGCTCCGCCCGCGTTCGCCCATCTCTCGGGCGGCGAGCTGGTGCTGTTGCCGCCCAACGTGCTGGAGATGCTCGACGACCAATTGTCGCTGGAAGCCGCCATCCGCCAGCTATCCGCCTTCGGCATCGCCGCCATCGCCCTCACCGGCGACCCATCGGCCGCCGCCAGGGCCGCCGCCGATGAAACCAGCCTGCCCCTGATCGTGCTCCCCGCCAACGCCGAGTTCGGTGTTCTGGAACGAAATACCTCCCGCTACATTTCCGAACGACGCCGCGAAATCCTGCGGCGGGGTCAGGAAGCCGGCCGCCAGCTCATGGAACTGGCCATCGCCGGTGAACCGCTTTCGGCGCTGGCCGCCGAACTCAGCGAACTATCGGGCCGGGCGGTTGCGTTCGAGGGCCGCGACGGTCGCCTGCTTGCCTTCCAGCCGGCCGCCAGCGGTCTGGATGTGCAGGCAATCGAAGCGTTGCTGACCGAAACGCGCGGCCCGGCCTTCAACTGGTTGCGGATGGTCGCCGCGTCCAGTTCCGCCGAACCGCCGTATGCCACCCATGCCTCACGCACCGGCTGGTCGCGGGTTGTCTCGCCCGTCAGCAGCCGCGATGGACTGCTGGGCAGCGTCTCGATCTTCGCGCCGGAGGGCAACGACCAGGTCGAAGACGGCGTGTACGCATCGCGCGGGGCGGCCGCCTGCGCGGTGACGATGACGCGTGAGCAGGCCGCGGCCGGAGCCCGGCGCGAGATCGAACTCAACGTTCTCGATGAAATCCTCGACGGCGCGCTCCGCAGCGAGGTTTCCCTCCTGCAACAAATCCGGCGTCTCGGCCACGACCTCGACCGCACCCATTGCTCGATCATCGCCCGCGTCGACGCCGCCCAGGGCAGCCCGACCCGTGCCCGCGATGGCCGCTGGTCCGCGCTGGAGGAAGGGCTCAACCGGGCCGCTCGCGCGCTCGATGCCCGCATCCTGTGGCGGGTTCGCAATACCAGCGCCGAAATCGTCTGGCCTGTGAACGACGAGGCCGAACTCGAGAACGTGGTACGTGAACTGCGCGATGGGCTGAATGCCTCGCTTGCCATCAGCGGTTCGTCCGAAGTCGTGTCGATGGGCGTCGGTCGCATCCGCGGCGGGCTGGAAGGCATCCGCCAATCGCACCAGGACGCCCGCCAGGCCCTGATGATCGGCCGCCGCCTCAACGGGCCGGGCCACGTCACGCTGTTCGAAAAGCTGGGGGTCTACCGCCTCATCTATGCCGCCGAGCAATTGCCGGAACTGCGCACCTTCCAGGAAGAAGCGCTCGGCTCGCTCATCGCCTACGACCAGGCTCACGGAGCCGAACTGATTCGCACCCTGGAGGCATTCTTCTCCGCCAATTGCAGCCCCAAGGAAGCCGCGAGCCTGCTCCACGTCCACCGCAACACCGTGCTGTACCGCCTGGAGCGGATCGCCGAAATCACCGGTCTGGACCTCAACTCCTCGGATGTCCGGTTGCGGCTCCACCTCGCGCTGCACGTGCGCATGGCGCTTTCGGCTTAACCGGGCTCGCGGTATGGGCTAATGGCGGCATATCTGATATGCTGCCATATCAATGAGCCATACCGCTTAACCGGGATATCGTACATGCCGCTGCTCTATGAACGCCTGCGGGCATACCTGCTCGATGAAATCCGATCCGGACGGCTTGGTCCCGGCGATCGCATTCCATCGGAAATGTCGCTGGCCGAACAGTTCCACGTCAGCCGCATCACGTCGAAGAAGGCGCTCGAAACGCTGGAACGCGATGGCCTGATCGTACGGTTTCGCGGCAAGGGATCGTTCGTGGCCGACGGCGTGGTGGGCGTCATCACCCCGCCCGCGAAACCGGGCGGCGCTCCGTCGCAGCAACTCGTGGACCGTGCCTCACTGACCGCGCCAACGGTGGGCTACGTGGTTCCGCACTGGTCGGACGTGTTCGGCGCGCGGCTGTTGCAGGCAATCGAGGAACGCTGCGGCGAACTCGGCTTCAGCCTCGTCATCAAGCGAAGCTATGGACGCCGGGACATCGAGGACACCGCGATCTCCACGTTGGTCAACCTGGGAGTGCGCGGCCTGATCGTTTTCCCGGTCCACGGCGAGTTCTACAACGACTCGCTGCTGCGCATCGTGCTGGACGGATACCCGGTCGTCCTCGTCGACCGGTACATGAAGGGCATCGCGGTCAATTCGATTGGCACCAACAACCATGACGCCAGTAAGCACCTTACCTCCGTGCTCATCCAGCGCGGGCACAAGCGGGTCGCGTTCCTCTCGCTGCCAATCGAGCGCACCTCCAGCATCGAGGACCGCCGCCGCGGCTTCGGCGCCGCCCTGCGCGACGCGGGCCTGCGATACGACCGCTCGAACCTGCTCACGACGCTGGAATGCACCCAACCAGGCGAGATTCAGGAAGAACAGATCGAATTGGACCTCCAGCGCATCCGCGAATATCTCGACGCCAACCCGGACATGACCGGTTTCGTGGGGTGCGAGTACACCCTGGCCGTTTTGCTGGAAAAAGTGCTGCGAGAGCTCGGACGGAACGACCTGGTCAACGAAATCGTCTGCTTCGATTCCGTATCGTCACCGCTCGAACCGATCCGCTTCACCCACGCGCTGCAGGACGAGCGCCAGATCGGACGCACCGCCGTCGATGTGCTGACCGGCAACGCCAGCAGCCCGAGCCGCGCCCCTCGCATCGACATCCCCTACACCATCGTCACCAAGGAACAACCGGCCACGTAGAGGCCCGGCCTCGCCCGAAACACACCACACTCCACGTAGTGACAAGCCTCGTGCCTTTCACGAGCGAATCGGACGTGGGAGCGCCTCTGGTCAGAATGCACGAGGCCCGCCACTACTGTGTGCGGGTTGGTTGTGTGAGACACGTATGCAAACCGGCGCCGTGGTGGCGGGCACGAGGCCCGCCAGTACGGGAGATGGTATGAGGAAACCGAGGGTCCGAGAAGTCGGCCGATCGCCAGGAACTACCCGCGGAGGTCGCTGACCATGGCGGCGACGCGGTCGAGCGCCTTCTGGAGGTTCGCCTCGGAATTCGCGGTCGAAAGGCGAATGTAGCCCTCGCCCGCCTCGCCGAACGAGGTCCCGGCGATACCGGCCACGCCGTACTCCTCCAGCAACCGGTCGGCGAACTGCTTGCTGGTCAGGCCGGTGGCGGTCACGTTCGGGAAGGCGTAAAAGGCGCCCTTCGGCATCACGCAGGAAATCCCGTCAATGGCGTTGAGCCCGCTCACGATCAGGTCGCGCCGCGCGCGGAAGGCCTCGCGGAACTCCGACACCCGATCCTGCGGGCCAGTGAGCGCTTCCAGACCCGCCCGCTGCACCGCGACCGAGGTGCAGGAGACGCTGTTCACGGCCAGCCGGGTGATGGCGGGCACGAGATCGTCCGGGAACAGCCCGTAGCCCAGCCGCCAGCCGGTCATCGCATAGGTCTTCGAGAACCCGTCGAGGATCACCGTGCGCTCCGCCATGCCAGGGAAGGTGGCGATCGAGGTGTGCTCGCCCTCGTAGATCAGCTCGGCGTAAATCTCGTCGGCCATCACGATCAGGTCGTGCTCCACGGCCAGACCGGCGATGCGCTCCAGCTTGTCCTTGCTCAGCACGCCACCGGTCGGGTTGGCGGGCGAGTTGATGATGAGCAGCTTCGTCCTGTCCGTGATCAGCGACGCCAGCTCATCGACATCGAGTTCGAACTCGTTCTCCTCGCGCAGCGGAATTGGCACCGCCTTCGCGCCCGTGAAGTTGATCATCGACCCGTAGATCGGAAATCCAGGATCGGGATAGATCGCCTCGTCCCCGGCCTGCAGCAGCGCGAGGATGAGAAAGAACATGACCGGCTTGCCGCCCGGTGTCACCACCACCTGGTCCGGCGAGTAGTTGAGGTTGCGCGTGGTGTTGATGTAGTTGGCGATGGCCGCCTTGAGTTCGGGATCGCCTCCCGCCGGTCCGTAGTGGGTCCAGCCAGACTGGAGCGCATCCACGGCCGCGCCGGTCACGTTCTCCGGCGTATCGAAGTCGGGCTCGCCGACTTCCAGATGGACGACGTCCTTGCCCTGGGCCTCGAGCGCCCGGGCCTTCACCATCACCTCGAAGGCCGTTTCGGTGCCGAGGCGGCTCATTCGATCCGCGAGTTTCACTGCCATCCGTCCGATGTCCTTTCGTGCCAGCGTGCGCGGCGGAACCAAGGCGGTCCCGCGATCATTCCCGCGCACGGAGTCCTGCTACGCGCATCACCATGTCGACCGCCTCGTCCTGCGTGGTGGCCTCTGGTATGCGATGTTCCGTCACCAGCGGCCCCAGATCAAGGGGCCTTGCCACTCCCGCATTTCCCGCTCACCATACTCCACCGCCTGGGGTTTGGTGAGATGGCGACGCGATGTCTCCTCGAACGACACATCGAAACAGTGGACATGCGTCGATCCAGCGGGTTTCGGCGGTCCCGGTCATGTCGCGTCACTCCGGTTCAGGACGTCGCATATAGCCAACCTCGAGACGTTTATTGTATACAGTTCGTAAGCCAATCGTATCGTTTCAAGTGCGTACATTCCAACCACGGCATCGCCGCCAGCGGGTCCCGCTCCGAGGAGTTGGTTCATGAGCCACCAGCAGAAAGCCGACCGTCCCACCTCCCCGATCGTTCGCCGGAACCTCGGTTCCGACGTCTACTCGGTGCTGTGGGACCGGATTCTCTCACGCGACCTGTTCCCTGGCGAGAAACTCTCCGACCTCCGGCTGAGCGAGGAGCTTGGCGTCAGCCGCACCCCCGTGCGAGAGGCGCTCCACCGCCTGGTGCAGGACGGCGTGGTGATCTACTCGCCGAATCGCGGGTTCTTCGTCGCCTCGTTCTCCGGCGAGGACATTGGCGAAATCTTCGACCTCCGGGCCGTGCTCGAAGCGCTCGCCCTGCGCACCCTCGCCGCCCGTCTCCAGCCCAGCGAGTACGAATGGGCCCGGGGCGAACTCGAGCGTGCCGAAACCCTCATCAACGACGCCGAAACCGACGAAGAGCGGCACGAAGCAGCAACGGTCTTCCTCGAAGTCGACCAGGGTTTCCACCAGTGGCTGATCGAAGGCTCTGGCAACCAGCGACTGGTCAATATCGTGAACGGGCTCTGGGCTCAGGTGTCGGTGTTCCAGCGAGCAGGTACCCACGTGCCCGGCTGGATGGAGATCGCCTTGCAACAGCACAAGCGAATCATCGACCTGCTCATCGCGGGCAAGAGCGACGAGGCCGCCGACGCGCTGGAATATCACGTCCTCGACATGAAAACCCGCGTCATCGCCGACTTTGCTTTCTCGGAGGATGGCTCCATCGACCTGCAAGGAACCGATGCGTGACGGACTCCCTGCTCGACCTCCCATGGAACCCGCTTTCGCCCGGTGAAGTGTCCCGGTTGTTCGAGCGCTTCCCCGGACCATGGTGCATTGCTGGTGGCTGGGCGCTGGACCTCTTCGCGGGTAGGCAATCCCGCGAACACAGCGATCTGGACGTCCTGGTTGCCCGCGACGATCTCCACCGGCTTCACGCCGCCTTGCCCGGCTGGTTGCTGTATGGCGCCAGCGGCACGCTCACCCCATGGCAAGCAGGCAGCGACCTTCAGGAGCATATCCACGACATCTGGTGTCGCCGGGGCGATGGCCCGTGGGAATTCCAGGTGATGGTGATCGACATGACCGCCGAAGAGTGGGTCTTCCGCCGTGACGATCGCATCCGTGGCCCGCTCCACGGCATGACTCAGACCACCGATGCCGGGATCCCCTTCCTCGCCCCGGAAATCCAGCTCCTGTACAAGTCCAAACGCCCCAGCCGGCCAAAGGACGAGCAGGATTTCCAGAACGTCCTGCCTTCCCTTTCCCCTGCTCAGCGAAGCTGGCTCGATACGGCACTCGCCATCGTTGATCCCGAAAATCCCTGGCGCTCCACGTTGCCAGCGGTGGACTGAATCGCCATGGCTCCGTCCCACCTCGATTGGTCCACTCCGGACAATGCTTAGTCAGTTATATCGTGATACGAATTAGTCCAGGTTGACCATCATCGCGGGGCCAAACCGGAAACCAGTCGCGTTACACACGCGGGAGCGGTTGGCGACGGTCGTCCGGGCGCCCGGACGCCCGTCGCGCGAAAGTCAGTCCAGCGTCCGCTTCCGGGTGGTCAGGGTCCGCTGAAAGCCACTCCAGGCGCGCCTCCGCCTACCCAGGCGACAGCGTTGCTCCGGACGCGAGCGCCGGAGCCCGCGATGCCGCTGGCGCCACGCGGGCCACCAGGGCTGGCGGTGTCAGGACCAGCGCACCGGCCAGCATCTGCGACCGACGATCCAGGGAGCGATCCACGAAGTTCCTCCCGGGTTGATCGAGCGAGTCCTCCTGGACAGTATGCCTGACATTCCTTCCTCCCACGCGCCGGTTCGGCTACCATGCCCCCATCGGAACTCGCGGCAACTCTAGGAGATTCACCGTGCCAATAGCCCGCTTCGCCACCGAAGGCGACCCCAATCCCCGCCTCGGGTATGTCCAGGAAGATGCCATCCATCCCCTGACCGAGGTCGACGGACCAATCACCGTCGAGACCCTCCTCCAGCTCTCCGCCGAAGAACTGGTCGCCACCGCCGAAGGTTCGCTCACCAGCGGCGATGCCATCCCGCTGGCCGAAGCCACGCTCCTCCCCCCAATCGACACCCAGGAAGTCTGGGCATCCGGCGTCACCTACTCCCGCAGCCGCGACGCCCGGATGGAGGAGTCCACCCAGAAGGATGTCTACGACCTCGTCTACGAGGCCCAGCGGCCCGAACTGTTCATGAAGGGCACCGCCAGCCGCGTCTCCGGCACGGGCGGAACCGTCGCCATCCGGGGCGACTCCACCTGGGATGTGCCCGAACCGGAACTGGTGCTCGTCCTCAATTCCCGTGGCGAGATCGTGGGCTACACAGCCGGCAACGATGTCTCATCGCGCTCGATCGAGGGCGAGAACCCGCTCTACCTCCCGCAGGCGAAGGTCTACAGCCAGTGCGCCGGACTCGGCCCCTGGATCGCGCTCACCTCCGAGGTCCCCAATCCGAACGACCTCTCCATCCAGCTCGTGATCGAACGCGGCGGCAATCTCTACTTCGACGGGGAGACCTCCACCAGCCAGATCCATCGCACCTTCGACGACCTGCGGAGCTACCTCTTCCGCCACAACAGCTTTCCGCAAGGCGTCTTCCTCATGACCGGCACCGGCATCATCCCGCCCGCCGAGTTCACATTGGAAGACGGCGATGTCGTCCGCATCACCATCGACAAAATCGGCACGCTCCACAATCCGGTGACCCGCCTCAAGGACTGACCGGTACGCGTTGCGAACAACTCATCGGAACACACACCAAACGGGCGCTGGAGATGTCTCCGGCGCCCGTTTCTCATCCCTTCGGTTCAGCCAATCTCACCGGTCGCGAAGCCAGAGCCACGAACCGGTCCCCACCGCCAGCCCCGCCCCGATCGCCAGCAACAGGTTGCGGTCGGAGGGATAGTCCAGGATCAGCAGCGCCAGCGCCACCACGCATGCCGCCACCACGCCATAGGCCAGCGCCGCCTGGCGATCGGTCACGCCGGGCTACGCGCGGTTGCGATATTGCAGCCAGGTAATCGCCGCCGCGATCACGCCCGCCACCACCGCGAATCCCAATGCACCGGCGATCCCGTTGTCCAACAGGATCCAGACGATGAACGCGGCGATCGCCGCCACCATGCCGGATACCACCGGAGCTGTCGACCGTTGACTCATTTCCTCGGTTCCTCCCTTTATTCCCCCACAATGCCCGCGCTAGAACAACGGTACTTCATGCGCCCGGTACGTGGCGGCGTCCAGATCCACCTCGATCAGGTCCGGCATCCGGAACTCGTTCCAGATGTCCCACGACGGTTGGTTGACCAGGCTCCCCAGCCACGAAGCCATGATCCGGCCATGACTCACCAGGACCGGCACGCCGGCCTCCTCGCCCTGCCCCATGCATGACGCCACGCACTGGCCGAATCGCTCACCCGCCGCCCGCGAAGGTTCCCGCCGGAACACCAGGTCGCCTGGTTGCTCGAAATGCCGCCGCACCAGCGACCGGAATTCGTTGTAATCCTCGATGAACTCGTCCGGCCCCGCGCCCTGCTCAGCGATCCGCTCGTCGATCGACATCGGCAGTTCCAGCGACTCGGCGATCAGCATCGCTGTTTCCACCGCCTTCCGCTCGGGGCTCGCCACGATCGCGGTAGGATGAAGGCCGGAGAGCACCGTCGCCAACCGGCGGCTGCTCGCCACGCCCCGGCTCGTTAGCACCCACTCGGCGGCCGGTTTCCCAATATCTATGTCTGGCTCGGCATGCCGAACCACGATCAGGCGATTCATCGGCGGGTTCCATCCTGCTTGACGTACGATTCCGGCATCGCGAAGCCACCATCGTTCGCGTGTATCTCTCTATTTTCGCATGAGGAATGTCCAAGCCGTGACTCAGAAGTCCCCGAATCAACCAGAAGCCCGGTTGACCCACTTCACCGCCTCTGGCGAGGCCCACATGGTGGATGTCGGGATCAAGCCGGAAACGCACCGCATCGCCGTCGCCTCCGGTCTCGTCCGCATGGCCCCCGAAACCGCCACCGTGATCCGCGAAGGCGCCGCCGGCAAGGGCGATGTGCTCGGCATCGCCCGGGTGGCCGGCATCATGGCCACGAAACGCACCGCCGACCTGATCCCGCTCTGCCATCCCCTGCCCGTCACCCATGTCGAGGTCGACCTCCAACCCGGCGACGACCATGTCAGCATCACCGCCCGGGTCGAGACCCACGGCAGGACCGGCGTGGAAATGGAAGCCCTCACCGCCGTCTCCGCCGCCGCCCTCACCGTCTACGACATGACGAAAGCCATCGACCGCGGGATGGTCATCGAGCGCATCCAGCTCGAATCCAAGGAAGGCGGCCGCTCTGGCCGCTGGGAGCGCCACCATGACTGACGTCACCATTCGCCGCGCCACCGAGAGCGACATTCAGGCCATCGTCGACATGCTCGCCGACGACCCGCTTGGCGCCACGCGGGAAACACCCGCCGACCTGGCGCCGTACCGCGTGGCCTTCGCCGCGATCGATGCCAACCCACACCAGCTCCTGCTCGTCGCCGAGCGAGCAGGAGAGGCGATCGGCACGGCCCAGGTCTCGTTCATGCCCGGCCTCTCGCATCGCGGCATGCTTCGCGCGGATATCGAGGCCGTCCGGATCCATGCCGATGCCCGCGGAGTCGGACTCGGCTCGAAACTGATCGCACGCTGCATCGAGGAAGCGCGGGGGCGTGGATGCGGCATGATCCAGCTCACCTCGAACGCCTCCCGCACCGATGCCCGGCGGTTCTACGAGCGCCTGGGCTTTACGGCTTCGCATATCGGGTTCAAAATGAGCCTCGCGCCGGTCGAAACGTCCTCGTGACCTCGCCCGGATGCCGCGCCAGACGGGCGTTCGCGCCATACATCGACGTCCCGCCATTCACGGCTGTCGCCTGTTCTGGGTACAATGACAACAAATCGCGGATACCGAGTACACACTGCTGGAGGAAGTAGCGACCATGGCCCTCGCGCCGTCCAATCGTGGCCGAACGATGACAGGAACCGCCGTGTCCATGAGCATGGAGAAGATTGGCTGGTACTTTCTTCGCATATCCGGTGTCGCGCTCGTCTTCCTCGCCGGTGGGCACCTCTTCATCACCCACTACATCAACGTCCCCTCCGAAACGACATTCGACTTCGTCTCCGCCCGCTGGGCGAATCCGCTCTGGCGGTCGTTCGACACCCTGCTGCTGATCGCCGCGCTCTGGCACGGCCTGATCGGCATGCGATACTCGATAGCCGACTACCTGAAGAGTCACAGGGCCAGGCAAATCGGGTTCGCCACCCTTTGGACCTTCGGCGTCGTCTTCACCGTCGTCGGCCTGATTACCATCTTCACCTTCGATGAGGTCATGTCGCGCGAGAACACCGGACCGCTCTCGGGAGAGATGTGGATCGGCGACCTGCTTGGGTACTCGCTGTTCATCTTCGCCGGCATCACGTATCTCGCGATGATCGCCCTCGGCGTCTGGATCTACAACAACGTGAAGGAAGGCCGCTCGCCGATCTATACCGGCGACACCGGCCAGTACGCATGGATCCTCCACAGGGCCAGCGGTATTGGCGTCCTCTTCTTCCTGCTGATCCACATCGTCGACATCATGCTCATCGGCCTCGGCCGCGATGTCTACGACCACACGGTCGAGTTCTACGCCCACCCGTTCATTATCCCGATGGAAATCCTGCTGGTCGGCGCGGTGATCTATCACCTGCTGAACGGGCTCCGGATCGCGGCGGTCAACTTCACCAACGACGGCCCCAGCAAGTCCACGAAGTACTTCTGGTGGGTCATGATCGGAACCATCGTGCTGACGGTACCCTCGGCTGTCATCATCTTCGCCAAGGAACTCTTCTAGCCTCCACCCGTGCCAGAAACGCATCCACCGGGGCCGCCCAACTGGCGGCCCCGATCCATTTAAGGGCTCAATAGGTGTCACAGACCTGCTTCGCGGGCCGTGACACCATACATTCACGCCTCTGGGAACGCCGTCCTCCCGAACTGTTGGTACGGATTCCGCGTGATCAATGGCGGGACAGGCCGCGAGAGCTGAGCCGGAAATATGCCCAAATGTACGGATCGACGGCCCGCTTAAGCGGGTCTGTCGATCCTGTCCCCGCTCACCAGGACTTCTCCCAGACCCGATATGACTCAGCCCTCCTCCGGCGCCCAGAACGCGAACCCGAGGTCCCGGCTGGACAGCGCGTCGAGCCACTCCTCCGGCCCCTGTTCAAGCCGCACGTGTACCGTCACCACGCCATCGGACACCGACACCACCGGCTGGCTGAACCGGTCCGCATAGGGCCCGCCCGTCACCGTCGAAATCGAGTGCCGCAACCGTTGCTGGACCACCTGGGCGGATTCGGTCGCGGTGGCGGGGTCGTCCATCACCATCCGCACCGACATAGAGACCTGGCCATCATCCGGCGGCCAGATGCCGATCAGCACCAGCGCGACCTCGCCCACCCGCAACTCCTCCCCTGCCTCGGGCGTCCCGGGTTCAGCAGGTTCAGGCGTGCCCGGCGCCGGCGTCGCGATCTCCGGCAGGGCGTCCGGGTTGGCCTGCAACAGCGATCCCTTCGAGAGCACCGCGGTCACCAGCGTGTCCACACCCGTCCCGGGCTGGAGGAGCGCCGCGACATCGTCATGCTCCGCCAGCGACGGGGCGTCCCCGTTCACCACCCTGAGCACCGAGCCCAGACGCTCGCTACGGGCGGCCGCCACCAGCGTGCCGTCCTCCAGCAGGATCACATTGTTCATGGCGCCCATGGCGGGGCGGCTTTCCGGAGCCGAAAGGTCGATCCCATCGCCGGGATACAGCGACCAGGCCGTCATCCCTTCGATCTCAACAGCCTGGTACCCGCTGGCGACCCATGCCGCCTGCAAGGCGGCCGGATCGAAGT
The DNA here is from genome assembly GCA_964622205.1 of uncultured Sphaerobacteraceae bacterium. Taxonomy (GTDB): domain Bacteria; phylum Chloroflexota; class Chloroflexia; order Thermomicrobiales; family UBA6265; genus JACCYX01. Next base: position 27,227 of record CAZUPA010000023.1, read on the forward strand.
CCCCGCGCATGATCATCACGAAGTCGGGCGCCTGGCCGATCACCAGCACCTGGTCCACCTGCGTCAGGTCGTACCCGTATGTCCGCAACCAGATCGGATCCAGCCCGAACTCCCGGATACTCGCCGGGAGCGCCAGCGCATCGAGCTGCGCTTCCCACTCCACAATCGCCGGATCGTCCAGCGATTCCGGATCGGCGATGCCGTTCGCATCCATCCAGCCCGAGATGTCGCTGTACCTCGCCACGTCGTTGAGCGGCAGGCTGTTGTCCGAAAGCCGGTCCGGCGCCATTTCCAGCATCGCGGGCAGGCTGCCGGGCTCCCACTGGGGAACCTCCGTCACCACCGGCGTGGCGGGCTCGGTCGTGGGAGTCGCCTCCACCGTCGCGGTGGGCGTGACAACGGTCTGGCCCACCGTCGGTTCCGGCGTGGGGATGTCGAGTTCGGAGCCTCCGAACGCGCGAATCACCAGCCACAGCGCCGCCACCCCGATCGCCATCACGACCGTGACCACCACCACTCGCCGCCACGGAATCATGTGGTGATGGGTTCGTTCAGGTGAACTCATGCGGCGACTTCAGGTGACGCAAAGGTCATTCAGGGGTAACGAGCGAGAGCCGCGCCTGGAACGCGCCAGTCGCCCGGTACGCGGTCGACACGCTGGTGCCGGCATGGATACGCTGGATCGCCTCGCCCAGCAGTGGCGCCACCGACAGCACCGTCAGCTTGTCAAACCGCTTCTCGGAGGGCAGCGCGATGGTGTTCGTCGCCACGATCTCGGTGATCGGGCTGGAGCGCAACCGCTCCACCGCCTGGCCGGAGAACACCGGGTGGATGCAGGAGGCGTAGACCTCGGTCGCGCCGTGGTCGAAGCAGACCTGTGCCGCCTGGGTAATCGACCCCGCCGTGTCGATCTCGTCGTCCACCATCACCACCTGGCAACCATCGACCGAGCCGATCAGGTTCAGCATCTCGGCCTGGTCCTGGTTGCCCACCCGGCGCTTTTCGATAATGGCGAGCGGCGCTTCCAGGATTTCGGCGAAGTTTCGTGCCCGCTTCGTATTGCCCAGGTCGGGCGATACCACCACTGGATTCGTCAGCCGCTTCTCCAGGAAGTACTGCGCGGTCATGAACATCGCGCTCATCTCGTCGACCGGGATGTCGAAGAACCCCTGGATTTGCCCGGCGTGGAGGTCAACCGTCAGTACCCGGTCCGCCCCGGCCTGCACCACCAACTTGGCCACCAGCCGGGCCGTGATCGGCACCCGCGGCTGGTCCTTCTTGTCGGTCCTGCCATAGCCGTAGTACGGAATCACCGCCGTGATCCGGCCCGCCGACGCTCTGACCAGCGTGTCGATCATGATCAGTAGTTCCATGATCGAGTCGTTCACCGGCGTGGAAAACGACTGCACGACGTACACGTCCTTCTGCCGGACGCTTTCGCCTATGCGCACGAACGTGTTGTCGTTGCTGAACTTGAACACTTCGGCCCGGCCCCGCCCGATGCCGATGTAGTCGCAAATCTCGTCCGCCAACCACGGATTGGAGTTCCCGCTGAGGATCACGATTTCGTCGTAGGCGCCGCCCGCCATGGCCCGTCCTTTCCGGTCACATACTCAGACGCAACCTGCTCAGGTTGAGGGTATCAGGATTCGGCGTGTACCGGCAGCCTCAAGCGGACGACACGCCTCGCATCGAGCCAATCCACCCGGGTCATGCCCCAGCCCCTTCACGCTCCAGCACCGCGATGGCCTGTCGCGCGGCCTCCTGCTGGGCCACGCGCTTGCTGCGGCCGGTTCCCACCCCAAGCTGCCGTCCCTCCACCAGCACCGCCTCGGTGAACTCCCGCGCGTGGTCCGGTCCTTCCGCCGCCAGGGTCACGTATTCCGGAGCTGGTATCGCCCTGTCCTGCAGGATCTCCTGCAACCGGCCCTTGGGATTGGCGTCCTCCTCGCCCTCGCGAATCGTCGCCCCGTCCCGCTCCAGGAACCCGAGCACGAACGCCTCGGCCCGCTCGATGCCCTGGTCCAGGTGAATCGCCCCGACCAGCGCCTCGAATGCCCCCGCCAGCATCCGGTCCCGCACGCTCTCCGTCACCCGCTCGCCCGTTCCCAGGTAGAGGTATTCCGGAAGCTCCAGCTCGCGCGACCAGCGAACGAGCGTCTCCGCCCGCACGATGGCGACCCGGCTGCGGGTCAGGGCCCCCTCATCGGCCTTGCTGTCGAGGCGGTAGAGATACTCGGCCACGAATGCGCCCAGCAGCGCATCGCCCAGGAACTCCAACCGCTCGTTGCTCTCCATCCGGGCATCGACACGCTCGTTGAGCAGTAGCCAGTCGTGGAGCACCGAGCGATGGGTGAGCGCCATGCGCAGGAGGTAGGGATCCCCGAAGGAAACGCCCATGTGACGTGCAAGCGCCTCCTCCCGTTCCAGGTCCGGCATCCCGAACCCCGGCATTCCCTGCTTCCGAATCATGACCGTGCAACCTCGTTATCTGAGCGCGACCCCGCTCCCCGCCAGGGAACGGTCTTCAATGGAATCGAGTATACGCGCGCCCTCCGTCGCCACCGAAACGCGCGGTCTTTCGCCAGGCTCCGTTCTGGATCGTCAACGTCCTCGTGAAACTCGACTTCAGCCCATCAGAGGTTCGTTAATATGCCCGGATGGACTGCAAGATGGCGGGAAGCTTCCAGTTGTGTAGTATGGCTACATACAGTTCGCTCGC
>CAZUPA010000024.1:0-29828 GCA_964622205.1 uncultured Sphaerobacteraceae bacterium
GGTCGCACCCTGCGTTCGCGTGGGGTGAGGATTGAAACAGTGCTTCCAGACCTCGCGCTGGCCGCTCACGTTGCGTCGCACCCTGCGTTCGCGTGGGGTGAGGATTGAAACAGCGACGCCAGCCGGGACAAGGACACCGCCCGGATGCGTCGCACCCTGCGTTCGCGTGGGGTGAGGATTGAAACGGCCGGCGGCGGACCAACCAGATCATGGCATCGATCGTCGCACCCTGCGTTCGCGTGGGGTGAGGATTGAAACATGTGGGCGATGTGCCGGTTGCCAACCCACTGGCGTCGCACCCTGCGTTCGCGTGGGGTGAGGATTGAAACGAGTCACAGGAAGCGTTGGATGCGTACAACGCCTCCGTCGCACCCTGCGTTCGCGTGGGGTGAGGATTGAAACAGGGGCGGGACGATGTGCAGGAACGGAAGGAGGCGTCGCACCCTGCGTTCGCGTGGGGTGAGGATTGAAACGCAGTGACTGGCCGGTTGGAAAGACAGTGACGTGCAGTGAGTCGCACCCTGCGTTCGCGTGGGGTGAGGATTGAAACGACGTGATCGCCGGCAAGGCGTCGGACCTCAAGACGTCGCACCCTGCGTTCGCGTGGGGTGAGGATTGAAACGGCGAACCCTCCAACCAGGTTGCCAACCTTTTCGCGTCGCACCCTGCGTTCGCGTGGGGTGAGGATTGAAACGCGGGGGGTGGTGGCTCCACGGTCACGCACGTCACGGTCGCACCCTGCGTTCGCGTGGGGTGAGGATTGAAACCCGCTCAAGCGCGTCGGATGGGCCATCGGCTGGAAGTCGCACCCTGCGTTCGCGTGGGGTGAGGATTGAAACACGTAGCCCTTGATCTGGTCGCCGATCATCTCCAGGGCGTCGCACCCTGCGTTCGCGTGGGGTGAGGATTGAAACCCAGATTTCCCAGCGGCTCACGTCAAGCGAGGTCTGTCGCACCCTGCGTTCGCGTGGGGTGAGGATTGAAACTGGTTGGGACCGATCGCGCCGTTGGGGACCGAGATGTCGCACCCTGCGTTCGCGTGGGGTGAGGATTGAAACCCACCAACACCCCCGGCCGGTCGTTGATCGTACGGGTCGCACCCTGCGTTCGCGTGGGGTGAGGATTGAAACCCCTCCGGTAAATCCCGAGTGGGCGGCGTGGCTTCGTCGCACCCTGCGTTCGCGTGGGGTGAGGATTGAAACGAGCACGGCATGGTCGCCGTTCAGGGCTGGATCGTCGTCGCACCCTGCGTTCGCGTGGGGTGAGGATTGAAACCATCGATGTGGGTGCGGTGGCTGTTGGTCCAGACGGGTCGCACCCTGCGTTCGCGTGGGGTGAGGATTGAAACTTTGGGTCCCGTATGTGCCGCCCAGTATAGCAACAGTCGCACCCTGCGTTCGCGTGGGGTGAGGATTGAAACATGGCGGCGCAGGGGCAGTCCGGCGTGACCGGGACGTCGCACCCTGCGTTCGCGTGGGGTGAGGATTGAAACATGCCCAGAGAGGCCGTTGCATGAGCAAAGCCTGCCGCGTGTCGCACCCTGCGTTCGCGTGGGGTGAGGATTGAAACACGGGGTCTCCCCCTCCTTTCCCTTGCATCGTAGCGTCGCACCCTGCGTTCGCGTGGGGTGAGGATTGAAACAGCCACCCTGCCCGCCCGTTGGGCGTGAGGCCGCGGTCAAGTCGCACCCTGCGGACGTAAGGCGCGATAACTGAATGACATCCCAGGCGAGTGTATGCACAATCGGGATTGAGGTCGAAGGATTGGACGAGGCCCGCGGCGCGGGAAGCGAGTAGGTGCCCACATGACCATCCATGAATCGCGAGTTGTTCATCTGGAGGGCGCGGCGAACGTTCGAGATCTGGGCGGACTTCCCACCTCCGATGGAGGATTCGTGCGACGTGGCCGCATGTTCCGCGGCGATGTCCTCTATCGGCTGACCGAGCGCGATACCCTCCGGTTGCGTGCCCTTGGTATCCGGACCGTGATCGATCTTCGATCGCGCGACGAAGTCAGCAACTATCCCGAGAGCCCACTCAAGGCCGCCCGTCTCCAGCACTTCAATGTGCCGATAGTTTCGGATGTGTATTCGGCTACAGGGAGCATGTTGGAAGACTATCTGCTCCTGCTCAGAAACGCTGGCGAAGGCTTCCGCGCGGTGTTTGGCCATCTGGCAAGCGATCAATATCCCCTGGTCATCAATTGCTTTGCCGGCAAGGACCGGACGGGTCTCACCAGCGCGTTGATCCTGGGTGCGCTCGGTGTGCCCGACGATGTGATCGTGGCTGACTACGCGTTCTCGGAGCGGGGCATGCTCCGGCATATGGACATTCACCGGCCGTCCGATGCCGACCCGTCGGATTCTCTTGTCCTGCCGGACTGGCTTGCCGCCTCGGCTGAAACGATGGAGGCGACGCTCCACGCCATTTCCGAGGAATGGGGATCGGTGCGTGGCTATCTGGTGTCGACCGGCGTCCCTGCCGGGGAGCTTCGGCGGATACGCCAGGCGTTTGTGGAGGCCGAAGGTGAACGTCACGATGAATCGTAGCCAGAACCGGCGGTGCGGATCGCGGCCTGGTCTTCAATGTCGCGGTCGCGCCCCGCATTCGCCAGGGAGAGCGATTTTGAAGGGGAGCCCTCCTGGCGGCAAGGATGGGCGCCTCAGAGGCTGCCACGCCAAGACTCGCGACACGCCGCTATCAGGATGGAAGGCCCGCGCGGTCGAGCGTTCCAATGCCAGGCGTGGTCGGCGCGTTGAGCTGGACATGGGGATAAGAGCCGGCTGAAGAGACAGTGACTTCCATCGTTTGGAGTAGGGTTTGCTTGCCAAAGCATGTAGGCTGAACCCCAATCCACGCGATGGCCGGGAAGCAACGGTGCTGACTGGCGGGTGGGAGCCCTGGAGTGATGTGCGATGCCCGAGACCAGACGTTTGTACTCATCGTCGATACCAGTTCCCGTGGAAGATCTGGTGGCCTGGTACGAGAGTCCGGGCGCGTTGGCCCGGTCGACCCCTCCGTGGTTGAAGGTACGGGTCAGGGAGCAGCGGGGCGGGATCGAGCCCGGAGCCACCGTGCGATTGCGAGTTCCGCTGGCGGGGCCCGCGGGGTTCGACTGGGTGATCACGCACGAGGCGCTCGATGGCGTGACCGGGTTCGCCGATGTCCAGGTCTCGGGTCCATTCGCCAGTTGGCGGCACGAGCACCGGTTTACCCTGAATGAAGGGCACGCTTCCCGACTGGAGGATCGGCTCTCCTACGAACTTCCGGCTGGTAGGGCGGGAGAGTCGGTGGCGGCGGACCGGATTGGTGACATGCTCGACCGGATGTTCGCGGTGCGGCATGCGAGGACGCGAAACGACCTGATCCGGCACGGGAGATCGGGGATCGACCGGCCGCTCCGGATCGCGATCACGGGGGCTTCAGGGCTGGTCGGCCAGCGGCTGATTCCCTTCCTGCAAGGAGGCGGTCATGAGATCTTCCGGCTGGTGAGGCACAAGGCGACCGCCAGCGACGAGATTTCGTGGAATCCGGAGACTGGCGAGATCGAGCCGGCGAAGCTCGAGGGCATGGACGCGGTGGTCCACCTCGCCGGAGTGTCGATCGCTGGCGGGCTCTGGACCGAACGCCGGAAGGCGTCGATCCGGGACAGCCGCGTGCGGGGAACGCGATTGCTGGCGACGACGCTGGCGGGTCTCGACCAGCCTCCCAGAGTTCTGGTGTCGAACTCGGCGGTTGGCTACTACGGCAGCCGGGGCGACGAGGTGCTGGACGAGCAATCCGCGCCAGGTTCGGGGTTTCTCGCGGACGTGTGCCGCGAGTGGGAACGGGCGGCCGATCCCGCGCGGGAGTCGGGTATTCGCGTGGTGCATCCCCGGTTCGGTGTTGTCTTCGCGGGCGATGGCGGGATGCTTCCCCTGCTGTCGAAAGTGTTCACGACGGCGCTTGGCGGCAAGCTGGGCGACGGCCAGCAGTTCATGAGCTGGATCGCCGCCGAGGACCTGATCGGCGTGTTGCTGGAGTGCATTGGCAACGAATCGCTCGAAGGGCCAGTCAATGCCGTCTCGCCGGAACTGACCACGAACGAGGAGTTCACGCGGGCGATGGGGAGGGTGCTACGTCGTCCAACCATCATGCGAGCGCCGGCGTTCGCCATGCGGGCGGTGGCGGGGGACCTGGCGAACGACCTGATCCTGACCAGCCAGCGGGTGGTTCCAGCACGATTGGAGCGGTCCGGATTTCCGTTCGCGTTCGCATCGCTGGACGCAACGCTGCGGTTCGAGCTTGGCAAGGGAGAGCCGGATTACGACGACAATCTCCTCGATGCGGATGGCGACGACCTGTCCTGAGACACGCTTTTCCGAAAAGCTTGATAAGCTGGAGTTCCTGACGAACCCGGATGTACACGGAGAGATACCCCCGCATGAACGATTCCTGGGACACACGCGACAAGGCGGAACAACTCGAGCGGATCGACGAGGCGTGGCTGAGACTGAACGGCTTCATCGAGAGCCTGACTCCCGCGCAACTGGCGGGACCCACCGATGCGGCGGGCTGGACGGTGAAGGATCACCTGGCGCATCTGGCGGCGTGGGAGCGCGGGCTGGTGTTCCTCCTCCAGCGACAGCCCCGGCATGAGGGCATGGGCGTGGAGGAATCGGTCTATCTTGGCGAGGATCTCGATGCGCTCAACGAGGCGATTCGCCAGACCACGGTGAATACGCCGATCGACGAGGTGATCGCGGACCTGCGCGCAACGCACGAGCAGTTGCGCGCCATGATCGTGGCGATGCCGGACGAAGACTTCCGACGGCCATATTCCTGGTTCCTGCCCGATGAGCCGGGCGACGATGATGGGCGCCCAATCATCGCGCGCATCGCGGCGAATACCGACGGCCACATCGACGAGCACCTGCCATGGGTGGAGGCCATCGTCGCGGGCTGACCGGCCTCGAGCCCACTTCCCACCTCCCCTCGCGCTTGGTAGGCTGACGCATCCGTTCAGTTGGGCCAGATGGGCTCCGCGCGCGTTGGCTCGCCAATGTGAGAGGTTGTTACCGATGAAGATCACCGATATTCGCCTGCACCAGGTTTCCGGCACCCTGCCCTTCGAGGGAGTGTTCTGGGAGGAGCGGCTGATCCAGCCGATCGATGTCTATCCCGAATACAAATCCCGCCAGCGCAAGGAGATGCGCTCCACGGACGACACCGGGCTGCCAGTGTCGTCCGTGTTCATCGAGATTGAGACGGATGAGGGCGTGACCGGCATCGGCGGGCCAGTGACAGTCGATGTCGCGTTCATCGCCTGGCGCCAGTTCCGCGACCTGCTGATCGGCGAGGACCCGATCGCCACCGAGCGCCTCTGGGACATCATGTATCGCTCCGCCGTGCATGGCCGCAAGGGCGAGGCAATGTTCGCGATCAGCGCGCTCGATTGCGCGCTGTGGGATTTGCGCGGCCGCTGGGCCAACGCTCCCGTGTACAAGCTGCTGGGCGGGCCGATTCGCAAGGAGGTTCCGGCCTACGCAAGCGCGCTGGGGTACTCGATCGAGCCCGAGAAGGCCCACGAGCGGGCGAGAATGTTCGTGGACCAGGGCTACAAGGCGATGAAGTGGTTCGTGCGCAACGGCCCGACCGATGGGGCAGAGGGAATCCGGAAGAACGTCGAGCTGATCCGCACGCTGCGTGACGCGGTTGGTCCGGATGTCGAAATCATGATCGATGCCTGGATGAGCTGGGACGTGCCGTACACGGTGCGGATGTCCGAGTTGCTGCTGGAGTACCGGCCGTACTGGATCGAGGAGCCGGTGATGCCGGACCAGATCGATGGCTACGCGCAAATCCGCGAACAGTCGCTGGTGCCGACCGCCGGTGGTGAGCACGAATACACCCGGTGGGGCATCAACCAATTGCTGGCGGCGGGCGGACTCGACTTCGTGCAGGCCGATACGTACTGGGCCGGTGGCATTTCCGAGTTGCAGAAGATCTTCACGCTGGGATCGGTGTACCAGGTGCCGGTGATCCCGCACGGTCACTCCACGCCGGCCAACCTGCATATCAGCGTGGCGCAGCCGGTGACGAACGTGCCGTGGATCGAATACCTCGTGAAGTGGAACGAGATCCATCAGCATTTCCTCAAGTTCCCCTTGAAGCCGGTGAACGGCGTGATCACGGTGAACGACGAGCCAGGATTGGGCATGGACCTCGATCCGGCGAAGTTCGAGAGCGAGCGGTATCTCGACTTCTCGGATCTTTAGCTATTGGCGAACGCGAAAAGGGGCTGGGCGGCAAACCGCCCGGCCCTTTTTGTATGCGGGACCACACCGATCCATTGGAAAACTACAGAATTGTAACTACACTTGTGTAGTGCGAATGGATGCGCACGATGCGATTCGAGTGGGATGAGTCGAAAAACGACTCCAACTGGCGAAAACACGGGGTGAACTTTCTGACTGCCCGGGAAGTATTTCTGGATCCCCTGGCTACCATGCGGCAGGATCGGATCGTCGATTTCGAGGAGCGATGGGTAGCGATTGGCATGGCCAGAGGTCGGCTGCTGTACGTGGTCTTTACGGTGGAGGAGGTAGGAAATGAAGAAGTCTTCAGGATCATCTCAGCTAGAGTCACGACTCGTGCGGAGCGAAGAAATACCAGAGGAGGAGCGCGAGAGACGGATCGCTGAATCTCTTGCGAGGATCGATGCGATGACCGATGAGGACATCGATCTCTCCGACATGCCCGAGATCACCGACTTCTCGGGATTTGTGCGAAATCCGTTCTACCGGCCGGTGAAGGACCAGGTGACGCTCCGGATCGACCGGGATGTGCTTGAGTGGTTCAAGGCATCGAACGAGAAATACCAGACCGCGATCAACGCGGCCCTCCGCGATCACATGGAACGCGAGGCGAAGTCGTCCCGCTGACACCGGCTGCTGTCTCGCCTGCCCCGCGACGGTGTTCGACCTCGCGTCCTTCCCGCGGTATGGCGCCTACCAGATTTCCTGACATCGATCGAACCGGGGGAGGCACATCGTGGCGAGCAGGCCCAATATCCTGTTCATTTGCACCGACCAGCAACGGTACGACGCGCTGGGGTGTTACGGCAATCCGCATATCCACACGCCGAACATCGACGCGCTGGCTGAACAGGGTGTACTGTTCGAGCAATGCTACGTGCAGAGTCCCGTCTGCGCGCCGTCGCGGGCGAGCCTGGTGACCGGTCAGTACCCGAGCGTACACGGACTGTGGGCGAACGGCGTGACGTTGCCGGAGGGGGCGGCGATCTTCTCGCGGGCACTTGCCGATGGCGGCTACGACTGCGGGATGATCGGCAAGATGCACCTGTCGTCCTGCTTCGAGGGACGGACCGAGCCCCGCCAGGACGACGGCTACCGGTTCTACAAATGGGCGCACGATCCCACTCATGGTTCGCCGGAAAACGACTACCACCTCTGGCTGCGGGAGCGGCATCCGGACCTGTATGCCGAGGCGATTGGAGCCGGGCCTCGCGTGCGGCACCAGGCGGCAAGATTCGACACCATGCCAACCGAGGCGCACTACAGCCGGTGGGCCAGCGAGCGGGCAATCGAGTTTCTCGATGACGACGCTCGGGACGCTGGCCAGCCGTTCTTCCTGTGGCTCAACTTCTTCGATCCGCACCATCCCTTCGTGGCCCCCGAGGAATACCTCGACCGGTACGATGCCGCTTCATTGCCGGAGCCGATTGGGGCTCCGGGCGAACTGGATTCCAAGCCGGCAATCCAGCGAGAGGCGTCGGCCGAGAGCTACGCCGGGTTCGCGCGAGGTTACACCGATCACTCGGCGGAGGAGATCAACGAGGTCGTTCGCGCCTACTACGCCATGGTGTCGCTGATCGACGACGAGGTCCAACGAGTACTCGACCGGCTCGACGCGCTGGGGCTGACCGAGGATACGCTGGTGGTGTTCACCAGCGACCATGGCGAGATGCTGGGCGATCACCAACTCCTGCTGAAGGGGCCGATGCTGTACGAAGCGGCGGTGCGGGTACCGCTGATCATGCGATGGCCGGGCATGCTGCCGGCGGGAGAGCGGCGAGACGACCTGGTGCAATGGATCGATCTCAACGCGACGATCATGGAAGCGGCTGGCCTGGATCCGCTGCCGCGCGGCCAGGGGATGAGCCTGCTGCCGCTCGCCAGGGGCGATGCCGATGCTCCTTCGCGTGGCTGGGCGATCTGCGAATACTTCAATAGCGGTCACGCCTACGATCCGCCCGTGTTGATGACCATGCTGCGGCACGACCGGTACAAGCTGGTGGTGCAACACGGTCCGCCCGCGGCCGATCGCGAGCGCGACGGGGAACTGTACGATCTGGAAGCCGATCCCCAGGAACTCAGGAACCTGTGGGGTGCCGAAGAGGCCACCGGGATCAGGATCGAACTGGAGCGGATGCTGCTGGATGTGATGGTGGCGACCCGTGACCGGTCGCAGCCGCGAGAAGCGCACTGGTAGATCGTGTTGGAGGCAGGGCCAGGGCCGGCACGAGGCCGTCCGCTACCAAAACGTGTCGCATTTCGTTCGATTGATCGCGTGGCTGATTTGACCGAGCCCGCGAATTCGAACTATTCCTGGGAGCGAGGCTCGGGACGGATGACAGAGCTTTCGATCGCGATGTGGCGGCCCTGGTCGCTGGATTCCAGCGTGGCGTGCATCACGTCGAGCACGTGATAGGCGAGTTCGCCACTGGCGCGGGCCGGGGAGCCATCGCGCAGGGCCCGGGCCAGATCGGCCACGCCGAGCCCGCGGGAATTGTCCGTAAAGTCGTAGGTGAGCGGCACGTCCTCCCATTCGGGAGGCTTGTTCGTCGTGCTCGCGGGGGCATCTTCCGGCGTGCGGTTAACGGAGAGCGGATCGCGAGCAGCCTTGATGGCGGCCGGCTGCAGGAGCCGGATTTCCCCACCGAAGGTGTTCGGGTCGGGAAGCTGGAGCGTGCCCTCGGTGCCATAGATCGTCAGCTTGCTGTGGGTGGTGTCGTACAGGTCGAACGAGGTGGTGATCGTGCCGATCGCGCCGCTGGCGAAGTCGAGCGTGGCGGCGATATGGGTGGGAGTGTTGACCTGGATCACATCGCCGGCCTTTGGTTGGCTGGTGATGGTTCGCTCGGGGAAGCTGGCTCCAGTGCTGGACGCCACTCGCGCGACCGGGCCGAGCAGGGAGACCAGCGCGGTTACGTAATACGGTCCCATGTCGAACATCGGGCCCGCCCCCGGTTGGTAGTAGAACCCGGGATCAGGATGCCAGCTTTCGTGGCCATGCGAGTACATCTGGGCGGTGGCGGCGATCGGCTGGCCGATCAGCCCATCGTCGATCAACTGGCGCGCGGTTTGGAGCCCTCCCCCGAGGAAGGTGTCCGGCGCTCCGCCAACGAGCACGCCCCTGGCGGCGGCATCGGCGAGCAGCGCCCGGCCTTGCTCACGCGTCTCGGTGAGCGGCTTCTCGTTGTACACCGACTTGCCGGCGGCGACGGCGCTGGAGGCGACTTCGGCATGGGCGCGGGGAATGGTCAGGTTGACGACGAGTTCGATGTCCGGATGGGCGAGCAGGGCATCGACGGTGAGTCCCTCGACGCCGTACTTCGCGGCCTGCGCTTCCGCCCGCTCGACGAAGAGATCGGCGATACCGATTACCCGGACATTGTCGAAGCGGGTGGTGAGGTTCTTCAGGTAGATGCTGGAGATGGTGCCCGCGCCGGCGATACCTACGCCAACGGGGCCCGAAGGGGCGCCATTCATGCCGGTGATGTCCTTTTCAGGGGGCCAGGGGCCACCCCTCTTCCGGGGCGGCCCTGGTGGCGGGTTGCCTACTGGGGAAGCAGGTCGGGTCGCTTGGCGGTGCTTTCCACCTGTACCGCTTGACCGGTTTCGCTGGACTCGAGGACCGAGGCCATGATGTCCAGTACGTGGTAGCCAAGTTCGCCGCTGGCGCGGGCCGGTTCGCCAGTGATCAACGAGTTGGCCATGTCCCACACGCCGAGCCCGCGGCTGTTGTCCGTGTTGCCGTACGTCACCGGCAGTTCGGACCACTCCGTCTCGCCCGCCTTGAGCAACTGGATCGGCCCGCCAAAAGTGTTGGGGTCTGGCAGGCGAAGGGTGCCTTCGGAGCCGTAGATGACCAACGTGGAGTGGTTGGTTTCCCACACGTCGAACGAGGCGCCGAGGTTGCCGACGATGCCGCTCTCGAACTGGATGGCGGATTGGATGTGGGTCGGGGTGGTGACCTCGATCACGTCACCCTTCTTCGGGCCGCTGCCCACGGTTCGGGTGGGGAAGGTGGCGGTGGCGAGGGAGCTGACGCGCGCGACCGGTCCGACGATGGAGGCCAGGGCCTGGACGTAGTACACGCCGACATCGAACAACGGACCGGCGCCCGGCTGGAAGAAGAACCAGGGATCTGGATGCCAGGACTCCATGCCGTGGCCAAGCATCTGGGCGCTGACCGCCACCGGGTCGCCGATGACGCCATCGTCGAGGTATCTGCGGGCGCTCTGGAGCCCGCCGCCGAGGAACGTATCGGGGGCGGAGCCGACGAGCACGCCCTTCGAGGCGGCTTCGGCGAGCAGCTTCTGGCCGTCGGCGCGGTCAATGGCGAGCGGCTTCTCGTTGTAGGCGGACTTGCCGGCGGCGATCGCCTGGAGCGCGACCTGGGCATGGACGGCCGGGATGGTGAGGTTGACCACGATTTCGACGTCCGGGTGGGCGATCAGGTCGTCGACGGAGAATGCGCCGACGCCGAACTTGTCGGCGCGCTCCTTGGCGCGCTCGGCGACGATGTCGGCGATGCCGATGACATTGACAGTGTCGAAGCGGGCGGTGAGGTTCTTGAGATAGATCTCCGAGATGTTCCCGGCCCCGATGATCCCAACGTTGATGGTTCTGGATGTTGCCATTGTGGTGCGGTCCTCCCTCGATGCGGACGTGATGCTCTCTCCCGGTTGCCCCGGGTCCTGTCAACTCCAGTAATGGTACCCGGGAAATCGCGAGGACGAAGTGCCGGTCCGGCCATCTACTCCTTCACCGAGCCGAGCGTGATGCCCTTGACGAAATATCGCTGCATGAATGGGTAAATGACGATCAGCGGCAGGATGGCGATGACGATGCCGGCCATCCGCACATTCGGCGTGATCATCGACATGCCCGAGGTGCCGAGGTTCTCGGTGACCAGGGCGTTGAGCGCCACCTGCAGCGTGTACTTCTTGCTGTCGTTGATGTAGAGCACCACCGAGAGGAACTGGTTCCACCGGCTGACCAGTTCGAACAGGGTGATGGTGGCGATGCCGGCCTGGGAGAGCGGCAGGTAGAGGGTGCGAAAGATATAGAAATCGCTGGCGCCGTCGATCCGGGCCGATTCGGCCAGGTCGTATGGCACCCCGGCGAAGAAATTCCGCAACAGCAGGATGCTGAATCCGGAGACCATGCCGGAAAAGATCAGCGCCCACAGCGAGTTGAGCAGCCCGAGGTCGCGGTTGACGATATAGAGCGGGATCATGATCAATTCGCCTGGAATCGCCATGGTCGCCAGGATAAAGCCGAGCATCAGCGTTTTGCCGGGCAGGTCGCGCTGGATCAGCACGTAGGCGGCGAAACAGCAGAGCACGACGTGGAAGAACGTGCCGGCGAATGTGACGATGACGCTGTTCATGAACGCGCGCTGGAGATCGAGGTTGATCCAGACGGTTTCGAATCCGTCCACGCTGAAGTCCTGGGGCCAGAGGATGATGCCGGGTTCCATCGACGCCAGCGGCGCGGAGAACGCGACCGCGACGACGTTGATGAACGGCACGACCATCATCAGCATCAGGACGACGAGGAAGGCGATGATGCCGGCGTAGGCCAGGTGGTCGGCCTTGCTTTCGCGCGGGCGGCCGCCGGTGGATTCCATGTTGGCTGGGCCGGTGGTGGTTTGGACAGGGGCTTCGATCATCTCAGTTCTCCCGTCCAAAGCCCGTGATCTTCCAGACCACGGCCGTCATCGCCAGGGTAGTGAGCAGCACCATCACCGAAATCGCGCTGGCGAACCCAAGCTCGTAGCGCTGGATACCCATGTCGTACACGTAGGTCATGATCACGTCGATCCCGGATTGGACGACCGGGTTTCGCATGACGAAGATCTGGTCGAAGATCCGCAGCAGCCCGAGGATATTGAGCATGAAGACCACGATCATCGTGGGTTTCAGCAGCGGTAGGGTGATCTGGTAGATCTGCTGGAAGCGGGATGCGCCGTCGATGCGGGCGGCTTCATACAAGGTGGGGCTGATGCTGGTGATGGCGGCGAGATAGATGATGGCCGCGTAACCCATGTCCTTCCAGATCGGGAGCACGATCATCGTCGCCCTGGCCCAGGCGGTATTGGTGAGGAACCTCACCGGCCCCACGTCGATGGTGGCCAGCAGCTCGTTCACCAGGCCGCCGGAGGGCGAGAGCAGGTAGATCCACATCCCGCCGATCACCACCCAGGAGAACAGGTGGGGCAGGTAGACGAAGGTTTGGGCGAACTTCTTGAACAGCAGGTACCCGACCTCGTTGAGGGCGAGTGCGACGATGATGGGCGGGAAAAACCCGAAGACCAGGATGCCGCCGCCGATGAGCAGCGTGTTCTTCACCACCTGCCAGAACTTGTCGTCGTTCCAGACATCCGAGTAGTTCTGGGCGCCGACCCATTCGCCGCCGCCAAGCAGCTTGAACTCCTGGAAGCTGGAGACGACGCCCTGGTACAGGGGGTAGTACACGAACACGCAGAAGTACGCGATGACCGGGATGATCATCAGGTAGAGACCGTAATGGCTTCGCATCAGGCGGAGGTTTCGCCGCATCATCCGCATCTCCCTTTCCCGTGGAGCTGGGGAGTCATATCGAGTCCGGGGCATCCAGGGGTGAACCTGCCGCGAGGATAGCCTGCCCACACCGGGCGAAGACACGATTCTCCGCTACCAGGAACTTCAGCGATTACCCAGGGTTCGTATCAGGTCAGCGTATGTTGTCGCTGAACGCGGAAGGGAGCCGGCGGTTGCCGGCTCCCTGGGTCCGCGTGCGGCTTAGCCGTCGATCAAGCCTTCGCCGAGCAGGGCTTCCTGCATGGCGGCGATGCCGTCGGCCGGGCTGAGGTCGCCGAGGATGATCTTGATGATGTTCTCATCGAGGATCGGGGCGATGATCGGACCCCAGTCCGGTCCCTGGACGGCCAGGTACCCGTGGGCCTTGGTGACTTCCTGGGCTTCGGCGAGGCCGGGAAGTTCGCCGATCGGGTTGGTCCAGTTGGAGTTGTACGGGGTTGGCTGGCCGTGGTCCATGGCGTGCTCGACACCGAGCTCGGTCAGTTCGTAGGCGCCATCGGTGACGGTGAAGTCGTTGCCTTCGATGCCGAGCGAGCCAAGGGTGATGCCGGGGAAGGTGTTCCACCACTCGATGAAGAGGAACGCCGTGTCCGGGTCGTTCGCGTTGACCGGAATGGTCCACACGCTGGGCTGGCCGCGGTTGAGGGTGACTTCGCCGTTCTCGTCCTCGGCGGCGGCGATGCCAACGGCCTTGAACGTGGTGTCCGGGTTCGCCGCGGTGACCTGGGCGTTGAACAGGCCGACCCAGGTGTCCCAGTAGGTGACCATGCTGAGCTTGTCGGTCATGAACAGGTTGCGGAAGTCGGCGGTGGTGGCGGTGGCGAAGTTCGGGTCGTAAAGGCCCTCGGCATAGAGCTTGGCGAGGAACTCGTAGACCGGGATGGCGGCGTCGGTGGCGTAGGGGATGGTGCGCTTGCCATCGACGTCGACGAAGCCGGGGAGCACGCCGTGGGCGCTCATGAACGGCTGGATGTCGTAGGTTCCCGCCGTGCCGAGGCCGAGCGGCTGGGAGCCGTCGCCGACCGGATCGCCATCGCGGAGAGCGACCATGGTGTTGTAGAGGTCATCGAGGGTTCGCGGCGTTTCGAGCCCGAGCTTGTCCAGCCAGTCCTGGCGGAGTGTGATCATCCGGGAGCCTTCGAACTTCTGGAAGGCGGAGTAGATGGCGCCATCCTCAAAGGTGACCATCTCCCACTCAGCGGTTGGGATGACCGTGGGATTGGAGAGGATGGCCGAGCCCTGGATGCGCTCGGTGAGGTCGGTGAGGACTTCGTCGGCGACAAGCGTCTGCACGGTGTCCTGGTTCGTGTAAATCAGGTCGTACTGCACGCCGGCGGCGAGATCGGCCAGCATCTTCTGGCCGTAGTCGGCGGTTGGGTGAACCAGCTCGACTTCGATGCCGGTGAGGCGGGTGATCTCCTGGGCGAAGAGTTCGTCCTCTTCCGGGGTCTTGCCACCGACCACGGCGCTGAGGATACGGAGTTTCTTGCCTTCGAGCGGGAACTGCCCGAGCAGCGCATCCTGGGCGGCGGCGAAATCGGGATCGATTTCGGCGGCGACCGCGGAAGCGCCCGGGGTGGCCTGGGCGGCGGCGCCCGCAAGCGATCCACCGAGGGCAAACGCGCCAGCGCCGGCGACGGCGGCTCCGGAAACCAGGGTGCGGCGGGACATCGATGACGACATGACAACTCTCCCTTGAGTGATCGTATTTCCGGCGCGGATTTCACGCCGGTCCACCGGACGGACGGTCAGGCATGGCAGGGCCACGTTCCGCGATCCTGGCAGGATCGAGGCGCCTTCTTCGACGGCGTCTGTCCTCGCGTGTTGGAACGATTGTACCAACCGCTGAACCATGCCATTCAAGCACGCCGCGAATGGCAAAGGAAAGATCAACGGAAGCGGCATTCACGGTACATGGCGCGGCCTTGTGAGCGGGCTGATTGGGATCATCAGGCGGAGCGGAATCGCGGTTGTCGAGCGAGGCATGAATGGTCACTTCCGGGGAGTGGTGAATTCCGACCAATGAAGTCGCCTTTTCCGTTGGCGAGGGTGTATGATGGTGAGGCGCGGAACGGGTCTGGCCGGGACGCGCTTTTCGCGCCCGTCGAGCGCGACCCTCCACACACGCCCTTCAATGAAAGTCGGTTGATGGACCTCCTCAAGCAATTCTTTGCCTATTACAAACCATGGAAGAAGCTCTTCTGGCTGGACTTCGGCTGCGCCACCGTGTCGGGGGTCCTTGAACTCGCGTTCCCCATCGCGGTCGCCTTCTTCATCGACGACCTGCTTCCCAGCGAGAACTGGAGCCTGATCGTCGCTTGCTCCGTGGCGCTGCTGACGGTGTATGTGCTCAACACCGGGCTGATGGTGATCGTGACCTACTGGGGTCACATGCTGGGCATCAATATCGAGACCGAAATGCGGCGGCGCAGTTTCGACCATATCCAGAAGCTGTCGTTCCGGTTCTTCGACAACCAGAAAACCGGGCACCTCGTTGGCCGGGTAACCAAGGATCTTGAAGAGGTCGGCGAGGTCGCCCACCACGGTCCGGAAGACGCCTTCATCGCCATCATGACCTTCATCGGCGCATTCGTGCTGATGTTCAACATCAACACTGAGCTGGCGTGGATTACCGCCTGTATCGTTCCGTTCACCGGCTTCGTCACCACCCGCTACGGTGGCAGGATGGCCCGCACCTGGCGGTCGCTGTTTGGCCGGGTGGGCGAGTTCAATGCCCGGATCGAGGAGAACGTCGGAGGCATCCGGGTCGTCCAGGCATTCGCCAACGAGGACCACGAGCGCGAGCTTTTCAGCCACGACAACCTTGAGTACCGGAAGACCAAGCTCGAGGCATACAGGATCATGGCGGCGTCCATGTCGCTGAGCTATCTCGGCATGCGCCTCACCCAGCTCGTGGTGATGATCGCGGGCACCTGGTTCGTCATGCAGGGCACGCTCTCGTACGGCGGGTTCGTCAGCTTCCTGCTGCTGGTCGGAGTCTTCTTCCGGCCGGTCGAGAAGATCAACTCGGTGATCGAGATGTATCCGAAGGGGATCGCCGGATTCAAGCGCTACCTCGAACTGCTCAACACCGAGCCAGATATCCAGGACAAGCCGGATGCGATCGAGGTCGCCGGCCTGACCGGCGAGATTCGCTACGAAAGTGTGACTTTCGGCTACACGCCCGATCGGCCGGTGTTCAGTGGGCTCAACCTGGAGATCCACCCTGGCGAAACAGTTGCGTTCGTGGGTCCGTCTGGCGCCGGCAAGACGACCATCAGTTCGCTATTGCCTCGCTTCTACGAGGCCGATTCCGGGCGGATCACGATCGATGGTATCGACATCCGCGACATGACCCTGCATTCGCTACGGCGCGAGATCGGCATCGTGCAGCAGGACGTGTTCCTGTTCGGCGGCACGATCCGGGAGAACATCGCCTACGGCAAGCTCGGCGCATCCGACGCCGAGATTATGGAGGCCGCCCGCCGGGCGCGGCTCGACACGGTAATCGAGCAGATGCCGGCTGGGATGGACACGATCATCGGCGAGCGTGGGGTGAAGCTCTCGGGCGGCCAGAAGCAGCGCATGGCGATCGCCAGGATGTTCCTGAAGAATCCGCCGATCCTGATCCTGGACGAGGCGACCTCGGCGCTGGACACCGAGACCGAGCGGGCCATCCAGCAGTCGCTGGCCGAACTCGCGGTGGGCCGTACCACGCTGGTGATCGCTCACCGGCTGGCGACGATCCAGAACGCCGACCGGATCGTGGTGGTCGATACCTCGGGCATCGTCGAGCAGGGCCGGCACCTGGACCTGATTGAGCTGAACGGCGTGTATAGCCGCCTGCACGATGCCCAGTTCAGGCTCCTGACCGCCTAACCCCGCTATTCGGGATACGGCCCCCACGGGGTCGGCTGCGTCGTCTTTAGGGCCCGCCCAGCGAGCCGGGGGCGAGCGTATGGCTGGCCTGGCCAATCACGCTATCAGGATCGACTGACCTGCCGCGCGGCCTGAACGCCAGACCCGCCGCGCCCCGCTACACTAGAGGGGCGCGGAGGACTGTCCCCGTTTCCATTCGAGTCGAGTCCCCTTATCCCGGATTGTCATGAGTATCGCCTCGCCTTCCACCAGCCATGCGCCGGACGCATCCCAGCAGCAGGTCGTCACCTCGTCCCAGCGCTCGATCCGCGTCATCGCGCCAGCAGGGTCCGGCAAGACGGAAACCCTCGCCCACCGGGCCGGTCACCTCATCGACTCCGGCGTACCCCCTTCCCGGATTCTGATCCTCACATTCGACAATCAGGCTGGCGCATCGTTCAAGAAAGCGATCACCCGTCTCGGAATCTCCGGCAACGTCGAAATCCGCACGCTCAACGCCTTCGGTCTCTCCGTCCTCACCCGCCTGTTCCCATCCACCCGAAACCGCACGAGCCAGGTCTTCCACGGCTCCGCCGAACCCCTCCTCTCCGCCCTCGTCGATCAGGCCGACGGCATGGTCCTCACCGGCCTGTTCGGCACGCTGAAGAGCCACCTCTTCGACCCCCAGCACCTCAACACCACGCAGGTGAAACGATGGGTGGAGAAGAACTACCGGCGCCTCGTGCCCGAGCGATACCTCGGGAACTACCCCGCGGAACTCCACGCGAAGGAATTCGCCGTCCAGCTCCGGCGCGAGTTCCTGCGCTACGAGGAGCAACTCGAAGCGCGCAACGTCATCGACTTCGAAGACCAGAAGCTGCGCGCCCTCACCCTGCTCCAGCAGAACCCGGACCTCGCCAAACGCATCCAGGAGCGTTACGACGAGGTCATCGTCGACGAGGTCCAGGACATCAACCCCCTCGACCAGGCGCTGATCGAACTCATCGCCCGCAAGGCATCGCTCGTCATCACCGGCGACGACGACCAGGCGATCTACGGTTTCCGCTGGGCCTCGGCCAGTTACCTGATCCGGCCCGACAAGGCGTTCGGCCGCGCCTTCACCTCCTACGAACTCCACACCAACTACCGCTGCCCGAAAGCAGTGCTCGACCGCTCCACCCAGCTCATTCGCCAGAACCGCGACCGGGTCGCCAAAACCCCACGGTCCGGCGTCAGCGCAGTGGGCACGATCGAACTCGTTCCCGCCACCGACCGCCTCGCCGGGTCTCGCCAGATCGTCGCCAGGCTGAAACAGGAGGTGGAGGAGACGTCCGGTCTCGACTGGAGCGACATCGCGATCCTCGCCCGCCGTAACCAGCACCTCGACGAGATCCAGGTCCATCTCATCGCCAGCGGAATCCCCCACGCGGTCAAGTCTGGCCGCGACCTGATCCAGACCTGGGCCAGCGCCCTCGCCCTGCTCGACCTGGCCACCGACCTCCGCGAACAGGGCGCGCGGAACGTGACCGACCTCCGGCCGGCCATCGCCAGCTACACCTGGTTCCCAAAGCTCATCAGGATTGACCAGCTCAACCAGTTCAACGGCCTCACACTGCCCGAGGTGATCCTCGCACTCCAGCCCCAGGTGCAGGCACGGGGCATCCAGGGTTTCGAAAACGCCATTGGCCTGTTGCTCAAGCAGAAGAACGCGCTCGACGAGTTGCGCATCATCGAGTCCCGTTTCCTCGGCTTCGACACCGGCGAACGCGAGGGCCAGGACGCCAGCGAGCGGCCGCTCGAACTGCTCCGCACCATCCTCAACCGCCGGGATTCCACCCGCCAGGAAGCCATCGAACGGCTCCGGGGCTTCATCGACCGCTCCGCCGATACCAACCGCAAGTCCGGTCCTCGCGTTGAACTCGCCACCTACCACGGCGCCAAGGGCCGCCAGTGGCACACGGTCGTGCTGCCGTGGGTGTCGTCCGCCATCGCCCCCGATCCCCTCACCCGCTGGGAGTTCGGCGAGATGGAAGCCGAGCGCCGCCTGTTCTATGTCGCCATGACCCGCTCGTCGAACACGCTCATCGTCGGTCACCCGGCGGCGAAGGCGAAGGAATCGAACAGCACCTTCCTGTACGAAGCGGGCCTGCTCGAACGCCCCCGCGAGGAGCCAAAACCCAGGCAGGTATCGCTCCCGGCGACGAAGGGTTCCTCCCGCGCCCCGGCCACGGCCAGGAAGCCGGCCACCCGCTCCGTCACGGCGACGGCGGCGAAACCAGCCGGGCGCCAGCCAGGCCCCGCGCGGTCAACGAAACCGGGTTCGGCCACCACCCGCCCGGCACGAGTCTCGAAGGCCACCAGCGCCAAGGACAGCCAAACCACCAGCGACTACGTTTCCGTGAAGGACATCGAACGACTGCTGAAGTGGATCGACGAGCAAGGCGGGGCCACCATCGACTACACCGGCTCCCCGGAATTGCTCTTCCCACTCCAACTCGCGCTCCTGCTCGAAGGCATTCCCTACAAGGCGCCCGCCAACCACGACCTGCTTCACTCGTGGGTCCTGCGCGAGTTGTACAAGCACGTCACGAAGTCCCGCCTGCGCATCATCCGCGCCGTGGAGGAGCCCGAGTATCCGGCCTACGGCACGGCCTACCCGGGCATGGTCACCTGGCTGCGTCACCGGAAGCTGTCGGGGAAGGCGGCTCGCGAAGTCCTGGATACCGCCATCGATCGGGCGCTCGCTTCCCGCCGCGGCGGCGGCGCCCCGATCGTGACCTTCAAACCCGCCCGGAACTGACCGGTTTCCGGCGAGCATGCCATTCACCCTCGCCACGCCAACGTACACTTGACGCGGCAACGCCGCTCTTGAACCGCCTGGAGAACCACCCATGCGGAGCCCAACAGCCGCGACCATCGCGATGACGATTCCACCCGCGGCCGCAACGGCAAGCGCGGAACGTTGCTCGACAATCACTTCGTTTTCCAGTTCCTCCAGGAGGATTGCGTGACGAATACCCACCAACATATCGTGCGGTCGCACGCCGGCGAGTTCGCAGGAACGCCCGTCGAGCGCTTCGTGCTCACCAACGACGCCGGATCGCGCGTCGCGATCCTCTCCTTTGGCGCCGTCATCCAGGAAGTCTGGGTGCCTGGCCGCGACGGCGAACTCGCCAACGTCGTGCTCGGGTTCGACAACCTCGACGGCTATATCGCGAAGAACCCGCACTTCGGCTCGGTCCTCGGCCGCTTCGCCAACCGCCTGCGCGGCGCATCGTTCGAACTCGACGGCGAAACCATCAAGGTCACCGCCAACCGGCCGCCCCACAGCGCCCATGGCGGCGCCCGCCCATTCGACCGCTACGTCTGGGCCAGCGAGGTCACGGACGTCGACGGGGCGCCCGCCGTCAAACTCACCCACGTCTCGCCCGACGGCGACGAGGGCTACCCCGGCAAACTCACCGCCTCGGTCACCTACTCCTTCAACGCCGACAACGCCCTGCGGCTGGACTACCACGCCACCACCACCGCGCCAACCGTCCTCAACCTCACCAACCACAGCTACTTCAACCTGTCGGGCGAGGGCAGCGGCGCCATCGAAGACCATATTCTCCAGCTTTTCTGCGACCAGTTCACCCCCACCGACCAGGACCAGATCCCCACCGGCCAGATCGCCCAGGTCGAAGGCACGGGGCTGGACTTCCGCACCGCCCGCCGCGTCGGCGACGCGCTGCGTGACGCCAGCGACCCGGAAATCCGCACCGCCCGTGGCGTCGATCACAACTACATCGTGAACCGCCCCACGCCCCACGATGCGTCGCTGGCCAGGGCCGCCTGGATCATGGATCCCGCCTCTGGCCGCGTGATGGAGACCCACACCACCGAGCCCGGCGTGCAGGTCTACACCTCCAACTCGCTCGACGGCTCACTCGCCGGTCACAGCGGCAGGCTCTACCGCCAAACCGACGCCATCTGCTTCGAAACTCAGCACTTCCCGAACTCCCCGAACGAGCCGTCATTCCCGTCGGTCGTCCTCCGTCCCGGCGAGGAATTCACCTCCTCCACCATCTACGCCTTCCACACCGAATAGTCCGCAAGCCTGCGCGCACATTCCCGGAACGTTCCTGGCGGAGACAAGGCCAATGCCTGCCCCCGCCCAACCGGGGTAAACTGTCATCTATTCACATCGGTGGGAGCATTAATCCGCTCAGGCGCCAAAAAAGCACACGTCGCAAGGACACTTCCGATGAGGAAAACACCGGCTGTCCCGGCCCAGCCATCGCTGCGCATTCGCCTTCTCGGCCCAGGCGAAATCACCATCGACGGCCGGGTCCTCACCGACCGTGACTGGTCCGGCCGCCGTGCCCGCTCGCTCCTCCTCCTCCTCGCCGGAACGCCCGGTCACCGCCTCCACCGCGAGCAAATCATCGACCTCATCTGGCCCGACGCCGATCTCGACGCCGGCGCCAACGCCCTCTACAAGGCCCTCCACGCTCTCCGCCGCACCCTCGAACCCACCCTCCGAGCCGGCCGCGACTCCGCCTGCATCACCGTCGCCGGCAACACCATCGCCATCGGCGAAACCGTCGACCTCTGGCTCGATGTCGACCAGTACACCGCGCTCCTCACGCACGCTGGCGCCCTGCCCGCCCTGGAACAGCGACCCACACTGCGAAGCGCCCTCGACCTCTACCACGGCGAGTTCGTCGCGGATGAGAGGTATGCCGAGTGGCCCGTCCCCCGGCGAGAAGCGCTCCGCGCCGACTACGAACGCGCCGTGCTCGACCTCGCCGCCCTTGACCTCGCCGCGGGCGAACCGCTCGCCGCCATCCCCTGGCTCGAAGCCCTCCTCGCCCAGGAGCCCACCGCCGAATCCGCCCACCGGGCCTTGATGCGCGCCTACCAGTCAGCGGGACAACGCAGCCTCGCCCTCCGCCAGTACGAGCGCTGCCGCGATCTTCTTGCCCGCGAGTTCGACGACGCCCCCGAACCCGAAACCACCCGCCTCGCCGATGCCATCCGCCAGGCGCCGGAGCCGGTCGAGGACGATGCCGTGATCCGGGCCGCCTCCGCGAAGTACCGGTCTCTGCCATCTGTCCCCACCCGCACCATCGGCCGCGACGACGAGATCGCCGATGTCGCCGCCATGCTACGCGACCCCGCCACCCGGTTGGTGACGATCATCGGCGCCGGTGGCATCGGCAAAACGCGACTGGCGACGGAAGTGGCTGCGTCGCTTAAGCCGGACTTTCCGGACGGCGCGGGTTTTGTCCCGCTTGCCCCGATTCGCGATCCCAACCTCATCTACACCAGCATCGCCACCGCCCTGCAATTGGCGGAACACCCGCGCAAATCAACTGAAGACGTGGTGACCGCCTACCTCGAAACCCGCACCTACCTGCTGGTGCTCGACAATCTGGAGCAGATCCCGAAGGCAGGTAGGGGCATCGCCCGCCTGCTCGAAGCCTGCCCCGGCCTCACCGTCCTCGCCACCAGCCGCCAACCGCTCCGCATCCGCGCCGAGCACCTCTACCGGCTGGACGTGCTCGACCTGCCGGAGAACACCATCACCACGGCGGACAACCTGGAAGCCGTCGATTCCACCGCCCTCTTCGTCCAGCACCTGCGCGCCCAGCGCTTCGGCTATACGCCCACCGGCGACGACCCCGCCGCGATCGCCAGCCTCTGCGTCCGCCTCGATGGCCTCCCGCTGGCAATTGAACTCGCCGCCGCCCGCTGCTACGACCTGTCACCGACCGAGGTCCTCGCCCAGTTCAACCAGCGGGCTCGCATCCACGTCCTCCGCGATGGCCCCCAGGACCTGCCAGAGCGCCATCAGACCCTCCAGGACCTCGTGCTCTGGAGCTACGATCTGCTGACCGAGCCAGAGCAAGTCCTGTTCCGCCGCCTCGCCGTCTTCGCGGGCGGCGCCGAACTCGATGCCCTCGAAGCGATCGGCGGCGACAACGCCATCGCCCTCGCCAACGCCCTGGAAACCAGGAGCCTCGTCCAGTGGACCCACGTCGATGGCGCCCGCCGCCTTGTTATCCTCGAAACCATCCGCGAGGTCGCCGCCATGCTGCTCGATGCACAGGGAGAAACCAACGACCTCCACCTCGCGCACGCCGATTTCCTGGCGGAACTGATCGAACGCGTCGACGAAGCCAAACCCAATGGAACCAGCTTCCTGAAGTGGAATGAACGGCTTGAACGTGACCTTCTCAACCTCCGCGCCGCGCTCGACTGGTCGACCACCGGCCCCGCGTCGGCGCCCGGCCTCGCGCTCAGGATCATGGCGAAGACCGGCAATTTCTGGCTCAACGGCCAGCACCAGCGCGAAGGCATGCACTGGCTGGAACTCGCGCTTCAACTCGCGCCACCCAGCATCGAACCAACCCGGGCCTGGGCCGCCTACTGGGCCACGCAAGTGGCCGAACGCCTGGGCCAGGAAGAAGCATCTCGCGAGTACAAGGCGCTGTGCCAGCGGATCTGGCGCGAGTGCGACGATGACGCGGAAATCGCCCGCTCCAAACTCCTCGACTTTCTCCATCTCCAGAACGAGAGCCGTTGGGAAGAGACAATCGCGCTCTGCACGCGGGTCCTCGAGACGGGCCGTGCGCACGAGAAATACGACATCGTCGCGTCATGCCTGAGTGGCATCGCCAATTCGCAACTGCGCCTGAACCGCTCCGACGAGGCATTCGCCAACCTGCAAGAAGCGCTGTCCATCGTCCGCGAGCGAGAGGATTTGCGCAATGAAGCCAGTTTGCTCTCAAATCTCACTGGGCTCGCTCTGAGCCAGGGCGATGCCACCCTAGCCGAGCGGTACGCCCGCGAAGCGGAATCCGCCGCCCAGCTCGTCGGAGACGTCAGCACCGCGGCCTGGGCCGTCTACGATCGCGTCACCATCGCTTACCTTCGCGGCAACCTGGAGGAGGGATTCAGCCACACGGCCCAGGCGGGGTCTCTCTTCACAGAGGTCGGTGACCAGCGCATGGTTGCGGCGGTGGCCCAAACCCGGGGCAGCCTGCTGGCGATGCTTGACCGGTTGCCAGAGGCAATTGCGGAGTTCAAACGTGCCATGCCAGGTGTCCTTGAATTCGGCTCCACCGAGGACCACGCCAACCTTTTGCTCGAAACCGGCCACCTTGCCCTCGGCCTGGGCGACGCCGCTGAAGCGCTCACGCTCTTCTCGGCAAACATCGCCATCCGCGCGAAGTCCAATGAGCACATCTATGCCGTCGAACAGAAGCGCCTCGATCAGGCAACCCAGGCGGCCCGCGCCGCCATGGACCCGGCTGTCGCCACGAGCGTCTGGTCCAGGGGAGAGGCGATGTCGCTGGAGGATGGCCTCGACCTCGTCCGGGAAGTCCTCGGCCTTGCCCTCGAAGCACCCGAGCGGGAGCGCGTCGCCAGTTAACCCATCGCCCTACGGCTTCTCGCGCAGGCCCATCAGCCGCAGCATCTCCGCGTCCACCCACTCCAGCCCCACCATCGTCCCCGTCGACACCACGTCGGATTGCACGTGCCGCAGTTCCGCCCGGCCAAACCGCGTTCCATCGCCCCGCGACCACAGGCGCACCACGAACGAATCGTACCGGTGAACCTCACGCGGCCCGTCGTTGGTTCTGGATCCTCCTGGTTCCTGGTTCGTCTCATCCATGGCGATACTTCCGATCGGATGCGGAAAGATGGAGGCCGCCGCCTTTCAACGGCCACCTCCATCTCCCGTCGCGGGCGTTATCAGGAAGCGGTGAACGTCTCGATCATGCCGATCATGGCGTGCGGCGGCTGATCCTCGCCCGGATCGCTGATGAAGCACACCCCGGCGTAGTTGCCCGCTGGCAGGTCGAACTGGAGCCAATTGCCCTGGCCTTCGGAAATCAGGCCCGTCTCGCCCATGAACGCGACCTGCGAGACATCGAGATCGGCCGGCGGCGTGCCCATCCCTTCCTGCGCCATCAGCGCCTGCAGCACCTCGTCCTCGGTCACCGCCCGCGGGAACGACAGGATCAGCAGGTGATGCAGCACGGGATCGACATTCACCACGTGCCAGATCGCCGCCCCCGTCGGAACATCCGCCGGCATCGTGAAGTCGTGATGCGCCATCTCGACCTCCACGGCCGACTCGATCGCCACCTCGGCAACCTCGCCGGTCACCACCAGCGGGTACAGACCACCCGCATCGCCGGTGTTCAGCACCCACCAGTCGCCAGGGCCAAGCACGAAGGCCACCTCGCCGGATGCCCCTGGATTGAGCCCCAGGCCACCGGTCATCACGCTCTCATGGGCGAATGCCGGAATACCAACCTCCGGCCCCAGGTTGGCGAGAATGTCCTCTTCCGTGATCGATGGGTCGACCTGCAGGAACTGGATGCCCGCGTAGCCCTCGCTCTGGTTGGTTGCCTTCAGCAGGATCGTGCCAGCGGTGGTTTCCGGCTCGAATTCCAACCCCTCACTGGTCACGTTCACCGTGAACTCGGGCAGCCCAAGTCCGGACAGCAACGACGGAGCCGCCGCCTCGCCTTCGGCGCCGGGAGTGGCGGCGTCCTGCGCGCCGAGCACCAATCGCGGAATCGCGACCGTCGCGCCAATCGCGCCCAGTGCCGCCGCGCCAACAAACGTCCTTCGAGTAGTGGTTGCCATCTGGAAACGCTCCTGAACTCACCGATCGCTGACTCCAGCGATCTCGTGAGAACAGGTTTACGCCCCGAATCTTCCGGAAACCTTCCAGACGGCTTCCACCGACCGCGAACGCTATGCGGGCGCATGCTTCACTGGCCGCTGTCGTCGCGCCCGGAGCACACCCGCGGTACGATCGTGCCAGACAGCCTCACCGCATCGCGCCGCTGGAGTTGCCGTATGCACACCGCCGAACAACGCGCCGAAGCCCTCCTCGATTCCCCAGCCGGGTGTGTCCTCCTCCTCATGGCCGGGGAGCACGACCTCAGCCCCGGAGACCTCGCGCGGCCCGAACTCGGCCTCTTCGTCATCGCCACGGCCGTCGGCCAGATCAGCCCCTGGAATGGCGATCACGACCAGATCGTGGCCTTCGCCCTCTCCCAGCAGGATCGCCTGCGCCAGCGAGCCCTTGACCTCGTCTCCCACCCCGGCATCGCCTCGTGGTGGGCGCCCATCGACCGCGAGCACCAGCTCTGGCTCCCCCAGCACGACGGCTTCATTTGCGAGCACGAGGTCTGGGAACTCCGGCCCCGCGGCAAACCAAGTTCGATGGAGCGCTACGTCCACGAACCACGTCCGCTCGTCTCCACCTCGAATGCGTACGGCAACTTCTCGCCGGAGCTCGCCCATGTGCTCGCCGGGTCGGGCGACTGGGACCTCGAATTCCCGATCAACATCCGGCGTGTCGTCATCCGGCCCACCGCCCGCATCCTCGAACTCAACACCGCCCGGGAATGGCACGATCTCGTGCGCCGCTATCCCGCCAACGGTTACCATGCCACCCACCCGGACGACTTCGATACTCCCTGGGGCGTCGCCGAGGGGATGGTGATCCCGGATTGGCGCGAAATCTCGTTCGACTGGGACGGCGTCCACATCACGCCCTGGGCCTACCTCACCGCCAACCAGGTTCGGATCACCTCCGATATCGGCTGGACCGAGCCCTGGTCGTGGGAGGGCCCGCACACCATCTGGCTCAACTGGATGTTCAACAGCGTCGAGGACCTCCCCCCGGTCGAGGAAGACGCCTTCGACCCACCATCGATCGCGCCCAGGTGGCACGAGCGGCTCGACCTCGCACCCGCCCCGTGGCGCTCCACACTCGCCGCCCGCCAGTGAAGCCGGCCCGACCAGTACGCCTTCCCTGTTGATCCAAAGGCCATCCTCGGCCACACTTCGGCTCAACGACACACAGGCGCCCGCATGGAGGCTGGTCAATGCAACGCGGTATCACCCTGGAGCCGTTCGGCGAAATCGATGGTCAGTCGGTCGTGCGATACACGCTCACCAATGACCACGGCATGTCCGTCTCCATCCTCACCTACGGCGGCCTCATCCAGTCGCTCCACGTTCCCGATCGCCACGGTCGGGTCGCCAACGTCGTCCTCGGTTGCGCCGATCTGGACACGTACCGGCGGCACAGCCCGTACTTCGGCGCCATCGTCGGCCGCTATGCCAACCGCATCGCCAATGGCAAGTTCACGCTCGATGGCGAAACCTACTCCCTTCCCCAAAACAACGGCCCGAACTCACTTCACGGCGGCCTGAGTGGATTCGACCGCCAGATCTGGGCCGCCGGGATCGCCGAGGACACCGAAGGCGCCACCCTCACCCTTCGCTACGCCAGCCCGGACGGCGAAGAGGGGTTCCCCGGAAACCTTGACGTAACAGTCGCGTATCGCCTCAATTTCGAATCCAACGCGCTGCACATCGGGTACGGCGCCACCACCGACGCGCCGACCGTCATCAACCTCTCAAACCACAGCTACTTCAACCTGGCCGGGGAGGGGAGCGGCGACATCCTTCGCCACGCCATCCAGCTTCGGGCCAGCCACTACCTGCCGGTGACCGAAAGCCTTATCCCCACCGGCGAACTCGCCCCGGTCGCGGGCACGCCGTTCGACTTCACCGAAGCTCACCTCATCGGCGAGCGCATCGGGCAGCCCGGCGACGCCCAGCTCGCCATCGCGGGCGGCTACGATCACTGCTTCGTCTTCGACTCCATCGACGACATGGACTTCGATCCCGGCTACAACGTCCGCGTGATCGATCCGGGCAGCGGCCGGATGATGGACGTCAGCACTAGCGAACCCGCCGTTCAGTTCTACACGGGCAATCAGCTCACCGGAGACTTCCCCGGAACTTCCGGCTCACCGTACCCGCGCAACACCGGCTTCTGCCTCGAAACCCAGCACTACCCCGACTCGCCCAACCAGCCGGACTTCCCATCCACCGTGCTTCTCCCCGGCGAACCCGGTTTCACCTCCCACACCGCCTACGCGTTCGGCACCGCCTGACGGGGCATTCACGACAATACTGCGTCTTGAGCATATTTTGCCCGTTTTCCTTAGCGAAGCGAAGGCAGCGTAGCGATACCCCGGACGAAGTCCTTCCGCCGTCAGGCGGTGTGCCATTCCCGTGACATTCCACTGTATGTTCTCGAAATACGACACCTATGGGCAGGGGAAGACCTCGTGGCCTCCCTGGTTTTCATCGGGCCTCCGCGCCCAATTGAGCCACCCAACACCGGCACGGAGGGAGTCCGTCCTGCGATTGGCGAACACCCCTCCGCCCGACGCGCCACCCCACACCGGGCGGAGGCAGGCTCATGGAACGGCAGGGCGGACACCCTCGACGCGGGAATGGCAATGTTCGTCATGAACGGGGATCCGCCCCTACGATTTATGGTGCCCTGTATTTGATCAGGCCGGGCGAATTCCCACCTTGCCTTATGGAATGGCCGCCATCGCGTCGCGAATGGCCTCCATCGCGCCGACAGCCGCCTCCATCTCGACCGGCCCATCCGGATTCGCGAAACCGATGCTGAAGACGAACCAGCGGTCATCGTTGCGCTGCATCAGCCAGGTGCCGCTCAGCACACCCAGCTCCGAGCCGCCCTTGAATCCGACGTACGGCCAGATTTCCGCGTCGAACGTCAGTTGCGTCTCCAGGGCGATCACCTCGCGGGCGGGCCGCAACTCCATGGGCATCGACGCCAGATAGAGCCACAGCACAACCCTCGCCAGATCCTCCCGCGTCGCGAACCACTCGACCCGGTCGATCTCCAGCGGCGCCGTCTGGTCGGTATCGGCCAGCGCGGAGTACGGAATCGTGTCGATCTCCTCGGCCAGGATTCGTCGACGCTCCTCGACGTCAGCCGCGTAGTACGCGTCCAGCTTCTCGGTGGGGTAGGCGAACTTCATCATCGCCAGTTGCCTGGTGGAAATCAGCGGCATGTTCGGGGCCGGATCGTCCGTCAGGTCCGACATCATGTGCTCGACGTTCTCGACGCCCGCCAGCGCCAGCAGCGTATCGGTCGCCGTGTTGTCGCTCTTCTGCATCATCCGCTCGGCCAGGTAGCGCATGGTAAATGTCGAGCCGGGCAGAACGTATCGCAGGTCCCCGCCAGGCACACTCCGGTACTCATCGACGATTTCGACCGGCTGACCCCAGCTCAGTTCGCCCTGGCCCACCTGCAGCGTGAGCGTGGCGAGAATCCAGAACTTGAACGATGACCCGATCGGCAGCACGAGGTCGGTATTGATTCCGCCAGCTGGTTGCAGATCGCCATCATTGACAATCTCGGTGACAAGCACCGCATGGTCCGGCGCCGCCGCGGCCAGTAGGCTCTCGATCGCATCCCAGTCGATGCTGGCCCTGGCCGCGGGCGAAGCCTCCGGCGTTCCCTGGGCCAAACCGGCCTGAACCGCAAGGACAGCCGCAAACGCGGAGCCCCCAACGAGCGCATTCCGACGGTGCAGGCGAAGCGACGACTGATCCGGCATGATGGCAATTCCTTGTTGAAAGACGACCGATACGGGCTCCTCCCTGAGTGTAGGGACAACTCGCCAAAGACGCATTGCCTCTCCGTCCCAATATCTTGTCCACGCGTCCCAACCCGCTCGGCCTCGTCGATCGAGGCGCCCCACTGGCAGCGGAGCACTTTGTGTTCTCCCAGAAAGGACACTCCGCACTCCACCATCAGCCATCCCTATGTACGGGGCAACGGCTCCGGCGACGGACAACGCATCGTTCCATACGCCGCGCAGCCGGCTGTCGCCCCTCCCACGCCCCACGGCGCCATGCTCCGGTCGTCCGTAGGGCCTGCCCAGGCGCGCCAGCTCCGTGTGGCTGGCCTGTCTTTCCGCACTCAACCCGCCGACGATCCCCTGGTCGTCCGTGGGGTCAGCCCACGCGCGCTCTCCGCCGGTCCGACCGTTGGACTTTCATCCTGGGTACGGGCGAACCTGTCGCCGGTTGCCTACTCCCTCACCGCATGCGCGGCCAAGGCGGCTGTTGTCCGCCCAGCGTTCACCCACGCCCCACCGCGCCAATACATGCACCAGTAGGGAAATCCTAGGCAACCACGTGCTGTGAGATTGCATACGCTATCTGGTTGCCGTATGGGTTTCCCCTGA
>CAZUPA010000025.1:0-20367 GCA_964622205.1 uncultured Sphaerobacteraceae bacterium
GGTCCTGCATGGGTTCCGTTCCGGAGGCGCGAAATCTGGAACAATACATGCGGATTACGGTTCGCGAGATGCGTGAATGGTTTGGGACCAAGTGACAGGCATGGATTCGAAACGACTCGAACGAACCGGGACGCTGGTGCTGCTGGCGGCGACGATCCTGGTCGCGATTTCCATCCTCCTGGATGGCGCCCCAGCCAGGATTTTCAATGGCGTGGCGGGGATCACTTGGTTCACGGCGACCGCGCTCCTGGTCATGGCAGGCTGGAAGGCGTCTCGAAGGCGGTCGCTCTGGCTGGCGCTGATCGTGCTGACGGCTGTTGTGGCATTTGTGGTGAAGCCGACCGATATGATGCTGGCTCTGGTGGGGTTCGGTCCGGCGGGTTTCGCGGTGGGGATGCTGGCGAGGGATGGCCGGGTACTCTGGGGAACGCTGGTGGCGGGGCTGTACCTGCCCTTCCATATAGGAACGGCGGTGCTGAAGGCGATCGGGCGGAGCCTGACCGGCGGAGAGGCGTCGATTCGTTCGGAGCCGCCGCCGACGGCCGCGCTCGTGCCGCTGGCGATGCTGCTGGCGGCGATGGCGGGGGCGGCATTGGCGAGCTACATCGTCACGCGGAACCAGGACGGGGAAGCGAGTCCGGAACGGGCCACGGCGACAGACCTGGCCGAATCGCGATAGGGAACAGGACAGCAAAAACCGGCGGATCGTTCGATCCGCCGGTTTCCTCATTCATCGTGGGGTGCCTTACGGGGTTCGAACCCGTCACCTCCGGTTCCACAGACCAGCGCTCTGCCGAATGAGCTAAAGGCACCATATGCGATCACATGCGGGAAAAGGAGTAAGCCGAGTTCTGTTCGTGATGGCCATCTCTCTCAACCGGTGGGTTGGCCACGTCGTCGCCTTCGTGGCGGCTCTCGACTTCCGGCCTTGGCGAGCAACCTGCAAGCGGCCGAATCGGAGATTGCTGCGGGGAGGATTGCCCTTTTCAGCCCGCGTGACCGAAGCCAGCGGGAATGGTTTCTGTTGCTCTCACGCCTCGCGGCGTGCCTGTTCGGACTGTCAACGCGCGAACGCGCTTCCCCGGCTTTCACCGGGCACCCTTGCTCTGCGCAGCTCGGACTTTCCTCTAATCCACTGGGGATCAGCGGCCATCCTCTTTTCTCCACACGTGAGTATTCGCATGTTAATGTGCGAGGACCAGCGTCCATGGGTATGGAATCGGGTCCGGTGCCGAGGGGGAGATTCGAACTCCCACGGGGTTACCCCCACTACGCCCTGAACGTAGCGCGTCTGCCAGTTCCGCCACATCGGCTTGTTCTTTGGAGTGTGCCCGCCTTGCGTGGAGCCGACCCGCGGACTCGAACCGCGGACCTGCTGTTTACGAAACAGCTGCTCTACCAACTGAGCTAGGCCGGCACACGCTCCGTGTAGAGCGAACGAAGTATATCAGGTGCTCCCAACGCTTCGCAACGCTTTGGAGGCGGGAAAATCTGGTATCGTTGCGGCGCTGGAGCGCCCGGCTCAGGCGTGCATATCGATCATTTCCGAGGGCGGATTTTCCATGAAGTCAGGGACCCCGTGAGTAGCGCACGGCGATCAACCAGGAAGCGGCCGCCGCGCAATCAGGGGCCGATGTCGAACCTCTCCCGCGGCCAGGCGGTGTTTGGGATCATCACCATCCTGGTCATTTGCTCGATGATCGGCGGGGTGTTCGTTGGTCTGACGTTCACCGATGTCTTCGGCGATCTCTTCTCAGGCGATGGCGACGACGAGAATTTCGCCGATCCCAACAGCGGTGTGGTGGCCGAGGCCGAGACCGTCGTCGCCAACAATCCGGACGACCTGGAGGATGTCCTGTTCCTGGCATCGTTACTGGCCAATATTGGGCGGCTGGGTGACGCGATTCCGCACTATGAGCACGCGATCGACCTCGCGCCGGACGACGTGGACGCACGATTGAGCTTTGCCCGAGCACTCGCCGACGGAGACATGCAGGCGGACGCGGAACTCCAGTTCACGAAGGTTCTGGAGATGGATCCGGACAACCAGCAGGCGCACTACTACCTCGCGGAACTCTACATGGCCTGGGAACCCGCGCGGACCCAGGAGGCCATTCCGCACTATCAACGCTCGGTCGAAATCGACCCGACGACGCTGATCGGCGAACGCTCGCGGACGCGGCTGGATACGCTCGGCGCCACGATGCCGCAAGCCAGCCCGGCCGCGAGTCCATCGCCTTCGACACCGGTGGCCTGAGGTCATGGCTGGTTGATCGGAACACCGGTTGTCTGGATTGCGAACAAACGTTCTGACTGCGATATACTAGGACCATGAACGACGGACAACGGCCGCCCGGCCAAGCGGGCACTCGCCCGGACAATCCGGAATCCAGCCGCCTGATGACGCCGGCCCAGCGTGAAGAAGACGTCGCCGAGAAATCGTTGCGTCCTCGACGCCTGGACGAGTACATCGGCCAGGATCGCGTAAAGACCAATCTCAACATCTTCATCCAGGCGGCGCTCGCCAGGGAAGAAGCGCTGGATCACATCCTCCTGTACGGACCTCCGGGGCTTGGAAAGACGACCCTGGCGAGCATCATCGCGGCGGAGCTTGGGGTGAACCTGCGGGTGACCTCGGGGCCGGCGATCGAGCGTCAGGGGGACCTGGTCTCAATCCTGACCAACCTCAAACCAGGAGACGTGCTGTTCATCGACGAGATCCACCGCCTGAACCGGGTTGTGGAGGAGGTGCTCTACTCGGCGATGGAGGACTTCGCGGTCGACATCATCATCGGGAAGGGACCGGCGGCACGGACGATGCGGATCAACCTGCCACGATTCACGCTCGTGGGGGCGACGACCCGGCTGGCATTGCTGACGGGTCCCCTTCGCGACCGATTCGGAGCGGTGCTGCGGCTCGACTTCTACGATCACGAGGCGATGGACCAGATCGTCCGGCGCTCGGCGTCGATCCTGGGCGTGGAACTCGAGGATTCAGGCGCGTGGATGCTGGCGGGACGAGCGAGGGGAACACCGCGAATCGCGAACCGCTTGCTGCGGCGCGTACGGGATGTTGCCCAGGTGGCCGGCGCGCCAGTGGTTACCGACCGGATCGCCGATGAGGCGTTGGA
Organism: uncultured Sphaerobacteraceae bacterium; assembly: GCA_964622205.1. Lineage (GTDB taxonomy): Bacteria > Chloroflexota > Chloroflexia > Thermomicrobiales > UBA6265 > JACCYX01. Next base: position 3,132 of record CAZUPA010000025.1, read on the forward strand.
CCTGCTGGAGGTCGACACGCTTGGACTGGACGAAACCGACCGGCGCATTCTCGTTGCGCTGATCGAGAAGTTCGATGGCGGACCCGTGGGCATCGACACCCTTGCCGCGGCCACCAGCGAGGAAACCGACACGATCATGGATGTGTACGAACCGTACCTGATCCAGCTCGGGTTCCTGCAGCGCACGCCGCGGGGGAGGTTGGCGACCCGGAGGGCTTACGAGCACCTCGGCCTGCGGTTCCCGGCGGAGCGGGCTGGGGCGCAGGCATCGCTCTTCGAGAACGAGGCGTGAATCAATCCCATGACACCAGGCTGGCGATGTCGGATTTCGACTACGAGCTTCCCGAGGAGTTGATTGCCCAGGTTCCGCTAGCCGATCGAACCGCGAGCCGCTTGCTCGTGCTGGACCGGACGGCCAGGGCGATTTCGCACGAGTCGTTCAGTGCGCTGAAGTCCCATCTTAATGCTGGCGACCTGCTGGTGGTGAACGACAGCCGTGTGCTTCCCGCGAGGGTGATCGGGAAGCGGGAGACAGGCGGCGCGGTCGAGTTCCTGCTGTTGAGCGAGTTCGCGCCACGCAGGTGGCGCTGTCTGATGCGGCCAGCCCGGAAGCTGCGGATCGGTGAGCGGATCGAGGTCGAGCGTCGAGACGGCGCGGTCGATTCTTCCTTCGTCACGGTGATCGAGAAGGAAGACGAAGGCCAGGGCATCGTCGAGCTAGCGGCTGGAATTGGCGACGACCTGGCGTCATACGGGCGAGTTCCCCTTCCGCCCTATATCCACACGCGACTTGAGGACGACGAGCGATATCAGACCGTGTACTCGCGCATGCGGGGATCGGCCGCGGCGCCGACCGCGGGGTTGCATTTCACAGACGAGGTGTTGGCTGAGTTGAACCAGGCGGGCGTTGCGGTAGCGTGCGTTACCCTGCACGTGGGACTGGATACATTTCGGCCGGTGACGGCTGAGTATGCGGAAGATCACCAGATACACAGCGAGTGGTGTTCGGTTGGCGACGAGGCCGCCCGAGCAATCGCGAGAACCAGGGAAGCTGGTGGGCGGGTCATCGCGGTCGGCACGACGGCGGCGCGAACGCTGGAGTCCTACGCGCGGCGACCAGAGGCGGTGGCGGGCGAACCCATTGCCGGTACGACCGATATCTTCATTACGCCGGGCTACGATTGGAAGATGGTGGATGCGATGGTCACCAACTTCCACTTGCCGAAGTCGACATTGCTACTGATGCTGAGTTCATTCGCGGGGAAGGATCTGCTGTTCGAGGCGTACCGGCAGGCGATCGAGCAGCGATACCGGTTCTTCTCGTTCGGTGACGCGATGTTCGTGGTTTGATACTGGTTGCGTGGGGAGAAGAGGAAACCGTTGGCTGATTATCCAGACCTGAATGGCAAGACGCGGGAGGATGCCTGGGCGCTCCTCAACGAATGGGTGGCCAGCCCAAGCCTGATCCGGCACTGCCTGTCCGTCGAGACCGCGATGCGGGCCTATGCGGAGAGGAATGGCGAGGATGTCGAGGCGTGGGGACTGGTTGGGCTGATCCACGATTTCGACTTCGAGCGACATCCGACCCTGGAGGAGCATCCATTCGTTGGGGCGAGAGTGCTTGACGGACTCGGCTATCCTCAATGGGTGGTCGACGCGGTGCTTAGCCACTCCGATGACCCTGCCTTCCCGCGGGAAACGGACCTGGAGAAGACACTGTTCGCGGTCGACGAACTGACCGGTTTCATCTCGGCGGTGGCGCTGGTGCGGCCTTCGAAGGCCGTGGCGGACGTGAAGCCGTCGTCGGTCAGGAAGAAGATGAAGGATCGCCGGTTCGCCGAAGCGGTGCGCCGAGAGGACCTGGTCGAAGGCGCCGCGGCGCTTGGTATCCCGCTCGACGATCACATAGCATTCGTAGTGGATGCGATGGCCGCCAACGCGGATGCGTTGGGGCTGGCCGGGATCGAACTCCCGGATTCGCGCGATCCAGCGCACATGGCGACATAGCCAGAAAGGTCACCGGATTTGGCTCAGAACTACAAGAAGTCATTTGACATGAATCTCGAGGAAGGCAAGACGTACACCGCCACACTCGAAACGAACCATGGTTCGATGGACGTGGAGTTCTACCCGGAGGATGCTCCGAACACGGTGAACAACTTCGTGAGCCTGGCCAAGGATGGCTACTACGATGGAACGCCGTTTCACCGGGTCATCAAGGGCTTCATGATCCAGGGTGGGGATCCGACCGGCACCGGCACGGGGGGGCCTGGCTACAAGTTCGCCGATGAGACAGTGAAGAAGGACTACGAGCCGGGCACGCTGGCGATGGCGAATGCCGGTCCGAATACCAATGGCAGCCAGTTCTTCATCTGCCATGCCGACCTCAAGGGGCGGCTGCCGAAGAACTACACGATCTTTGGCAAGGTGACGAAGGGCCAGGAGACGGTCGACGCGATCGCCAACGTCCAGGTGAAGATGAGCTCCAGCGGTGAGCCATCGTCGCCGGTCGAGCCGGTCGTCCTGCAAAGGGTCACGGTCAACGAGTCCTAAATTCGGGAGACTCAAAACAGGAAACCCCGCTGGCGCTTCATTGGGCCAGCGGGGTTTTTCGCGTTCGTGCCGTGAATTCGGTCATGCGGCTTCGGGAAGGGGATTCGAGGCTTCCTCGTACTGGTGGAGCAGGTCGATCCAGAACGCCTCCCAGGCGGTGACGTCCTCGCCGCGAGCGAGCGCCTGTTCGATGCGTTCGTAACCGTCGTTGAGGCGCTGTTCCAGGCTCCCCAATTGGGTCGTCGCATGATCGCGCCGCTTCGAGCGATTTCGAACAATCCTCAAATCCGGGTTCCGGTTCGCGTCCATGTGTCATTCCCTCCAGTTGCCTGACCGCTGGTTCAGGCTGGCTGCTTGGTCCGCAACGCCTGGCGTTCCTTGAGCAGTTCGATCACGGTAGAGGCGTTCTTCCGCGAGATGGCGTCGATCGAGCCGCCGGTCTGCTCACGGGTGAGTTCGTCGAGCGCCTTGCCGTTGAGCTTGAGGTCCCGGGCAAGCGCCTGGATCAGGCCGCGCTGGCGATCGGTGGCGGCGAGATCGGCGCCGGCCTGGGTGCGGTCGAACTGCCCCTCTGTCACATTCGCCGCCTTGAACTTGACGGGGGAATCGACCACCCGTCCATTCGCGGCGCCAAAGTCGAAGTCGGTGCAGAACTGGGTGCCGAAGCCCAGCGCGGCGAGGGCGCGACCGATGGCCTTGGTCTCCGCCTTCTCCAGGTAGTCGCCAAAGCCGCGGGCATCCTCGCTGCCCCAGCCAGTGGCGGAGCCGCCGTCCGGAATGGAAACCAGCGCCCGGAACACGGCTTCGTTGTCGTGATGCGACACGAGTTCAGTTTCAATCATGGCATTCGGATGCTCGTTCCGGAGCCAGACCAGCCGCCATTTGACTTCGAGATATTCCTTGCCACTGACGAGGGTAAGGTGTCGCGCGGGATCGAACTGGGTTGAAGCAGACATCGAGATACCTTTCCTGCGAACGTTTGTTCTGAATTGATTATAGAACACATGATCTACTCGCGCAATACCCTTTGTGACACGCGGGAACACTGTTCAAATGGCTTCGCGGCAAAGGAACAGGGCGGAATAATGGATGTGTGTTGCCAGTGCTGTACGATCGGTCCAGCATGATAGACTTCAGGTCGTTGATCGTATGGAATTGCGTGAATGGGGTTGCCGGGTGAGGGTGTCGTGCCTTCAGGAAAATCTGCAGCGAGCACTGGGCAGGGTCGGGCGAGCAGTGGCTTCCCGGACCTCATTGCCGGTGCTCAGCAACGTACTTATTTCCACCGATGACGGACGGTTGCGCATCGCGGCGACCAACCTCGAAATAGGTGTGACCACGTGGATCGAGGCCGACATCCAGGAGGAGGGCCGGATTACTGTCGACGCTCGCCTGCTCGGCGAGTTCGTCAACACGCTCCCAGCGGGTGGCGTGGAACTGACGGTTGATCCCACCCGTCTTTCGCTGACCGTGAAGGCGGGCCGGGACGAAGCCTCCATTAACGGCATCGACGCCGAGGACTTCCCGGTCATTCCTTCCATTAGTGACGAAGGTTTCGGCGTCGAGATCGGCGCGCAGACCTTGCGCGACCTGATCACGCTGGTCGAGTTCGCGGCGGCGAGCGACGACTCGCGTCCGGTCCTGGCCGGCGTGCTGACCCGCTTCGAGGGGGACGCCGTCACACTGGCGGCGGCCGACGGTTTCCGGATGGCGGTCAACGAGGGACAGTTGACCACCTCGGTCGAGGAGCGGACCGACCTGATCGTTCCGGCGCGGTCCTACCGGGAGCTGGCTCGCATCATTGGCGATACCGACGAGACGATCCGGCTGGCGGTGACCCCGAACCGGAGTCAGGTGATGGCGAGGGTCGGCGACACCGAGTGGGTCTCACGGTTGATCGATGGGACGTTCCCGGACGTTCGCCAGATCGTGCCGAAGGACTTCACGACCCGCGTGGACCTCAGCCGGGAGGTGCTGCTCAACGCCGTTCGGCGGGCAAGCTACTTCGCCCGGGACAACAATGACGTGATCCGAGTCGTCGTCAGTCCCGGAGAAGACGACCTGACTCCTGGCAATGTCGAGGTATCGGCCAACGCGGCCGAGCGTGGCAATAGTCACAGCTTTGTCGACGCCAGTGTCGTCGGTGGCGATGTGCAGATTGCCTTCAACAGCCGGTACCTGGCTGACGTGCTCTCAGTGCTCAAACATGGCCAGGTGACGATGGGGCTGAACGGCCCGACCCAGGCGGGCATCATTCGTCCCAGCGGTGGAGAATCCTATACCCACGTGATCATGCCAATGGTCATCGGCGGCAACTAGCGGCCGTGACAGGCGACATCGTGACATGCATCTGAATCGCCTGGTGCTGGACGAGTTTCGGACGTACCAGCACCTGGACCTCGAGATACCCACATCCGGCATGCGAATAGTGGGCAGAAATGCCAGTGGCAAGACCAGCGTCCTCGAGGCGCTGGTCATGTTGTCGACCACGCGTTCGCCAAGGTCAACGACCGATCGCGACGTGGTGCGGTGGAACAGCGGATCGGCGTACGGTGTGAACCCGTACTCCCGGCTGGTAGGATCGGTGACGTCCCAGGATCGTACTCAGGAAGTCGGCGTCAGCCTGGAACTCGACTCCGAGGGGCAATCCGTCGTCCGCAAGCAGTTCCTGTTGTCCGGTGATCCAGTGCGAGCGCACGACCTGATTGGGGTGCTCAAGACGGTGCTGTTTTCCCCGGAAGACGTCCTGCTGGTATCGGGGACGCCATCGGAGCGGCGACGGCAGATCGATATCCTGATTTCTCAAGTGGACAGAAGCTACCTGGCGGCGCTTTCCCGGTATTTGCGGGTCATGGCGCAGCGTAACCAGCTTCTGAAGCGGTTCTCGAAGGAGCGTCGCAACCCGCGCGATATTCCGGCGATCACCGAGATATCGTTCTGGGATGAGGAATTGATAGCCAGTGGCGCGCTGGTGATGGCGGCCCGTTGGCTGGCGGCCGCCCGCATTTCCGAGATGGTCGCCGAGCGGTCGAAGGTGCTAGTGAGTGAGGCCGCGATTGGGTACGCATACAATCCGCGGCTCGACCTGTCCGGGATTCCCTCAGGCGACATATCGCACGAACCATTGCGGCAACTGGTGGCTGGCCTGTTCCACGATGCGATCGAGGACGCCCGGTACGACGAATTCCGGCGGGGGATGTCGCTGGTGGGGCCGCATCGGGACGATTTCACCTTCCTGATCGAAGGGCGGTCGCTGGCGTCGTTTGGATCGCGAGGGCAGCAGCGGTTGGGAGTGGTGGCCTACCGGCTGGCGGAGATCGACTTGGTGGAGCAACGATCGGGCGAGCGGCCGGTCCTGTTGCTCGACGACGTGTTGTCGGAACTCGATGAGATTCACCGTACCATGCTGATCGAGGAGATCGTGCGTTGCGGCTGCCAGTTGATGCTGACATCGACCGAGGAAGGGATGCTTTCCCATCCGATGCTCGCGGGCCTGGAGCTGGCTGAAGTATCGGGCGGCGGGATTATCCATTCGTAGCGGTTCCTGTCCCGCCGGACTCGCCCGGATGAAACAGAAATGCCCCGGATCGATTGCTCGGTCCAGGGCATTTGCGTGTTTGGCTGGGGTGCAGGGATTCGAACCCCGACTACCTGTTCCAGAGACAGGCGTCCTACCGTTAGACGACACCCCAAGGCGCGGACGCTAGTCTAGCATTCCCATGCCAGGCATTTCAATGAAAATGTGTCACGATCCGCGACATTCCGGATAACGGCGTCTTGCCTGGCCAACGGGCGGAAATCAGCTCGCGGCCTGATCCGCCTCGGCGGCGAGAACCAGGGCTTCCGGCAGCTCGAACAGGACATCGTCGAGCGTGCCGCGGCGCGCGGCGAAACCGGCCGCGAGCGTGTTCCGGGCGAGAACGAGCGCGGTGACTGGTCCAGTGCCGCCAGGGACCGGGGTGATGGCTCCGGCCCGGCCCAGGAGCCCGTTGTAGTCGGTGTCGCCCACGATCTTCCCGTGGTCCGAGACGTTCACACCGAAGTCGATGACGATCGCCCCGGGCGAGACCATCTCCCTGGTGACGAGTCCCGCGGACCCGGCGGCGACACAGATGACATCGGCCCGCAGGGTCTCGGCGGCGAGGTCCCTGGTCTGACGGTGGCAGAGCGTCACGGTTGCGTTCCTCTGGGTCAGCAAGGTGGCCAGTGGTCTCCCCACGACGTTGCTGCGGCCGATCACCGTGACCCGTGCGCCCTCCAGCTCAACGCCCGCGTGGTCGAGCAGTTCAAGACCCCCCGCCGGGGTGGAGGGCCGGAGTGAGGGCAACCCGAGGTGGAGCCGTCCGGCATTCGTCGGCGTGATGCCGTCGACATCCTTGAGCGGCGAGAGGTGTTCGAGGAGGAGATGGGGATCGAGCTGGCCGGGCAACGGCATCAGCACCAGGATGCCAGTGATGGTTGGATCGGCGTTCAGGTTCTCCACCGTCGCCACGAAGTCATCGGGTGTTGTTGTTGCGGACAACTCAATGTGGCGATATTCGATCTCGACTTTCTTGAAGGTGCGATCGATCGAGGCGCGGTAGGCCAGGGCGGCGGCGTTGTTTCCCACGAGGAGGGACGCCAGCACCGGGGGACGGCACCCGAGGTCGTTCAGGTGGACTTTGGCCGCTGCGATTTCGGCTCGAAGCGAGCGCGCCAGGGCGGCGCCCTTGAGAATCCGCGTCTCGACGGCATCCTGTGACATCAATGGAAACTCTTTCTGACAGTTGGTGAGGATTCGAGCGTGGTGGCGAAATGGCCCGAGAATGGCCTCCACGCGATTCGATTATAGCCCCATGACCATCAGGGTCTCCCCGATATCCCCATCCACGGGCTAGTAATGACAGTGAAATGACGCTTTTCGACTCGTCGTTTCGTGTAACGCCAGTAGCTGGCGGAAGTGTCACTAATGACGCTCTCAGCGCCATCATGTGTGGAATGTTCGTACAATGTGTTGACACGATGGCAATCGGGCGTTAGGATGGTGACATCAAGTCGCGGTGGCGTGACTGAACGGCAATGTAGAGTTGTGCGGAACTTGTGCAAGTCATTGGAGGCGGGGATGTTTGTCAGGGCTGATTTCGGATTCGGTGTGACCTTGAAGCGGTTCCGCGAGGCGCGGCGAGTGTCCCAGAGCAAGCTGGCCGAGCGAGCCGGTTTCGACCATTCGTATGTGAGCCGGCTGGAGAGTGGAGCCCGGACACCGACTCGCGATGCGGTGGAGCAGCTTGCCAATGCGATGGACCTGGAGCAGGTCAACCGTGACGAGTTGCTGGCGTCGGCCGGTTTCCTTCCAGGCGAAGTGTCCAGCCTGCTCTCCGGAGAGCCGGAGATCACCGAGGTGCTTGGGTTGCTGCAGAACAGCCAGGTTCCCGAAGCGTACCGGGACTCGATGCGGCAGGTGCTGAGGCTGCTGGCCGAGCAGGCCCGGCATGTCATGCGAGGCGAGACGCCCGATCAGGGGGCGGTAGTCGCGGCCTAGGATTTTTCGGGATGTACGTTCATACTTCGAGTGACAGCAGGTCAGTCCCCGCCGGCCGGATGTTGCCAGGAATGAACGACACCGCGCATGTACGCAAGCCCCGCTCCGAATGGTGTGGGGCTTGCCTCCTTAATTGGCGGGCGCCGCGGCTGGCGCGCCGCTCGTGGGCCGCGACTCGCCAGTTCGATCACGATCCGTGGCTATTCCACGGTTAGCCCGTTCCGGAGAAGGATCCCTTGAAGAACGAATTCGCCCACCTTCACCTTCACACCGAGTTTTCGCTGCTGGATGGCATGGGAACGATTGGGCAATACGTTGCCCGCGCCCAGGAGCTTGGCATTCAGCACATGGCGGTGACCGATCACGGGGTCATGTATGCCGCGATGGACTGGTACCAGGAAGGCGTGAAGGCGGGAATCCACCCGATCATTGGGATGGAGGCGTACCTCGCCGAGGGATCGATTTCGAAGCGGGAGCGCAAGTCGTACCACCTGCTCCTGCTGGCCGAGAACGACAAGGGATATCGGAATCTGCTGAAGCTGGCGAGTGTCGCCGCGCTCGAGGGGTTCTACTACCGGCCCCGGATCGACATGGAGTTGCTCCAGAAGTACGGCGAAGGGATTATCGCGACCTCGGCCTGCCTTGGAGGACCGGTCGCCAACAACTTCCTCCATGGGAATCCGGATCTGGCCCGCAGGTACGCGGGGGAACTCTCCGAGATTTTCGGCAAGGACCGGTTCTACATCGAGGTGCAGGACCACGGGCTGAAGGAGCAGATCCAGGTCAACAAGGACCTCATTCCGCTGGCGAAGTCCCTGGACCTGCCAATGGTGGCCACCAACGACGTGCATTATTGTGGCGAGCATGACGCGGCGGCGCAGGACATCCTGGTGTGCGTGCAAACAAATACGACGATTCACGATCCCAAGCGGATGAAGACGGAATCCAACCAGTTGTACCTTAAGAGTCCCGACGAGATGGCGTTGCTGTTTGGTCACGTGCCGGGCGCGCTCTCAAACACCATGCGCATCGCCGAAATGTGCGATGTCGACCTTTCCTTCAAGGGGTATCAGGTTCCGGACTTCGACGTTCCAGAGGGGCACTCGCCCGAGTCATACCTTCGAGCGTTGTGCGAGAAAGGTGCGATGGAGCGGTACGGGACTCTTGACGGCGCGGTGGGGGAGCGGCTCGACTACGAGCTTGGCGTGATCGAGTCGATGGGGTTCACGAGCTACTTCCTCATCACCTGGGACTTCGTGAACTATGCCAAGACCGAAGGAATTCTGGTGGGGCCGGGGCGCGGTTCCTCGGCGGGGAGCATTGTGTGCTATTGCCTCAACATCACCGGACTCGATCCGCTGGAACACCGGCTTATCTTCGAACGTTTCCTCAACCCCTCGCGTATTTCGATGCCTGATATCGACATTGACTTCGCGGATGATCGCCGGTCGGAAGTCATCGATTACGTCGTGCGAAAGTATGGGGACGATCGGGTCGCCCAGATCGTGACGTTCGGGACTCTGAAGGCGAAGGCGGCGGTCCGCGACGTGGGCCGGGCGATGGGGATGAGTTTCGCGGACACGGACCGTGTCGCGCGGTTGATTCCGGCCGACCCGAAGATGACCATCAAACTGGCGCTGGATACGGTGCCCGAACTGGTTAAGCTGCTCGACCAGGAGAAGGAACTCCGCGAGCTGGTCGACACAGCGCAGAAGGTGGAAGGGCGCGCGCGCCACTCGTCGACGCACGCGGCGGGGGTGGTGATTTCACGGGACCCGTTGATGCATCACGTGCCGTTGCAAAGGGCGGGCGGCAAGAGCGAAGGGGAAGTCACGACGCAGTACCCGATGGCCCAGCTCGAGGGCATCGGGTTGTTGAAGATGGACTTTCTTGGACTGAAGACGCTGACCGTGCTGCGGAAGGCGATCGACCTCGCGAACCAGAGCGGGCACGACATATCCCTTGAGGCCATTCCCATGGATGATCCGGTTGCCATGGAAGGATTGCGACGAGGGGAGACGGCGGGTGTCTTCCAACTGGAAGGCGGGATGACCACGCGGATGACCGTGGATGTCGCGCCGACGGCGTTCGAGGACATCGTCGCGCTCAGCGCGCTCATCCGGCCGGGTCCGATGACCATGGCCCCGGATTACATCGAGCGGCGACACGGCCGGGCACAAATCGAGTACATGCACCCGTTGATGGAGCCGATCCTGAAGGAGACCCAGGGCGTACCGCTGTATCAGGAACAGGTGATGCAGATCGCCAACGTTCTGGCGGGATTCTCGATGGCGGAGTCGGACGGCCTGCGGAAGGCGATGGGCAAGAAGCTTCCAGCGGAGATGGCCAAGTACAAGGACCGGTTTGTCGAGGGGTGTGCGGCCAACGACATCGACAAAAAGCTGGCGCGCGACATCTTCGACATGATCGAGCGGTTCGCAGGGTACGGATTCCCGAAGGCCCACAGCGCCGCCTATGGGGTGATTACGGCGCAGACCGCCTATATGAAGGCGCGGCACCCAGTCGAGTTCATGGCGGCGCTGATGTCGACGGAAATGAACTCCACCGAAAAGACCGTGTTCAATGTGGCGGAATGCCGCCGGGCGGGGATTCCGTTGCTGCCTCCGTCGGTAAATCGCGGTGGGCACGAATTTACGGTGGAACGGGTGGACGGCCGGAGCGGCATCAGGTTTGGCCTGGGCGCAGTCAAGAACGCCGGGCAGGGCGCCATCGAGAGCATCCTGACCTCCAGGGCGGAGGCTCCAGACCAGCAGTTCGCCAGCCTCGAAGCGTTCTGCGACGCGGTGGACTGGTCCGCGGTGAACAAGCGGGTGGCGGAGAGTCTGGCGAAGTCCGGCGCGCTTGATTGCTTCGGAGAGCGGGCTTCGGTCCTGGCATCGCTGGATGGGTTGATCGGCGCTGCTCAGCAGCGCCAGAAGGCGTCCGCGCGCGGGCAGATGGACCTGTTTGGCGCAATGGAGGTCGATTCAGGACCGATGTCGGGCGGACGACTCATCGAGGTCCCTCCCGCGGACCGGAAGCAGCTCCTGGCGTGGGAAAAGGAATTGCTCGGGTTGTATCTCTCATCCCATCCACTGATGGACTGGACGGGTTCCGGGGCGCCGGATGGGTACGCGCAACTGGCGGAGATAGCCGATCGCGGACCGGGCGCGAAGGCGCGGTTCCTGGGAATGGTGACGAGTATCCGGAGAATCACCACCAAGACGAACCGGACCATGGCGGTGCTCGAAGTCGAGGACCTGACCGGAAGCATGGAGGTGGTCGCGTTCCCGGACTGCTACGAGCAGCACTCGGAACTGATCCAGGAAGACGCCATCCTGTCGTTCCAGGCCAAGGTGGACGAGCGGGGAGACAAGGCGCAACTGATCCTCGACATCGCGACGAGCGACCTTCCGGCGCCAGAAACGAAGGCAGAGGTCTTGCCGCACGTCCGCGTGCTGATGCGAGCCTCGGATGATTTGTGGGGCGACATATCCCGCATGCAAGATGTCGATACCGTACTGCGTCGCCACGAAGGGCTGAACCCAGTGGAGTTCGATCTAGCGACCGGTGACGATGTTGTGCGGATGCGCAGCAAGTCCCGCCTGGTGGAGTGGAGCGAGCAGTTGCGGGACGAAATTCTGCAGGTGCTCGGTGAGGATGGCGCCTGCCATCTCGACGAGGAGCCAGACGCCACCGAAGAGGCGGTTCCAGAGACACGAGAGGCGACGGTGAGGCATCTGCGGGCGGTCGCGTAGCGGCGACCGGGGGTATTGAAGCTACATATCCCAATAGCTTGGATCGAATATCTGGAAGCGACCTCCAATACGGCGAAGCCGAAGCACACGTTGACCGTCACCGCCCGGCGTGCCTCTCATACGGAATCCGGGTGGAGACAGGGCAGGCACACGCTCGCCATCGGCTCCTGAACCGCCCCTGACTTCGCACGGTCACATGAGTCGGGGTGACCAGACAGGCACTGTTTCACGTGGATTGACCCGGATTCCGGATCACCTCACCCTGGCGTTTTCAGTTGGACTCCTCAGGATTTGCGGTCGCCGCGTCTCGTTGGCGGCGGATGGCGCGGGTCGCCGGGCCGGGATCGCCGCCGGTGAGGAACAGGACCACATCGTCTGGACGGGCGGTTTTGATGGCGCGGTTGATGGCGCGCCGCTCGGTTGGGAGATAGACGACGAGCGGCGGGTAGTCGTTAATCGCGATGCCCTTGCGCAGGATGTCGATCAGGTCCGGGTTGGTATTGGAATGGAGAATGATCGCGCCGGGGTAACGGCCAAGAACCCGGCCCGCCTCCTGGAGATCGTTTTCCGGCAGCTTCGACAGATCCCCGAGTACTGATATCTGCCGGCGGCGATTGCCGGGATTGATCGCGCGGAGAAGGGCCTTGAGATGCCAGGACGGTGAGACCATATCGACCACCGCGCGGTAGCCATCGACCTCGAAAACGTTGAACGATCCGGGCAGCAAGTCGTCGGTGGCGTGGAATCGCCTGAGGGCCGAGGCAATCGTTTCCTGGTCGATTCCGACAGAGGATGCGACCGCGGAAGCGATCATCGCGCTGCTGACCTCGAACGACGCCGCGCCGCCGAGCCCGCTCGGGATCGACTTCGTGTGTACGAGATGCTGATGCTTCTCGGAGTCGCCAAGCACGATGGCCTTGTCTTCGAGCCAGGCTCCCGATCCTCCCGTCTCCAGATGCCGCTTCAAGCCTGGGGCATCGATTGAGAGCGCGGTCACGATTGACGAACAGGGCGCGTCGCGCGTCGCGTCCATCAGGGTATAGTCATCGACATGAATGATCAGGACACCATCGCCATGGACTGCGGACGACGCGCGCATCGCGCCTCGCCAGACCGCATCGCTTTCCGACAATGGGGGCGCATCGACGCTTCCGGCCATGTTGGTGATGGCGACCACCGGGTAGGAGGCCGGGGGCAGCCCGACCGCGTTGATGGTTGACCAGTGGAGTTCCTGGATCGCGACGTCGATGGTGCCTTCGGCAAGCCTGGAGAGCGCGAGCGACCAACCGCTGATTTCGCCGCGCTGGCGCTTGCCCCGGATGTCGATGCCGAGGTCGGTCCAGGTGGCGGTGCGCAAGTGCGCCTCACGAAAGATCGCGTCCAGCATCCGGACAACGGTGCTCTTGCCCCGGCCGCCGGCGATGCCGATGACCGGAAGAAGGCCGCGTTCAAGCGTGTCTCGCTGCCAGGAGCGGAAATTCGGAGCGGCCTTGAGGTAGGAAGCAGGCGCCTCGCGAACCACATTGATTGTCACGGCGCACCAACGCTCTCGGAAATCACCGGCAGGCCGAGGGAAGCGCGCAGTACGGGAAGGATCTCCCGAACCGCGCGACCCCGGTGGCTGATCGAGCCCTTTTCGTTGGGCGTGAGTTCGGCCATGGTTCGGCCGTCCGGGAGTTCGAAGATCGGGTCGTAGCCAAAGCCATTCGTGCCGCGCTCGCTCATCGTGATCCTGCCTCCGCAGACGCCGCGCACGACATGGGAGTCTCCCGCGCGGTCGATGAGTACGATCGCGGCGACGAAGCGGGCGGCCCGGTCCAGCGATGGATTGGCCGAGAGCGTGGAAAGCAGCAGTGCCCGGTTGTCGCCGTCGCTGTGCTGTTCGCCAGCGTACCTGGCCGATCGGACGCCGGGCGCGCCTTCCAGGCCAGCAACCTCGAGGCCGGAGTCGTCGGCGAGGGTGACTTCTCCGGAGCGCTCATGCAGATAGCGGGCCTTGATGGTGGCGTTCTCTTCGAAGGTGGTTCCGGTCTCCTCTGGCGATTCGAGGCCAAGGTCGGCGAGCGAGACGATGTCGACCTGGTTCTGGAGCAGGTCTCGGAACTCGCGAATCTTGCCGGGGTTGTTCGAGGCCAGTACCAGCCGGGGGCGGTTAGTCATGGACGGGGAGCCTTTCGAAGAGTCGTTCAGCATTGGCGGTGGTGATTCGGGCGATTTCGGCGATATCGCGTTGGAACAGTTCCGCCAGGGCGGACGCGATCACGGGAATTGACTCAGGCGTATTGCGGCGGTGCTTGAATCCATTGGGGACCAGATAGGGAGAGTCGGTTTCGAGGACGATCCGGTCCAGCGGGATTCGCGCGATCCGCGTGCGGAGACTGGCGGACTTCGTCCGGGTGGCGAGCCCGCCGACCCCAATGTACGAACCGGATTCGACGATCCAGCTGGTCAGTTCAGGTCCGCCGTCGAAGCTGTGGAAGAGGATGGGCGGCAGGGAAGGGGCCGAGCGGAGGACTTCGAGGATCAGCGGCTCGGAATCGCGCATGTGGATGGCGACGGGCAGGCCGAACTCCCGCGCGATCGCCAGTTGTTCCGTGAATGCCTGGACCTGGATGGCCTCGTTTGTCTCGCCCCGGTAGAAATCGAGCCCGATCTCGCCGACGGCCACCGGGCCCGACGAGTCGATCGCGGCGCGAAGCCGGTCGCGCACGGCGGGTGACCAGAGATCGGCGTTGCCGGGATGGAGACCCAGCATGTGGCACATGCCTGTATGGCGGGTGGAAAGCTCGATGGATGCCGTCCAGCGATCGGGATTGAAGCCGACGTTGATCCAGCGTGTGACACCGAGTGCCGCCGCCCGATCAAGGACGTCGTCGAGTTCACCGTCGAACGACTCGTCATCGAGATGGCAATGCGTATCAACGAGGCGGAGCGTGGACTCCGCCTCGTCGCGCTTCACTGATTGAGCGGACATGTTCTCGCTATTTTACCGTCACACTCTTCGCGAGGTTGCGGGGGTAATCGGGATCGAGGTTCCGCTGGATGGCCACGCGATAGGCGAGCGACTGGGCTACGAAAATCTGGACGAGGGCATTCGCCGGACCGTGATCGGGGAAGGTGAATTGCCGATCCACGCCGCGATCCAGGTGCAACCCGATGCCAATAGTGTACCCCCCGCGACTGTGAAGCTCCTGCGCGGTTGACGAGGTATCGGTGACAAACCGGTCGTTCGTGGTGAAGACGAGGCAAGGCGTGCCGGGCTCGATGAGGGCGATTGCTCCATGCTTGAGCTCACCGGCGGCGAAGGCCTCGGCATGGACGTAGCTGGCTTCCTTGATCTTCAGCGCGGCTTCCTGGGCCACGCCGTGGCCATCGCCCTTGCCGACCACGTAGACGTGTTCGGAGTTGGCGATGACGTCGCTGACCGAGGCGATGAATGCCTCCAGGTCCGGGTTGGTCCAGAGGTCGTCCAGGGTGGCGGCGACCTGGCTCAAGGTTTGTTCAAGCTGATCGAGCCGGTCGTCGAGAATGTATGACGCGGCCAGCAGGCGGCTCAGCATGCCGAGCAGCGACTTGGTGGCGAGCACGGATCGCTCGCGTCCAGCATCGAGGGCGATGACATCGCTGGCAAGGCGCGCGGCGCTGGAGTGGACGACGTTGGTGATGGTAACCAGCCGGGCGCCGAGCGATTGGGCGGTTCGCATGGCTTCGAGCACGTCGGCGGTTTCGCCGCTTTGGGTGATCGAGATGACGAGCGTGCCGGGGTCCATGAACGGGGCGACGTCATCGAATTCCGAGGCCGGAACGGCGACCGCGCGGCGGCCGGCCATGTTTCCGAGCCAGGAAGCGCCGATCCGGGCCGCGTAGTACGCGGAACCGCAGCCGGTGAGGATGACCTGGTTGGATGCCGCGATCTGGCTTGCGAGGCGTTGGGAGGACTCGATGTCCTGGAGATGCCGCCGGAGGACCGTTGGCTGCTCCGACATCTCCTTGGTCATGAAATGGCTGTGGATGCCAAGCTCTTCGACCGAGGCGTCCGGCACCTCGTGGGCGTCTGGCAGCGGCAGTTCCTGGCCGTCGTAGGAGATGGCGGTGATGCCGTTGGCGTCCAGGCGAACCACCGCGCCACTGGGCGCGATGATCATGCTGGAGGCCTTGCCGGCGAGGGCGAAGGGATCGGACGCGATGCAGGCGCCATCCTCCCCCATGCCAATCACGAGCGGCGAGACATTCATCGCGGCGGCGATGACCTCGCTTTCCTGGTCAATCGCGATCACGGCATTCTGCCCCGCGAGGCGGGGAAAGACTTCGCGGAGGGCCTCCACGATGGTGGATCCGGCGTGGACCCGCTCGCCGAGCAAGTGAGCGATGACCTCGGAGTCGGTTTCGGACCGGTATGCCAGTCCGGTGGGCAGTTCGCGCTGGAGCGCCGAGGCGTTCTCGACGATGCCGTTGTGGACGATGGCGACGCGGCCCGTGCTGTCCAGGTGGGGATGGGCATTTGAGTCGGTGACGCCGCCGTGCGTGGCCCAGCGAGTGTGGCCGACGGCGATTCGCGATATGGCGTCGAAGGTGAAGGAGGTTGGGACCTTGCCGATCTTCTTGACGGTTTCGAGGCGCTGGTCGGCTTTCCAGACGATGCCCCACGAGTCGTAACCGCGGTACTCGAGGCTCTTGAGGGCCTTGCCAACGGTGGTGGTGACGGATCGTTCGGTTCCAACGTAGCCAAAGATTCCACACATGGTGATTCCTCCCCGGAGGACGCGCGCGACGGTGTATCGCATGCAACACGGAGAGCCCGCCGTGGCTACGGGTGCGCTGAATGCCGAGAGGCAGACATGGCAACCGCACGCCAGGCAAAGGCCCAGGACATTGATTCCAAGCATTTTGGGGAGAAGGGGAGGGGAGCGGCGTTGCCGCTTCGCGTGATGCCACGTGTGAACCACTTTGTCGATCCGTCGCCGAATCGGTTTGTTGATGCACTTACGACCGTGGTTGCCGGGGAATCATCCGCCGAATGTTTCGATCGATTCCCGCCTCGTCAACTCGACGTCCTCTCGAGTCCTGGCGCTAATGGGGTAACGGATAAAACCTCCCTGTCATCCCTGTATGGAATAGTACGTTGCCAGTGGTGGATCGGCAACCGGGTGCTCGTATACTGAAGGCGCGCAATCGGCCGCTGCGCATCTCCCCGCGGTCGACACGATCAGACGAGCAGGAGCGATCTGGTGATCGACCGATATACCCGTCCGGAAATGGGCGCCATCTGGACCGATGAGGCGAAGATCCAGCAGTGGTTGGCCGTGGAGATTTCCGTATGCGAGGCATGGGCGCGGCGAGGGCGGATTCCCGCCGGGGCGATGGAGACGATTCGAGGCGCCAGTTGCGACCTGGAGCGAATGCG
>CAZUPA010000025.1:20467-23214 GCA_964622205.1 uncultured Sphaerobacteraceae bacterium
GAAGAGGTGTGTCGTGACCTGGGAATTGGAGTCGAGTTGGCTTCGAACCAGGTGGTGCAGCGGGACCGTCATGCTTTCTTCCTCTCGGTACTGGCTGGCATCGCCGGGACGCTTGAGAAGATGAGCGTCGAGATCCGGCACCTCCAGCGGACGGAGGTAGGCGAGGCCGAGGAATACTTTGGAGAGGGTAACCAGGGATCTTCGGCGATGCCGCACAAGCGGAATCCGCATCAGTCGGAGCGCATCGCTGGGCTGGCGCGACTGGTTCGCGGCTATGCCCAGACCGGGTACGAAAACGTGCCGCTCTGGCACGAACGAGACATCAGCCATAGTTCGGCCGAGCGCGTGATATTCCCCGACGCCTGCATCGTGACCGACTTCATGCTCGCTGAAACCGCCGATCTGATCGACGAACTGGTGGTGTATCCGGATCGGATGCTCCGCAACCTGGAGTCCACCGGTGGGCTCATCTACTCCCAGCGAGTGCTGCTGGCGCTGGTGGATGCGGGGCTCGACCGGCAGGATGCCTACAAGCTGATACAGCGCCACGCGCATTCCGCGTGGGACGAAGGTCAAACCTTCAAGGACGTGATCCAGGCCGACCCGGTGGTGAGCGAGCATCTGAACGCCGGGCAACTGGCCGAATTGTTCGACCCCTGGGAGCAACTCGTTCACCTGGACGCGTCATTCGCACGCCTCGGATTGGGAGAACCGGCCCATGCCGTTCAATAACCGTGGGGAGCGCGCCGTGGTGGAGGTCGAAGGGTTGCCCTTTCAGCTCTTTCGCCGGGGAAAGGTGCGCGATGTCTTTGACCTCGACGACCGCCTGCTGATCGTCGCCACCGACCGGCTCTCGGCATTCGACGTGGTGCTGCCAACCCCGATTCCGGGCAAGGGCAGGATTCTGACCGCGATTTCCGAGTTCTGGTTCGACCAAACCGAAGGCATCGTGCCGAACCACCGGAGTGGCGCGACGCTCGATTCGCTTGGTCTTGGCGGTGAGGACCTGGCGATGCTGGACGGCCGGGCCACGATCGTGCGGAAAGCCGAGCGAATCGACATCGAGTGCGTGGTCCGCGGGAACATCGCGGGGTCTGGCTGGAAGGAATACGCCGCCTCGGGAACCCTGGCTAGCGAGCCGTTGCCGGGCGGATTGAGCCGGGGCGACGAACTCCCTGTTCCCCAGTTCACGCCGGCGGCGAAGAACGATACCGGGCATGACGAGAACATCAGCATCGACAAGTTGCGGTCGGTGGTGGGCCGCGAGCTGGCCGACACGCTGGAGCGACAAAGCCTGGAGCTGTTTGGATTCGCGCGAGGTCTCGCCCGCGAGGCGGGATTCGTGCTGGCGGACACCAAGTTCGAATTCGGCATGACCGACGGCCAACTCACGCTGATCGACGAGGCGCTGACGCCGGACAGTTCGCGATACTGGGACGTGGCGAGCTGGACGCCGGGAACAGAGCCGCCGAGCTTCGACAAACAGGTGATCCGGGATTGGCTGGAGGCATCGGGTTGGAACAAGGAGCCTCCAGGTCCGGAGCTTCCCGCATCCATTGTGGAAACCGCGCGACGGAACTACGCGCGGGTGCTCGAAAGATTGATCGGCATCAAGGAGATCGCATCGTGACAGGGACAACAGGGGAGCATCGCTGGATCATCGAGGCGGAGATCATGCCGAAGCAGGGCGTCAACGACCCGCAGGGGGAAGCGGTGATGTCTGGCCTGCGTTCGCTTTCGTTCGAGGCGACCCAGCGAGTGCGGGTCGGAAAGCTGATCCGGGTCGAAGTCTCGGCGGCCACCGAGGAGGATGCGCTGTCGCAGGGGACAGCGATGTGCGAGCAGTTACTGGCGAACCCCGTTATTGAAGAGTTCGTCGTTTCGGCCGCCCAGATCGGCTAGGAGACAGGTTCGAATGACGGACATGCGAGTTGGCGTGATCTCGTTTCCCGGCAGCAATGGCGACCATGATGCGCTGCATGCCTTCGAGCATGACCTCGGGGTGGCCGTCCGCAAGGTGGACTATCGGGACACGGACCTGTCCGGGTTCGACGCGATCGTCCTTCCGGGCGGGTTTTCCTACGGCGATGCCTTGCGCTGCGGCGCGATCGCCCGGTTCTCGCCGGTGATGGAACCGCTGCGGGCGTTCGCCGGGTCGGGCAAGCCCGTGCTCGGCATATGCAATGGCTTCCAGATTCTGTGCGAGGCGCATCTTCTGCCTGGAGCGTTGCTGCGAAACCGGACGCTGAAGTTTCACTGTCACAGGACTGATATCAGGATCGAGAACGCCGGAACGGCCTGGACCTCCGCGCTTGAGGAAGGCGACGTGCTGAACCTGCCGGTGGCGCATGGGGAAGGCGCATACTACGCCGATCCAGACGTGGTCGCCATGCTGGAGCGCAACGGGCAGATCGTGGCACGCTACAGCACCACGGAAGGTGAGATCACCGATGAAGCGAACGCAAACGGCTCGGTCGCTGGCATCGCGGCGGTCTGCAACGAACGAGGCAACGTGGTTGGACTGATGCCACATCCGGAGCGGGCGACCAACGCCCTGATCGGTGGCGCGGACGGGCTGCGGCTCCTGAGGAGCCTCCTGAGCGGTGTCGCCACCTGATCCATCGGAACGCGGTTGAGATTGAAGGGACGTGGTGCTTGGCGAACGAAACGTACGACCTGTTGCGCGAACGACTGGGCGAGATCGCCGATATTGGCGGGGCGCTTTCGCTCCTTGGGTGGGATCAGCA
>CAZUPA010000025.1:23314-26170 GCA_964622205.1 uncultured Sphaerobacteraceae bacterium
ATCGTCGACCTGAACAAGCAGGTCATCCACCACGTACGCCAGGCGGATGACTCCTACGCGGAAGACTACGATGTACTCGTGGACGGATTCGAGCCGCGGCTCAAGTCCTCCGAGATCGCACGTGTATTCGACGAGCTGAAGGCCGCCACCATTCCCCTGGTACGGCGCGTGAACGAGCGCATCGACCGCGTGGACGACTCGCTGGTACGTGGCCGCTTCCCGGCGCCGGTCCAGGAGCAGTCCGTGCTGCGCCTGGCGAAGCAACTCGGATTCACTGATGACTCGTGGCGACTGGACGTAACACAGCATCCGTTCGCGTCGTCCGCTGGACTCAATGACATCCGGATCACCACCCGGTATTACGACGATTTCCTCAATCCGGCCTGGTTCGGGACGATGCACGAATTCGGGCATGGTCTCTACGAGCATCAGGTGGGCGTGGGGCTCGACCGGACGCTGCTGGCGCGCGGCGCTTCGATGTCGTGGCACGAGTCGCAGAGCAGGATGTGGGAGAACCTGATCGGCAGGGGACGTCCATTTTGGAACTGGGCGTTGCCCGAACTGAAGGCGACCTATCCGGAGCGGTTCACGTCCGCGACGGAAGACGACATGTACCGGGCGGTGAACAGGTTTGGGCCATCGTTCATCCGGGTCGAAGCCGACGAACTGACCTACAACCTGCACATCATCCTGCGGTTCGAGATCGAGCGTGACCTGTTCTCCGGCAACATCCAGGTCGCCGACCTGCCAGAGGTCTGGAACGACCGGTTCCGAACGTACTTCGGCCTGGACGTGCCAGACGATGCTCACGGCGTGCTACAGGATGTTCACTGGGGAACTGGGTTGTTCGGATACTTCGCGACGTATGCCCTCGGCAACGTGGTCGCGCTGCAATTGTGGGAGCGGATCAGGCGGGAGTTGCCGGATCTCGACGAGCAGACGGCCAAAGGCGAGTTCGGTGAACTGCGCGCCTGGCTGGGCGAGAACATCCATCAGCATGGCCGCAAGTTCCTGCCCAACGAGTTGCTTCAGCGAGTGCTGGGGGTGGACGCGTTCGACGCGAAACCGCTTGTCGCGTACCTCACGAACAAGGTCACCGAACTCTACGGCGAATAGCTGTCCGGGTTTCGCTGGTCAGGCCATGCGAGACAGACGACGACACCCGGTGCTCGGATATTCGAGCACCGGGTGTCGTCTACATAAGGGTCATGGCGTTGACAGGGAAGGAGAGCCTCTACCGGCTGACGACTTCAGTTCCGGCTGCTTCCTCCATCGGGATCACGACGGCGGTCATATCCTCGGCGCCGTGGGATGCGTCGTGCGCGCGGTCGAAAACGGCGCGGGCCTCGCCACCGACGGCAAGCGGTACGCCAAGCTCGTTCGCCAGGTCGGCGATCAGGCCGAGGTCCTTGCGGATCAGGTCAACTGGGGTTCCGCCAGCGAAATTGCGACCGATGATCAGGGGCACGCCGCGATCGAGCATCTTGCTACCGCCAAAGCTGGTGGAGAGCACTTCCAGCATTTTGGCCGGGTCGGCGCCCGCCTTAACGCCAAGCACCAGCGCCTCGGCGACGGCCGACATGTTGATGCCGACGAGGAGCTGGTTGGCAAGCTTGACGATGGTGCCGGCGCCGCTGGGGCCGACGAGATGCAGCTTCTGGCCGATGGCGGAAAGGACGGGCTGGGCCTTCTCGAAGGCCGCCTCGTCACCACCCACCATAATCGTGAGCGTGCCGGCTTCCGCGCCCGCGACGCCGCCGCTGACCGGCGCATCGAGGAACGCGCCACCCTTGGCCGCGATTTTTCCGGCAAGCTCCCGGCTGAGTCCGGGATCGATGGTGCTTGTATCGAGAAAGAGCTGTCCTTCGCGGGTGGAGTCCACGAGGCCATCGGCGTCAAGGTAGACCTTGCGGACCGCGGCTGGATCCGGAAGGCTGGTGACGATCACGTCCGCCGCTTTGGCGACGCCTCTGGGATTGCCGCCGTCGACGGCGCCTTCGGCCACCATCTCCTGAATCGGTCCCTCGGAGCGGCTGTTGACGGTGACGGTGAACCCGGCCTTGAGCAGGTTGCGGGTGATTGGGCGGCCCATCTTGCCGAGGCCGATGACGCCAACGTTCTTTGACTCAGTCATGAAATGCTGTCCTCCTGGCTCGATCCACCCATTGCGTGTCGAGACTCACTGGCGCTGGGGTTCGTGTGAACCGCGCGATGGCTATGGGATGATCGTAGCGCAGATTCGCGGGTGTGTCGCGAGCGGCGCCGGTCCTCCGCGCGATGGATCTGGAATTCGCACAACGTAGCTTATACGCAAAGTATGGTTTTCGCTCGAAGGGCCGCACTCCCCGGCTCATCCTCTCATACGAAGTCCGGGTGATTGATCCGGGCAGCCACACGCTCGCCAGCGGCTCCCTGGGCTGTCCCTACGCACGAACGGTCTTCGCGAGACACATGTCATGCCGGAGGTAATCTCCCGGACCCGGTGTCACTGGAAAGACCGCCTCGGGGCCGTTCCATGAGTTTCGCGCGTGCGTGACCGGCCACATGCTCAGCCTCTGGAAGACATCGAGCGCAGAGGTCCGCTCATCAACGGCAAGAGATCATCGACCATCGCCGGCCAACGGCGGTGCTTCGTCAACCTCCGTGATTTCCGCACCCGCGCAAACCTGGAGATCGGCGCCGATGGCATGGCTACCGATATTGTCCCCAAGGCCCACTACTGGCTGGTCGCCTCTCCGCTCCGCTCCACCGTTTCCGGCGCGGCACGGCCCAGCGATCACCTGGCGGGAGCATGCCGTACTTGAAGAGGAGGGCCATGTGCCCATTCGTTACGCGCCAATTGCCCAAGTCGACTCT
>CAZUPA010000025.1:26270-29787 GCA_964622205.1 uncultured Sphaerobacteraceae bacterium
AACCTGGCGATGATGAGCGTCATGCTCGACCGTGGCCTGAGATTGCCCGGGGCGGCGCGTGTGCCCACAGCCAGCTTGTTCCAGTCTCTTCCCGCGCGTCATGCGTCGCGCGCAGCCATGGTCATGAGCGTCAACGGTACTGTGTTCATCCCGTGAACCCATGATTGCGTCATAATGGCGGTTGCCCGTGCTCAACCCACGAAGCATAGTGAGATTGCGCACCCTCGTGGCGATCCGTGATGATGCGAGGAACGATGCCCGCGCGGAGCGACGGGCCAGGTTCTTACGAGGTGATGGCTAGCCACATGCTGGCCACGAGACTTGGATGCTTGACAACCGATCCGTATACCGGCGCCTGATAGCCTCCGCGCCCTGGCTGATTCTGGCTCTCATTGTCTCAATGGCGGCACTACTGGGATTGATTCTGGTTCGGGTGGATCAGTGGCTTGATCTTTCCCCGGACGCCGATCGTGTCTGGCTCTATGGAGGAAGCGGCGATGCGGCCATCGGTGTTCTGTCGGCCATTGCCTCGTCCTCTGTAACAGTGGCTGGCGTCGTCTTTTCGGCAACCTACGTCACAATGCAGTTGGCCTCAAGCCAGTACACGCCAAGAGTCGTCCAGGCGCTAGCCCGTCGCTGGTCGCTTCACCTGGTGCTGGGATTCTTCCTTGCCAGTTTCGCCTTCTCCTTGCTCGTGTTGCGCGCCGTCAGACCAACAGGCGATGCGACCGAGTTCGTTCCGGTGCTTTCCGTCTCCATGTCGATTGTCCTCGCCATGGCGTCTGTCGGGGTGTTCATCTTCTACGTCATCTATGGCATGAGATCGCTGCAGCCGACGTTTATCATCGACTCGGCGGCTCGGGAGACAAGCGAACTGCTGCATCGGAGTCTCGCGGCATCCGGCGCGGACACCCGAGGCGGTTCGATTCCAATCGACTCCCCTGACCCAGTGGACGTCACGCCCTTGTGCGTCGTCTCATCAGGGTACTTTCAGATGGTCAGGTTTCGGCGACTTCTCGCCGCGGCCGAGGAAGCACAGGTGACCGTGCGGATCACGGCCGAGGTCGGACAGTATAGCTTCCAGGGTGAACGGGTTGCCTCGGTCTGGCCGAGGACGAAATGCTCGCCCGAAGTTGAAGCCAGGGTCCTGGATGCTCTCCAATTCGGTAGTGAGCGCACGGCCGAGCAGGACTTTGAATACGGATTCCGCCGTGTGGCCGACATCATGCTGAAGGCGCTTTCTCCGGCAATCAACGACCCCACCACGGCGCAGTACTGTCTGAATACGCTCGGCGACCTCGTGATTCTGGTGGCCAATGAGCACCAGCCACAACGGTATCTCACGGACCGGAACGGTGTGGTGAGGGTGATTTGGGAGCCAGAGCCGTTTGAACAGTGCGTCCATACAGCCTTCGATCAATTGCGGTTTTACGTGGTCAACGACCTGACATTGGCGGTATTCACGCTCCGTGTTTTTCAGCGCGTGACCTTGCTGATCCCCGCTGGAAAACGTGCCGTGCTCCTGCACATTGCCGGCAATTTCCTCGCCACGGTTCAAGACACCTTCACGCTGGAGCAGGATCGGCACATCATCGCGCGGGCAGCGGCCTGGATGGATGACTGACGCATCTGAGCAACTTCCTGTCGGGGCCAACCACCGAAGTGACAAGCACTCGTGCCCTACGTCGTTCTCTGTGTCAGGCGGTTTGGGGATGGGTTGAGGTGTACCTCTGAACCGCGTCGGAATTCGTTGCGAATACTTTGTGCTGGGCGATCAAATCCTCGAGTTCACTCCTTGTCAGGAGATCGATAACCCTCGGGCTGGCGTTGCTGAGCCACAGATCAATCCCCCGTTCGCTCAAGTCATGCCGAACCGCAACCAGCATATCGATTCCTGATATGTCGAGATCGGCTGATGCCTCCAGATCGATTGTCAGGACATCTGGACGATCGGCCAGGCTGGACAGGAACGTGCCCAGGTCACCGCGGATCCATGTGGCGTTGACGTACAGCAACGGCGAATCCGGACGGTAAATCACGATCCGCGAGGCTGGAACCGTAGCTGCTCCTGAGCGTGACACCGGGACAAATGCCGCACTTCCTGGCGCCCGGTGCATCTGGTGAGCGTGTGGCCGGGCGATGCGTCCCAGCAGCAAGAGGGCGGTGATGGCCACCGCCAGCAACAGGCCAGGCAGTATCCCAAGCAAGAGGACACCCGCCAGGGCTGTCGCTGCCAGCATGAAACTGTCCCTCCGCAAATGGTAGACACGGCGCAGGGCGGGAATATCGACAAACCCCGCGACGGCATTGACGACGATCGCTCCCAGGACCGCGAGTGGCAGATGCTCGAACACCGGCATCAAGAACATCGCCGAGAGCGCGGCGGCGATGGCGAGAACAATCGCCGAAACCTGGGTCCTTGCGCCAGCACGGTCATTCGCCGCCGATTGACTGGCTCCCCCCGCGGTGATGAATCCCTGGAACAACCCGCCGGCCAGGCTGGAGATACCCAACGCGACGAGTTCCCGGTTGCCGTCGACCTCGTAGCGATGTTCGTCGGCGAATCGCCGCGCCACGGACATGCTTTCGGAATAGCCAATAACGACAATGGCAAATGTTCCTGGGACGAGCAGCAGCAGGTCGTGGATCGAGACGACCGGAATGGCGGGAAGCGGGATTGCCCGGTCGACCGAGCCAACAACGTCAACTCCCTTGTCCGCCAGGTCGAACACGCTGACCGTGAGGATCGATACGGTGACAAGGATCAGCGCCGCAGGAATGCCTGGAAGGTAACGCGCTGACAGGAAGAGGCAGATCAGGCTCGTTGCGCCGATGACAAGCGTCAGGGAATGCACATCGCCGACTTGCCTGACCATCGCCCCGAATTGGCGGTAGAACGGTCCATCGCTCGATGGGATACCGAGTATCTTGCAAACCTGGCCGACCATGATCGTTAGGCCAAGACCGATCAGAAACCCTGTTTGCACCGATGGCGCGATGAACTGGGACAGGAAGCCCAGCTTCAATTTGCCAAGCAGCAGGAACAGCAATCCGCAGAGCATTGCCAGCGCGGCGGAGAGCGCGGCGTATTCCGATGGGTCGTCGGCAACCAGGAGCGGCGCGACGAGTGAAGCCGAGATGGCGGCGGTGGCCGAGGTCGGACTGACGATGAGCTGCCGCGACGATCCGAACAGGGCATATCCAAGTGGCGCCGCGAACGAGGCGAAGACGCCGGCCTGTGGGGGCAGGCCAGCGATTTGTGCGTAGGCCACGGCCTGCGGCACCACGAGTGCCCAAACCGTCAGCCCCGCCACCAAGTCGGCGCGTAACCACGACGCGTTGTAGCCGCGAATCCAGTCGAGAATGGGTATCCATCTGGCGATGGATTGGCGAGGGTGATGCATGGCACTCCGGTCTCTAGTCTTTCGAGGATTCCGCCTTGGATGCGTCTTGATGCACGCCTGGCATGGCTGGCGAATGATGCCGTGACCTCATCGCCATGATAGGACATGCATCG
>CAZUPA010000026.1:0-9745 GCA_964622205.1 uncultured Sphaerobacteraceae bacterium
AAACGGGGCTGGAACGATCCGGGCCGTCGTTTCCAGCATGAAGGTGCGGGCACTCACCATGGTGTTGTTGACCATGGTGATGCTCGGCGCGGGAATGGGCCTGGAGCGATTCCTCGTGGCCGATCCGGTGGTTGGTTCGCAGCAGCGCGACGAACTCGCCGATCTGGAATCGTTCGAAACGCTGGAACAGGTCTACGCCTACATTCGCGAGTACTACGTGCTCTCGGATGAGATCAGCGATGAGGAATTGATCTGGGGCGCGGCCAGCGGGATGATGGACGCGCTCGGCGACGAGGGGCACTCCTCCTTCCTGAACCCGGCGGAAGCCGAGGAGTACCGCGAGGCCCGGTCCGGCGAGTTCGTTGGGATCGGCATTCGAAGCGACACCACGGTTACCCCGCCGCAAGTGGTGTTCCCGTATGAAGGATCGCCGGCATTCGAGGCGGGGCTGCTTCCGGGCGATGAAATCCTGGCGGTGGACGGAGTCGCATACACGGAATTCCCGGACGGCAGGGCATTCCTGGACACGATCGCGGGTGAAGAGGGGACGGACGTCGATCTCGAACTTCGTCACCAGGGCGATGTCGACAGCTACACGGTGACCATTACGCGGTCCAGGATCGCGATCAAGACGGTGTCGTGGGCGATGTTGCCGGAGAACGTGATGTGGGTTCGCATCTCGTCTTTCGAGGAAGGCACGGGCGCGGACTTCGAGGCGGCGCTGATCGCGGGCAAGCGAGCGGGCGCGGAATCGCTGCTGTTCGACCTCCGGGGCAACCCTGGTGGATTGATCGTGGAAGAGCTTTCCGTTATCAGTGAGTTCCTCCCGGCGGGATCGGTCGTGGCCTACGATCACGACTACACGGGAGAAGAGACCGTGCGAACCGTCGAAGAAGAGGAAGGCGAGTGGCGCGAAGGACCGGTTGTGGTCCTGATCGACCGGGATACGGTTTCGGCGGCCGAGGTAACCGTGTCGGCGCTGGTGGAAAACGACCGCGCGATCGCCGTGGGCGAGACAACGTTTGGCACCGGCACCAGCCTGATGCCGATCGATCTGCCCGATGGCTCGATGCTCATGATGGGCTACCTGTACCGGCTTACCCCGGACCGCAATATCATCTGGCATGTGGGCTTCCCCCCGAACATCCAGATCGTCAACAAGCCGGGTATTGGCATAAGCCTTCCGTTCATGTTCGACGGTGAACTGGATGAGGAAACGCTCCTGGCGACCAACGACGACCAGTTGATCGTGGGCTTCTACGAAGCGGCTGATTTCGAGGAATAGGCAGTCAGCGAGGACACATGATGACGAGAGGATCGCACCCATTGGGCGCGATCCTCTCGCCGGTCCATGCGACCTGGATGGGTGCGCGGAATGGCGTGCGTCGAGACGTTCGGCCAGAGGGATCGGCAAATCGTCCTACCATGAGATATACATGTTCGTATCCAATGGCGTGGCCGGTGGCGGCAACGAGCATCCAACGCGAGAGGGCAGCTCCATGAAGACGAATCCGGGTGAGCAACTACCGAATGGATGGCGAGCACGGGGTGTTTCAGTGCTTCACGCGGCTGGGCGCCCTGCGAGGGTGCGAACCGCGGGGATATTGCTCCTGATCGTGGTCATGCTTGGCGCTGGGATGGGCTTGGAGCGATTCCTCGTGGCCGATCCGGTGGTTGGTTCGCAGCAGCGCGACGAACTCGCCGATCTGGAATCGTTCGAAACGCTGGAACAGGTCTACGCCTACATTCGCGAGTACTACGTGCTCTCGGATGAGATCAGCGATGAGGAATTGATCTGGGGCGCGGCCAGCGGGATGATGGACGCGCTCGGCGACGAGGGGCACTCGTACTTCCTGACGCCAGATGAAGCCGAAGAACAGGATGAACAGGCGGAAGGGTCTTTTGTTGGCATCGGCATCCAGTCGAACTCAGAGGTGTCGCCTCCGGAGGTCAACTTCCCCTACGAGGGCTCACCGGCGCTTGAAGCCGGAATTCGGGGCAAGGATCAGATACTGACCATCGATGGCCGGACCTATACCGAGTTCGAGACCTCCCGGGACTTCCTGGACACGATCGCGGGCGAGGAAGGGACCGATGTTGAAATGGAGCTCCGGCACGCGGGAGACGTCGAAACCTACACCGTGACGATAACCCGGGCGGAGATCGAGATCAAGACGGTGTCGGCGGCGATGCTGCCAGACAATGTGCTGTGGGTGCGGGTGCAAGCATTCGAGTGGGGCACCAGCGCGGATCTCGAACGGGCGCTGCGACAGGGCAAGCGATTGGGAGCCGAGACGCTCGTGCTGGACCTCCGGGGGAATCCGGGCGGCTGGGTCGATGAGCAGGTGATGGTCGCGGAGCAATTCTTCGAGCCAGGAACCGTGGTGGCCCAAATCCAGGATGCCGAGGGAAACGTCACCGAGCGGGAAACCGTGGCGGAAGACGGCGAGTGGCGAGACCTGCCCGTGGTCGCGATCATCAATGAGACCTCCGCGTCCTCATCGGAGGTGCTGGCGGCGATGATCATGGACCACGAGCGAGGAATCTCGATTGGGCAGCGCACGTATGGCACTGGCACGACGGTCATGCCGATCGATCTGGTCGATGGCTCCCGGATCTGGATCGGGTTCGATATGTGGCTGACGCCGAACGGGACGGTTGTGTGGCATGTCGGCCTGCAACCGACCATCGAAATCGCCAACGAGCCAGGCACGCCATTGTCGCTCCCGTATCTGTTCGATGGGGAGTTGACCGAAGTTGAGCTGCTTGCAACCAACGATGACCAGTTACTGGTGGCGGTCGCGATGGCGCTCGACGCGACGGAGGGGTGACATGGCGCCGGCGCGGCCTCCGCGGCGGTGGTGGGCGCCTGGGGCATGCCTGTGATACAGGCATGAATTGACTCGCCAGGGGACGCTCCATGGTATTGTTGCGCGTGGAAGGCTGCACGCAATCGCCAGCGGGCACGGCCTGGCACAGGCGACGCCGGAGCAGGATTGCAGGGACTAGAAACAGGAGATGGGCAAGAGCATGATCTCTGTGGAATCATGGCCGGAACCGGCTGTGAGAATGTGGACACTTGCCCAACGTTTCCAGAAATTCATCCTGGTTGGCGCCGTGGGTCTGATCGTCAATCAGGCCGGTCTGGTGGCGCTCCACGGAATCCTGGACCTACCCGTCCGGACGGCGTCACCCTTCGCGATCTTCATATCGATGATTGTCACGTTCTATTTGAACGAGGCCTGGACCTGGCATGACCGGGGAACCGGGCGGGTGATCCACCGGGCCATGTCCTACGTGCCGATCAACGTTGGCGGACTCATCATCAACTGGGTGATTCTCAACTACCTGCACGACTCTCACGATGTTCATTATCTTCTTGCTAACCTGGTTGGCGCGGGTATGGCGGCGATCTGGAACTTTGCCCTCAACAATGCGATTACCTGGCGATCCTGAGCCACGAGTTGGCCGCGGCCGGTACACCAGCCGGGGCATATCCGTGTGGTATAACCTTGATCGTCATGCCCGCCCACAATCAGGGGCGAGTCACTGTGTGTGACGACAATACATGGTGCATGCCCACGCTTCCCAGATTTCCCCGAGGCGAGATGGCGCCGGCAGGAAGGAACCCTTGACAATGCAGAACGGTCACAAGTCGAACGGAGCGGTAGCCGGGAATGGCGACGCGCCACGAAATATCATCATGGGCGCTGGACCAGCTGGCCTGTGTTCGGCGTATGTGCTGAGCAAGGCTGGCGTGAACGCGACCGTTGTGGAGTCGGCGCCGTTTGTGGGTGGCCTGGCGCGCACGATCCGGCGAGATTCGGAGAGCGGCGAGTTCAAGTTCGATATCGGTGGGCACCGGTGGTTCACCAAGAACGAAGAGTTGAACGAACTGTTCCGGGAAGTCGTGGCGGAAGAACTCCTGTGGGTGAACCGGATCAGCCGCATCTACTTCGATGGGAAGTTCATCGACTACCCGCTGAAAATCGGAAGCGCGCTGAAGGCCGTCGGTCCCGTGACGGCGGTTCGGGCGGTGGCGGACTATGCACGCGTTCGCCTGATGCGGAAGTTCAAGCCAACCGAGATCAAGTCAATGGAAGACGCCTACGTAAACCAGTACGGCGAAACGCTGTACAGGCTCTTCTTCCAGGCGTATTCGGAGAAGGTGTGGGGGCTGAAGTGCGACAAGCTTTCGGGCGACTGGGTGAGCCAGCGGACGAAGGGCATGTCGCTGGTTACCGCCATCAAGGATGCGATCGTCCCGTCGAAGGGCGAGGTCGTGAGCCTGATCGAGCAGTTCATGTACCCGCGGGACGGCTTCGGCCGGTTCTCGGAGCGGATGGCTGACACGATCACCGCCGCCGGTAACGAGATTCGGCTGAAGAACGCGGTCGAGAAAATCGTGCTCGACGGGAATCGCGTCAAGGGTATCCAGGTTCGAACCGGGAATGGTTCCGAGTTCATCGAGGGCGACAACTTCATCTCCTCGATCCCCTTCACGGTTCTGGTGAAGATCATGGAACCGGCCGCGCCGAAAGACGTGATCGAGGCGGCCGATTCGCTGACGTTCCGGGACATCATCACGGTGAACCTGATGATCAAGAAACGTCAGGTGACGCCGGATACCTGGGTGTACGTCCACGACCGGAATATCCTGTTTGGCCGTTTCCATGAGCCGAAGAACTGGAGCCCGGCGATGGTGCCGAGCGATGAATACACCTCGCTCGTGATCGAGTACTTCTGCACCAAGGGCGATCACATCTGGAACATGAGCGACGAGCAGCTTGTCAACCAGTCGGTGAAGCACCTGGTGGAGGATCTCGGGTTCGTGCGTCCGGACGAAGTGCTGGGCGGATTCACCCTGCGGGCAACGAAGGCGTACCCGGTCTACGACCTGGACTACCAGGAACCGCTCCTGAAGATGAAGAACTATATCCAGAGCATCGAGAATCTTCAGTACATTGGCCGCGGTGGGTCCTTTCGCTACAACAACACCGATCACTCGATCGAGACGGGCATGCTGGCGGCCAAGAACCTGCTGGGCGAGTATCACGATCTCGAGCGCGTGAACGCGGACGACGAGTATCACGAGATCAAGCGCGGCAAGTCATCGGCTGGCGTCGTATAGACAGGCCAGAGCGGAGTGAACCTGCCAGTGTCCCAGACCGCCGAGATCCAGGATTCGATGTCAACCCCTTCGGAGCCGGCCACCGTCGCGGCCGGCTCCGGGCAAGACGGCTCGCTGGAAGCGTCCAATCGGACAAACAGGCGATTGCTGGTGTGGGGTGGGCTATCGTTGCTCTGGATCGGGTACCTGGCGCTGGGCCAGGTCAATGCGCGATTCTGGGTTCTGGGCCAATTCAAGACTGCCTACAAGCCGATCCGGAGCATCTGGCGCGTCGAACTTGGGAGCCTCCCCGGCAGCAATTCGGCATGGATGATCCAGGCGGTTGTCCTGACCGCGATTATCGTCTTCGTGGTGGGCGTTGTCGCGGCGCTGTATTTGATCCTTGTGCCCGAGGATGCCCCCAACGAATTCGGGGATTCATAGGCTGCGAGCGGCCGCTTCCACTCGCGAGTTACGCCGCGCGTCGATACGTGCTGAGTGCCCACTCATACGGAATCCGGATAGAAGCAGCCACACGCTCGCCTTCGGCGGATGGCCACGGCGCATGCTTTCGTGCGGGCGGACCCGCCGAGCCCCCGGCGAGGTGGTCGTCCGCCCAAGGGCTTGCTGGGCTGCCGCGTCTCGATCCGGTATCAGACCAACGCCACTTCCTAAGGCACACGCCAAACTCCAGCCATCCATCAACCGGATGTGGTCATGCGTGTTCAAGGGGTTTGGTGGAGCGCGAGAAATGTCCTGCCGTCATCGGAGACTTTCCAGTGAATGCGTGAGCCGCGGCCATAGGCTGGCTTCAGCAGGCCGCGGGTGCGAGCGCTGGTGAAGAGGGCGTCGATGAACTCCCGTGGCATGCCAAGGCCCGTGGCAAGCGGATTCGACGTTGGCCCAGGCAGGTAGCCATCAGGCAGTTCGCTGATCGCCGCGAGGAAGGATGCGAGGAACCGGTCGAGCGGTGATCCGGGTACGGTGCGTTCGCTCATGCAAAGCCTCGGAAACGGAAAGCAGTTGGACGACACATTCAGTGTACCGTGAGGCGTTGGGGCGCGGGCTGCTATGCTTATCGGGGTGAGTACCCACACACGTGTATGTTTTTCGTTCGATGTCGTCAGGTAAATCTCCTTGGCCAGCACCCAGGAAACAGGCTCGGAACTCGACTTCAGGACTCCCGCCCTCCCAGGAGGCTCGTTCTTCGCCGCGATTCACGATCGCACGTTCATGCAGATCTCCGACCGTGGGGGCGCGAGCAACGCGATTGGCGACCGGTGGGCAACGCTGTGCTCCGAAGCTCTTCCACAGAAGCCGGGCATCCTGCTCAACCTCGACGAACCGCCAGTGGTGGCTGATGTGGCGGTTCGGCTCGACGACATTCCCGAGATAGCCCGGATCGCCTCGAGGAACCAACTCCAGAATCCGGACTTCCTGCTTGTTGGCAACGGTGAGCGTGGGCAGGTCCTGTGGGCGGCGGACGCGAAGTTCTCGGTGGACACCGCGAAGTCGAAGCAGGTGAGCCAGCGGGTGGTCGAAGCGTTGCTGGAGATGGGCGATACGGTGACACGCCTGCTCCCTCGCCTCGAAGCGGATCTGAATGTGCATGACGGGGTGTTCCTTTGCCCGGACTATCCGCTCACACACAGGATGCTTCGGGATCGGCGAGGGCCACGCCGGGCGACCGTGCGAGAGGATGAAGTGCGATACGTGCCGGTGACGGCGGCTGGTTTCCTGGAAACGATGGGACATCAGGGGTTGCGGACGTTCCTGGCTGGACTCGATGGATTTCCATTCGAGCCGGAGGAGCGGCTCATGGTCGGGCTCTACTACTTCCGGCTGGCCAGGGCGGCACGAGGATGTTGGCAAGACCAGGTAGCGCCACTTCTGACGTATCGCGACACCGTGGAGATCGATGAGGAGGCGATTGAAGCGGAGGCTCGACGCCTGGCGACAATGCGCACCAGCGCCTGGGGCCTGCTGCTGCGATGGAACGACCTGGCGGACCAGGTTCGACAGCAAAGGACCGCCATCGATAGTGTGACGTCGGCGCCAGTCAATGGACGGAAGTTGCGTGACAGAATTCTGGAGCGTTCCGCGGCGGCGGGCGTGACGCCGCCGTCTGGGACCAAGGTCCGGAGGGCGGTCGAATCGTGGTTCAGGGGCAAAATCCGGGATGAGTTTGGGCCGATTCATCCGCCGGTGGATGAGTTCGGAGCCGTGCTGGATGCGCTTGGGAGATTCAGCCGGACGCTGACGCCCGCCACCGAAGCGCGACTGGAATGCATTATCGACGAAATGATCGCGTTGTCCCCGCCAGCGGTGGATGGTCCCGGGGAATCGGCCGGGATGAGGCACTGAGCCGGTGGCGCTGGGTGCAGACATGAGTCTCATATGCAGGTATCATTTCCAGCGTCAGGATCAAAGGGCGTGGTTGCCCATCGACCATGGGCACGCCGCGAATACGCGGGGTTGGCCGTGAGCGATGGCGCGAGGATACGCCGACATCGTGGAGTTAGAGAGGAAGCGCGGGCCTTATGGCTGTTGCAGTTGATCCAATCGCAAAGGTTGAAGTGACCGTTAATGTCAATGGCGAGCAGCGGACCGCGAGCGTGGAGCCACGAACGCTGCTGGTGCATTTCCTGCGTGACGAGCTTGGTTTGACGGGCACGCACGTTGGATGCGATACGAGCCAGTGCGGAGCCTGCGTGGTGACGGTGGATGGCGTGACCACGAAGTCCTGCACCAAGCTGGCCGTACAGGTCAATGGTTCCTCCGTGGAGACGATCGAGGGCCTGGCGAATGGAGACGAGTTCCATCCGATCCAGGAGGCGTTCTGGGAGAAGCATGGTCTCCAGTGCGGCTACTGTACGCCGGGCATGATCATGTCGGCCAAGGCATTGCTGGAGCGGAACCCGAACCCCGATGAAGCGGAAATCCGGCATGGGCTTGAAGGCAACATGTGCCGCTGCACCGGGTACCAGAACATCGTTCGATCGGTGCGGTACGCCGCGGAACTCATGAACGAGCAGGACGCCGGATAAGCGCATTCAGGCTCGCTACGGGCTGCCTGACCAGATTTGGAGTTGCGTGTGTTTCCCACTTCGTTTGAATACCACAGGGCAACCAGCGTGGATGACGCGATTGCGATCCTCGCCGCCAATCCGGAAGCCAAGATCCTCGCCGGTGGCCATTCGCTGATCCCGGCGATGAAGTTGCGCCTCGCGGCTCCCGGCATGCTGGTGGATCTGACGCGCCTGAGCGAACTCAAGGGCGTGACCATCGGGCCAGAGGCCGTGACCATTGGCGCGATGACGACCTACGATGAGTTGCGAGACGCGGACGGTATTGCCGGGATGTTCCCTTCAATTCCTGAGTCGATAGAAGTCCTTGGGGACCAGCAGGTGCGAGCCAACGGCACCATAGGCGGCGCCCTGGCCCACTGTGACCCCGCGGCTGACCTGACGGCGGTGTTCCTTTCGCTGGGCGGTAGGGTTGTCGCGCAAGGGCCGAATGGCGAACGGACAATCGATGGCGAGGACCTGTTCGTCGACCTGTGGACGACATCGTTGGAACTGGATGAAGTGATCACCAGGGTGATCCTGCCCGTTCCCGGCGCGGCGGTGAAGTCCGCGTATCTCAAGCACGCGCACCCGGCGAGCGGGTACGCGGTGGTGGGTATCGCCGCGGCGGTCGACGGGGCTGGCAAGGCGTCGGTGGTGGTGACTGGCGCGACATCGAAGCCAACCCACGCCGCGGCGGCGGAGGCCATTCTGGCGGGGGCGGACAGCCTGGATGAGGCGACGATCAAGTCGGCGGGGGATGCCGCGCCAGAGGGTCTCGATCTCAACCCAAGTCCATACGCTTCGGAGGCGTACCTGTCGCAGTTGATCCGGGTGCTGACCACCAGGGCGCTCACGCGGGCCGTCAACCGGTAACCGAGCCCATCCAGGAGCACGTCATCATGGAAAACACCCTGGCGAATCGTTCGATTCGCCAGGGTGTTGTTGTGTTTGTTCAGACTCGCGGTTGGAGCGCTACACAATGCGAATGATGGCCACCCAGACAACGATCTGGACGACGAGGGCGGCGGCGAGGACGAACCTGCTGGCGAAGCGATCCAGCGGGGAGACGAACCAGGCGATGGCGATATTCATCAGCGTGAAGGCGGTTGCCATGATCGGGAGGTCCCATAGCGCGGTCTCGCCGCGGAAGTCCTCCAGAATGCCGGACGCGCTGACATGGGTCGCGAACGAAGGCGCAAGGCTGTCTACCTGATTCGCCACGAGGATCGCCATGCCGGCGAGGCTTGCCAGCCCAATCCCGATGATCCCCAGCGCGGGCGCGTCGTTGACAAGGTCGGCGTTGGCGATCGCGGGCGGTAGGGACGGCCGCGACATGGTTGGCATGCTGATTTGCGGTCTCGGGCGGGGGGCGCGCGAGGGGCGAACAGGCGCGTCGTACTCGGAGAAGTCGTCCGAATACTCGTCTTCGTACACATCGTAGCCCTGATCGTCGTATGCGTCGTCGTAGAACGCGGGGGCATTCGATGCTGGCGATTGAAGGGGAGCGCGGTAGTCAACTGACGGTGTGCGGCCAGCGGAACGCGCGGGTGCGGGCAAATCCTCGAAG
>CAZUPA010000026.1:9845-27917 GCA_964622205.1 uncultured Sphaerobacteraceae bacterium
GTCAACTGACGGTGTGCGGCCAGCGGAACGCGCGGGTGCGGGCAAATCCTCGAAGCTGTCGTCAAGGTAGGAATCGTCCTCGTAGTCGTCCCTTGACTCGGGCCTGGTGGTTGGCTGCGCGGGGCGTTGAGAGCGCCGCTGAGTCGCCGCTGGCTGAGCGGCCGCTGGTGGTTGCTGGCGATCCGTGCCAGACTTGCCAGCCCGGCCGATGTTTCGCCGGAGGCGATCGATCTGGGAGGCGGTTCCCTGCAAGGGGGAAGGTTGCCGGGTAGTTGCCGGCGGAGACGCGGGAGCTGCCTCTGGCTCGCCGTCGTAGTCGCCAGCGTCAATCCAATCCTCGTCGTACAGGACGTCGTCGTCGTAGACGATGTCGTCGCTGTAGTACGAGGCGGCGGGTTCTGGCTGCCGTTTGCTGCGATTCCGATCACGGGAGGACACTTGTGGTGTCTCCTATCTGTTCCAAACTACGAGTCGAACTCAGGGAGGCATGATACCGGAGGATACCATAGCGGTGGAGGTCTCCCTGCGTAATAGCGGGAGACCTCCACCGCGCCGTTGTCAGCCGTTCGGTGTGGCGGCGATTGATGGACTGGCGACCGGGGTGGCGGCCGCCGGAGTCGCGACTGGCGTTGAGCCGACCCCCGTCACGGGCGTTGCCCCGGGTGTCGCCACTGGCGTGCCGGATGGAAGCACGGGTTCCGGACCGATAAGCGGCGGAGTCGGCGTCGGGGTGACTGGTATCGGGGTTGCCGGGACCGGAGTCGGCGCGCCAGCGGGAGGCGCGAACGTTTCGGCCGTGGCGGTTGATTCTGGCAGGTCGTCGCCGGAGATGTCAGCGTTGGTTGTTTGCGTCTCCAGCCAGGAATCGATTGCGTCGGTGGTGGCTGTCGAGTACTGGGTGTCGGAGAGTGGGCGCGCGTCGTCTCGCTCGATCACGCGGATGATGTGCCAGGCATCGCCATCGTGGACGGGCTGGCCTATTTCACCTGGAGCGAGCGAGAATGCCGCTTCGGCGAAGGTGTCCGACACTTCCAGCCGGGTGAACCACCCAAGTTGCCCGCCGGTGGGCGCGGTCATGGCATCGGTGGAGTTCGAGCGTGCGAGCGCCGAAAAGTCAGCGCCGCCGGTGGCCTGCTGGTACAACTGGTTTGCCAGGTCCTCGGTGGAGACCATGATGTGCTGCGCGTTGACCTGTTCGGCGGTTTGAGGCACGGACGCGATCAACTGGGCATTCACCAGTTGGCGGACGTAGCGTGGTTTCGCCCAGAGTTCAAGATAATCGGATTCGGACATATGGGCGTCGTCGAACACGGCGTCCTGAAAAAGCCCGTACTCGGCATTGGCCGCCTGCAGGGACTCGTCCATCGTCATCGTTGCCGCGGGCGTTCCTTCAGGTTCGCCAGAATCGCCGGTCACGGGCGTGGCCTGATCGGCCACTGGCGTGGCTGCCACGGGTGTGCCTGTCACCGGAGTGGCCTGGTCCGTGACTGGCGTCGCTCCCGGAGTACCTTCTCCCACGACCGGAGTCGCGACACTGGCGACGGGAGTGCCGAGGGCGATGGATTGCTGGGTGGCGAGGGCTTCCGCGGTTTCCGTTGCCCACTGAGCGCGTTCCGGGATCATTGTTGGCGAAGGAATGGGCGTCTGGAGCGGGGCTTCGGGCGGCGCGAACTGATTGAGGGCGAAAGTCTGGATGTCCTCGTCCGTAAAGGTGATGCCCATTTCACTCGCGCCGCTCAGGTAGAGCTGGTCATCCACCATTTGCTGAAGCGTGGTCGGGCTGACATCCGTGCTGCCCCACACATCGTCGCGCTGGGCGTCGAAACTCGCGGCAAATTGCAGGAACTGTTGCTGCTGCTCGCCAGTAGTCTGCATTGCGTAGGATTCGTAGGTGCGAGCCTGCTGATAGAGGGCGACGGACTGGTATTTCCAGTAGTCACTCCGCTTGATTTCATGGCCGTTGACCTGAGCGAGGACCTGGTTCGGCTTGACGACATACTCGTAGACGATGCCGCCGGCGAGGATGAGCACGATCAAGGCGGCGACGCCGATCATGCTCAGGCGGAATACACGCTGGGCCTGTGCCTCCTGATCGCGGCGGCTGAGGCGTGGCGCGCTTGCCCCTTTCGAGGATCCTCCGCGAGATAGGCGGTTCCGTATTGAATCGACTGGATTCTGCTCAGGTTTCATGACCTACGACGACCTCGTTCCACGGTGGATGCCTCCAGCATGCCTGGCTGGCGGGAAGCCGCGTCGCACGAATCTTCTCCATACGCGAACGGCGTGCCGCTCCAGGAAGCTGGATTTGTGGCACGCCGTGCGATTCGTGACGGGGCGGAACCCCTAGCCTGGTTGGATGCTAGTTGCGCTCGCTGGAGCCGGTGAATGGCAGAAGGGCCATGTAGCGGGCACGCTTGATGGCGACGGTGAGGGAGCGCTGGTGCTTGGCGCTGGTGCCCATCTTGCGGCGGGGCTCGATCTTGCCGCGCTCGCCGACGTGGCGCCGGAGCCGGGCCAGGTCCTTGTAGTCGACGTGCTGAACGTTGTCCACGGCGAACTGCGAGACCTTGCGGCGCGGGGTGTAGCGCCCGCCGCCGGAGCGTCCGCGCGAACCGCCACCTGGACGGCGCGGGCCGCTGGAGTCGCCTTCGCCGCGCTGGCCCTGCGGGCCGCCGAAGCGGGAGCCGCCGGGGCGGCCTTCGCCGTCGGAGCGAGGCGGTCGCTGATCGCGTTCCTGGGTGTTATCCGTCATGTTTCGCAGTCTTTCTGTATTGAGCGAGGTTGTGTGCTAGAAGGGAACGTCGTCGAAGTTGTCGGCGGGAGGAGCGTCGTCGTAGGTGCTACGGCGTTGACCGCCGCCACTCCCACCAGGAGACTGGTTGGACTGATTGGACTGGTACGATCCACCGCCCTGTTCGCCATCGCGGCGATCGCCACCGCCGACGAAGTTGAAGTCTGTCATCGTAACGTCGAATGAGACCCGCTGGGTTCCATCGTTCGCGGTGTATTCGCGGGGTTCGAGGCGGCCTTCGACGTAGAGTGGGCGACCCTTGGCCACGTAGCCCTGCTGTGAAAGCTTGTCGAGCCGGTCGGCGAGGCGATCCCAGGCGGAAATCCGGTACCAGGTGGGAGGCGCTTCCTGCTGGCCGCCACGTGGCCGAGCATTCACGGCGATCCGCAGCTCGACAACCATGGTGCCGCTTGGGGTGTACTTGGTTTCAGGGTCTGCTCCGAGAAAGCCGAAAAGCGCTACTGAGGCGAAACCTGCCATCGATCACTCCTGACCTTACTGGTTCTCTTCCGGGTTGCTTTCTGCTTCAGCGGGGGCTTCGGCTGCCGGTGCTTCCTCGACTGGCGCTTCAGCGGCCGACTCCTCGGTCGCTGGTTCCTCGGTGGCCGGGGCCTCTTCAGCCGGGGTTTCAGGTGCGGCTTCCGTGGCGGGCTCAGCGGATACCTCGGCCGGAGCCTCTTCCGTGGTGGCGGGGGCCTCTTCGGCGGTGTCGCCGGACGTGGCTTCCGCGCCGGCCTCAGTCGACTCTGCGCTGGCTTCCGGCGCGTTCGCGGCGGCCTCGGCCATTTCGCGGGCGGCATCGCGCTCCTGCGGGGAACCCCACTTGGGATCTTCGAGGACGAGGAGGTAGCGGATCACGCGGGTGTCGAGCTTCAGTTCCCGTTCGAGATCGCCGAGCGATCCCGGGTCGGCGCTGAAGTGCCAGATGACGTAGTAGCCATCACGGTAGTCCTGGCCATTGAAACGAATGGAATAGGCGAGGCGACGGCGGCCCCACGGAGAGTCCTTGAGGATTTCGCGGACTTCGCCGTTGATGTTGCCGACGTGAGTGGTGACCTGGTTGATTGCCGCGGTGAGATCGTCTTCGGCCAACTCCGGTAGGAGAATAGCCATCAGTTCATATGCGCGCGGTTCGCGAGCGTACTGTACCAAACGATACCCCTCTCTGTGGGTTTCCCCCTTGAACGCGGGATCCGCGATGGACCGATCCGGCCAGGAGGAGGGAGGTAGTGGAGATGAGTCCACCCTAAATAAAACACACGAAATCAGCCCGACGTTTCGGGCCACGGGACAGTATAGCATCCGCCAATGCGTTAGGGAGGCGTCTATCCGGTGGCTGGTTCCAGGGTCAACCCGAGAATGCCGGACAGTTCTCGTAGCTCGGACTGGGCCTGGCCAATGTCCGTAGTGCCCGGCGCCTGGAGGATGGCCGTTGTTATCGCCCGCAACGCTTCGATGGCGGCGGGGGTGTCCAGATCGTTATCCAGCGCATCCTCGAAACGCTGTCGATGGGTCGAGACATCGAGCTTGGAGCCTTCGGCCGCTGAAAGCGTGGCGGCCTTGGCCATGTCCGCCGCAAGGGCCGCCCATTCTTCGATGGCCTCGTCGACGTATTCCCACTGGGTGCGGTAGTGGTTCGAGTGCAGGTAGAGGCGGAAGGCATCGGAACTGTGAGTCTTGAGCACCTCGCTGGCGAGCACGAGATTGCCCAGCGACTTACTCATCTTTTCGCCCTGGTAGTCGACCATGGCGACATGCATCCAGGTGCGAACGAAAGGCGTGATGCCGGACGAGTTCTCGGACTGAGCGATTTCGCACTCGTGATGGGGAAAGATCAGGTCGTACCCGCCGCCGTGAATGTCGACCGTCGCGCCGAGGTACTGCATGGCCATGGCGCTGCACTCGATGTGCCAGCCAGGCCGGCCGGGTCCCCAGGGCGAATCCCAGGTGGGTTCGCCAGGCGCGGCGGCCTGCCACATGATGAAGTCGATTGGCGCCCGCTTGTTGGGGTCGTCGGGGACGTTGCCGCGCTCGTTGGCGATCGGCAGCATCTCCTCTGGGGCGAGGTGGCTGAGCTTGCCG
This sequence comes from uncultured Sphaerobacteraceae bacterium, assembly GCA_964622205.1. Lineage (GTDB taxonomy): Bacteria > Chloroflexota > Chloroflexia > Thermomicrobiales > UBA6265 > JACCYX01. Next base: position 14,719 of record CAZUPA010000026.1, read on the forward strand.
AATTCCGGGTCTTTCTCAACGGAGAAGTAGATGCTGCCGTTGCTCACGTAGGCGAGATCGGCGTCGAGCAATTTGGCGATAATGTCCTGCATTGCCGGGATATGCCCGGTTGCCGCGACGTAGTGATCGAAGGGCGTGGCGTTCAGGTTCTCCATATCGCGGAGATAGCGATCCGTTTCCTGCCTGGCCAGCTCTTCCCACGGCATGTCCCGCTCGCGGGCCTTGCGGAGAATGTCGTCGTCGATGTCCGTCACGTTCTGGACATACGTGACATCGACGCCCTTCGAGCGGAGATATCTGACCAGGACATCGTAGGTCAGGAACGTGAAGGCATGTCCGGCGTGGGTCGTGTCGTACGGCGTGACCCCGCAAACGTAGATGCCGGCATGGTTGTCGATAGGTGTGAAATCTTCCAACGATTGTGTTTGAGTATTGAACAGGCGCATGCGATTGGCGCTCCACACGTGTGCGTGTTCGCAGGGCAAAATCAGCGTGCGCCGGACCGTAATCCTGAATCTGGCACGCTGGAATCGTCCACTACGATACCGATGACAGTAACTATCATCAATATATCGCAGGAACAGTCCGCGTGGAGGGAAATCGCGAGCCAGGCGTTGGGGATCGATCGCCAGCGGCCCGCCGCCAATTCGCCGATGGGGCGCATGCTATGATCCAGGCGAATCGGCATGAACCGCCCGGCTGGCGCCAAGGACTCCCATTGCACATCCAATTCACTTGCAATCTTCCATCATTGACGGGCCCGGCGTGCCTCACGCGGCGATCTTGCCCCGTGTTCGCGGGCATGGTTCTGGCGTTGCTGCTGGCGTTGGTTCCAGTTGGCGACTTGCTTGCGCAGGACGGTTCCGGAGGGACCCCGCCGCCTATCGCCGGGGTGGACGATACATCGGCACCCTGCTTCGATGGCCGGCTACGGATTCGTGACCTCGAAGGCGCCGATCCATTCATCCCGGCTGGACTCGATCGCGTCTACGAGCTGGGGCTGGAGTGGGAAGACGATGCCCAACTGTTCTCATTGCGACTGGGATGCCCGCTGCTGGAGACTGGCTATCAACTGGATGGCACATTCTTCTCCAAGCGGGCTCAGGCGTTCTATTCGACCGCCACGAATGAGGTGCGCGCGACGCAGGATGACCCGGCCACCATCCCCATTCTCGATACGTCGAATGGCGTCGAGGTGTTGTTCGTATACCGGTCGCTGGTGAGAGCGGGATTTGATGAGGAGTTGTTGCTGGCGGCGGTTGGCGGGGTGACGATTCGTCCCAATACCGAGGCGCAACAATTTGGACCGCCGGGCGCCCCGAAGGGGGATGTGTACTTTCACGTTGCCATTCTCGATCGCGGCCAGGTGGTCGATCTCTGGATCGCTTCGAAAGATGGCACGATCTACCGATACGAGACGACATAGGCGAGTTCAGAAGCGGACATGGAGGCTCACATGGATCGGACCGTTTCACCGGTCACGGATGTTGCACACGCCCTGGCGGGCGTGCTGACCCGGGTTCCCGGAGGCTTTTTCACCGACTTCGATGGAACCCTCAGCCCAGTGGCGCCGACACCGGATGCCGCCGAGCCCGCGCCAGGCGTGCGGGAAACGCTGGAGGTCATGACCACGAAAGTCGCCATGGTCGGGATTGTCACGGGCCGTGGAGTCGCCGACGCAAGGGCCCGGATAGACGTTCCCGGTCTAATGTATGTGGGCAACCATGGCCTGGAGTGGCAGGACGAGGATGGGCATCACGTTCACCCAGCCGGACTGGCGGCACAGGCCGCGCTGCCAGAAGCATTGCGTGAGGCCCGGCAGCGATTGCTGGCGCATGTGTCGTCCGATGGCGTGATTGTCGAGGACAAGGTGTACTCGGGTTCGATCCACTACCGGTTGGCGCCGGACCCGGGGGCGGTGCGCGAGGCGCTTGGGCCGATTCTCGACGAAATCGCCAGGGAGTACGGGTTCTGGGTCTCCGATGGCAAGATGGTGTTCGAACTCCGGCCCGGAGAAGCGATCAACAAGGGATCGGCCGTCAGGCGGATCATCCATGACCGCCAACTCAGGTCGGCGGTGTTCCTGGGCGATGACGTGACGGACGCCGATGCATTCAGGGTGTTGCGGGAGCTTCGTGAGGAGCCAGACCTGGAAACCCTGGCGATCGGTGTGTTGACGCTCGATACGGACCCACGAGTGATCGAGACCAGCGACTACCTGCTCGATGGCGTGGATGACGTGGTGTCCATGATGCTCGAACTGGAGAAGCTCCTGCCGGCGGTGGACGGCGCGGAGGGCACACGATGAAGTCTTTCGGGATAGTGCTGTTGATCGTCTGCTTGATGGCTGGATCGATCGCGGGCGCGACGGCCCAGCGAGAAGAACTCCCGCCATGGCGCCAGCCTCTTCCCCCGGCGCGCTCGACCGCCGAAATCGTGGTTGGCGAGACTCCGTTGACGGTTGACCTGGCGCTTTCGGGAAGCGAGCAAACCCTTGGTCTGGGCTACCGGAACGGCCTTGCGGATGGGACCGGCATGCTGTTTGTCTTTCCGGAGCCGTCGCAGCGCGTGTTCTGGATGAAGGGGATGCGCTTCTGCCTGGATATCGTGTGGATCGCCGGGGGCGAGATCGTGGGAGCGGCGGAGAACGCCTGTCCCGATCCGGAGGGAACGGAAGACGAGGACAGGCGGCGATTCCCATCCGAGGTGTTCGTTACCCATGTGCTCGAAGTGCCCGCCGGATGGCTCGAGGCCAATGGTTACGGGGTGGGCACGCGGGTGGAAATCCCGGAGTCGCTCGCCTAATTCTCTGGATTGGACCCGTCGAGCGGGACAGACTCCACGGACTTGAGCGCGCGTTCGAGCCGATCCTGGCGGACCGCCAGCGTGACATCGCCGCGAGTTCGTTCGAGTACGGCGCGCAATTGATCCGTGGTGCGCCGAAGCCCGCCTGTGACCGCGTCTGGGTAGTCGATGGTCACCAGGACGCCGTAGATGGAATCCATTGCTTGCAGGAGTGTCGTGGCCCTGTCGATGTCATTTCCGCGTAGCGCGTCCAGGGTATCGCGTCGAAGTTCGGATGCCGCTTCGGCGAGACCATTGAGATAGGCGGCATCTTCCACCATCAGCGGCCCGGGCGCCGGAATCGGTCCACCCTGGAGCACCGCCCCGGTGATGACGGCCTCGGCGTACTCCTTCATGGCATCCTGAAGGTAGCCCGCCCAATAGACGGATGGAAATGGGATGGTCGCGTGGCGGATGGCGTCCAGTTCGATGCGAGCCTGGCGAAGCAGATCGGTGGCGCCGGAGTGATCGTTGCGGTGCATGGCGCGGACCGCGTTCGCCGAGAGACGTATCGCTTTCCTGCCGGCGGAGATCGCAAGATCGCGGGCGGCGGAGAGGGACTCGAATCTGGAGATAATCTGGCTGGCGGCGAGTTGAAGATCCTGGTCAAGGTTGGGGTTCATGGGATGACGTCCTGTATGGGGGGCCGCCACGGCCTCCTGGCCAAAAGCAATGGCGGTGACGAGCGTGGATGCGACTCCGCGTTTCGGGCGGCCGAAACGCCTTTGACATCGTTCAGTTCAGGCAACTATACTGACTGCCGTTACGCGTGCGAACACGTTTCGCGTGCGCGACAACATTTCAAGTAGGTTCCTGCCAGCCAGGAACCAGGCGATGACCGGAAGTAGTAGGTCGACACCCTAGAGAGACGCCGGAAGGTGAAAGGCGTCAGATTCCGACCGAACTCGTCCGTGAGCCATGCCGGTGAAGCATTTCGTCTAGCCAGGCACGGGCGCCTCCGATATCGGGCAGTGAGCGGATCGCTTGTGATTCGCCGCGAATGCGACATGCATGGGGCCGTAGCTCAGCTGGGAGAGCGCAACACTGGCAGTGTTGAGGTCAGGGGTTCGAGCCCCCTCGGCTCCACCAACATACCGCGCCGCGGGCACGTCACCGATCAAGCAGGGTGGTACCGCGGAAGCGAGTCACACAGACGCCTTCGTCCCTGACCCAGGGATGGAGGCGTTTTTGCATTCCATTTTTCGGCGTTGGTTCACCCACTTCCGCCACACACGCCGGTTCAACCAGCAAGGGAGCACGCCATGACCGTTTCAGAAAGCGCCACCGTCGATACCGTGGGTTTCGACGATTCGCATCAGTACAACCATTCTGAGATCGAGCCGAAGTGGCGCGGCCAGTGGAAATCGGCCGCCATCAACAAGGTGGACGACGATGCGCCAGGCGAGAAATGGTTCTCGCTGACGATGTACCCGTATCCATCGGGCATCCTGCACATCGGGCACTGGTATGCGTTCGCGATTCCGGACGTATTCGCGCGTCTCCAGCGGATGCGCGGCTACAACGTGATGTTCCCCATGGGCTACGACGCCTTTGGCCTGCCGGCCGAGAACGCGGCGATCCGGAACAACATCCATCCCGCCACGTGGACGTACGAGAACATCGCCGCCATGCACAAGCAGTATGACCTGATGGGCGCGATGATCGACTGGTCGCGAGAGGTCATCACCAGCAACCCGGATTACTACCACTGGAACCAATGGTTCTTCCTGAAGATGCTCGAAAAGGGCCTGGCCTACCGCGCCAATGGATCGGTCTGGTGGTGCCCGAACGATCAGACCGTGCTCGCGAACGAGCAGGTGCATGAGGGCAACATCTGCGACCGGTGCGGCGGGGTGGTCTACAAGCGCGACCTCGAGCAGTGGTATTTCAGGATCACCGAGTACGCGGACGAACTGCTGAGCGAGCTGGACAACCTCGACTGGCCCGAGCGGGTCAAGACGATGCAGCGCAACTGGATCGGGCGGTCCGAAGGCGCCAGGCTCCAGTTCGCGGTGGAAACCGGCGACACGCTCGATGTGTTCACGACCCGGCCCGATACCGTTTTCGGCGCGACGTTCATGGTGATGGCTCCCGAGCATCCGCTGGTCCAGAAGCTGGTCACGGACGATCAGCGGGCGGCCGTGGATGCCTATGTCACCGAGGCGCGTTCCAGGACCGAGATCGAGCGGCAGTCAACCGATGAGTCGAAGCAAAAGTCCGGAGTGTTCACGGGGGCGTATGCGATCAACCCGGTGAACGACGAGCGGATTCCGATCTGGATCGCGGACTATGTCCTGATGTCGTACGGAACCGGGGCGATCATGGCGGTCCCGGCGCACGACGCGCGCGACTTCGCGTTCGCGCGCGCGTTCGACCTGCCGATCCGGGTCGTGATCCAGCCGGACGATGTGGACGCACAAGAACCAGCGGCGATGACCGAGCCCTACGTCGGGCCAGGCAGGATGGTCAATTCGGGACGGTTCGACGGAACGCCGGTGCCGGAGAGCGTTGGCGAGGTGATCGCCTGGCTCGACGCCCAGGGGCGGGGCAAGGCGGAAATCAACTTAAGGTTGCGTGACTGGCTGATTTCCCGGCAGCGGTACTGGGGCACGCCAATACCGGTGGTGTACTGCGATTCCTGCGGGATGTCGCCCGTGCCGGAATCGGAACTGCCGGTGGTGTTGCCGCTGGACGCGCAGTTCACGCCGACGGGGCAAAGCCCGCTCATCCATCATCCCGAGTTCCTGAACGCGACCTGCCCCACGTGCGGCGGCAAGGCGCGGCGGGAAACGGACACGATGGACACATTCATGGACTCGTCGTGGTACTGGTTCCGGTACACCGATTCCCAAAATGGTTCGATGCCGTTCGATCCGGCGAAGGCCGCGGAGTGGACCCCGGTTGACCTGTACTGCGGCGGGATCGAGCATGCGATCCTGCATCTGCTGTACGCGAGGTTCTTCACGAAAGTTATCCGCGACATCGGCCTGATCGACTTCGGGGAGCCGTTCACCCGCCTGCGCAACCAGGGCATGATCCTGTCGGCCGAAGGCGTGAAGATGAGCAAGAGCCGTGGAACCCAGATCGGCCCCGACGAGTTGGTGGCGGAGCATGGCGCCGATGCGCTGCGTCTGCACCTGATGTTCCTGGGGCCGTGGGAGCAGGGCGGGCCGTGGAACGATCGGGGCATTACCGGGATGGAGCGGTTCATCCGGCGCGCGTTCCTGCTCGTCTCATCGACGGGAATCACCAGGGCGGCTGGAACGGATGAGGGAGAGCGTGACCTGCGCGCGCTCACGCACCGGACGATCCGCAAGGTGACCAACGACCTCGACGCCTTCCACTTCAACACCATGATCGCGGCGCTGATCGAGTACACGAATGAGTTGATGAAGCTCAAGGACACCCCGGTCATCTCGACTCCGGCCTGGCGAGAGGCGATGGAGACACTGACGCTGCTAATGGCGCCTTCGACGCCCTACGTGGCCGAGGAGATGTGGAGCAGGCTGGGTCAGCCATTCTCCGTACACCAGCAGTCCTGGCCGGTGTTCGACGAAGCGTTGGCGACGGTGGCGACGCTGGAAGTGCCGGTTCAGGTCAACGGCAAGGTGCGCGACAAGATCGTGGTGGACACGGGCGCGTCGAAGGACGAGATGCTCGCCGCCGCGTGGGCGTGCGAGAAGGTGAAGGAGCACACCGCGGGCAAGTCGGTGGTGCGAGAGGTGGTCGTTCCCGGTCGCCTGGTCAACATCGTCGTGAAATAGTTTCACCGGCGAATGACCCCACGGAGCCTTCCTGGATTGGTCCAGGAAGGCTCCGCGCGTTTAAAGGGTTGGAGCCTGGGATTCATACGGAGTCCGGGTAATCAGGTGGCGAATGATCTGGTAGCGGCGAAGCTTGTCTTCTCCTGGTAGAGCCGCCCACGGTCAGGCCACGCCTGGGTCAGGATGGACGCGTCCGGGGCCACCGCTGCCTGGCGGAGATGAACTCCGCCGCTACCAGACATGCATCGCATTCATTCGGATTCCGAATCAGGCGGTTTCCGCCAGGATGGCATCCATCTGGCCGGCGGAAAGGGTCAATCCTTCGATCATGCCCATGTTCACGAGTTCGTCCATGTGCTCGCGAGAGCTGAGTTGCGAGCGCATCACCATCCGGGTGCCATCGCTCGTCGTCGTCAAGACGACCGAGGCTTCCTGCGTTGGCAGGGAGTCGACGGGGTTGCCGTCAGGATCGGCGAAACCGTCGGTGAATTCGAGCGAGGAAGGTGGGTTGACGGCGGTGACCTTCCACCAGCCGCCGGCCTTCTCGCCCTCCGGACCGGTCATGTAGTAGGTCACGGCGCCGCCTGGAACGAGGCTGTGTCCGACAACCGTGGCGGGCCAGGTCGGAGGACCCCACCAGCGCTCGAGCTTCCGGGGATCGGCCCACAACTCCCAGACCTCCTCGATGGGAGCGGCGAAATCCGCGGTGAGGATGATTTGCAGCGTGTCGTAGTCCTTTTCGACGCTTGTTACCGTCATCTGGGTTCTTCCTCTGTCTCGCTGGATTCGATCGTCAGGTCGTCGAGTATATGCGTCATCCGGTCGACCCGGCCGCGCCAATCGGACTCCAGTTTGTCGAGCGCCTGGCGGGCCCGGTGCAACGCGGCGATCTCCGAGCTCACCAGTTGTTCTCGCCCGCGCCGGGTGCGAGAGACCAGACCAGCCCGCTCCAGCACCATGATGTGTTTCTGCACCGCTGTGAAGCTCATTGGGTAGTGGGCGGCGACCCGCGACATCGACTGTGTTTCCTGGAGGCAGTGCCTGAGGATGTCCCGGCGGGTCGCATCGGACAGGGCGTGGAACAGGTCGTCCAGTTCCTCGTCCGCCATGCCCCCAGGCAGGCTTGTCATTGAACTCGGCTGATTCGTTTTCACAGCCAACTCCGGAGATTCGGCCGTCATGGCCCCGTGGCTACTTCCCTGAATGTACCTGATCGAGTCAGAGGCATACGCGTGCCGGTTTTCCTGCATACCGCCTTTCATTTTCCGGCTGCGCCAGATAAACATGCAACCATTGGATTGTATGTTAGGGGCTTCAATGCCGATGGTCAATGCCGGGGGCTGAGATCCGGACATACCTCAACCCAGGTACGACCTCTCCCTGGATCGCGTGCGATCTGGCGGTGAATGCGCTCGACCGGCGTCCCTCCCCACCGTCACCCGGATGCCTTCCGCGATTCTCCTCTGCCTGTCCGCTTCGCCACGAATGTCACGCTCGGCGGCGGGTTTTTCCCGTTTCGATGCGTTCACTGGGTAGCCGAATGGTCGCTCGTGTGGTCGTTCGTCTGCCTGTCTCGTCATCCGCCCACCGCTCACGCACGTCTCCGTTCACAACAACACGGCGCCTGGCTGCGGTAATTCGCGGTAAGTCCGCGGTAATTGGCCCGCCGAAACTCCCTTCGTTCCGGGCCAAATCGCCGCAAACTCGATTAACTGAATTTACGAATTATCGCGGACGTATTCCATCCGTCCCTTGGGCAGGTACGGGACATCGTTCCCGGAATCCGTTCACTCAACCAGTGACATATAGGCTTCCGAGGTGGGGGATTGCCACGAACGCGCAAACCCGGTGACAGTACTACTGTCACCGGGTTCGTTGTTGCGAGTTGGCCTGGCTCGACCGATGCCTCAGTCCGCTGCGGCGAGCGCGGGCTCGGGGGCGGGTGTCCAGCGAATGTTGAGCGACCGGTTGGCTCCGACCTCATCGAGACGCTTGTACTCGGTGTTGTAGGGCGCGCCGGTGACCTTCTCCGGTGTTTCCTCGGCTTCATCGGCGATCTGGAGCATCGCATCGATGAAGTGGTCGAGCGTCTCCTTCGACTCGGTCTCGGTCGGCTCGATCATGAGCGCTTCGGCGACGATCAGCGGGAAGTAGGTGGTGGGCGGGTGGATGCCGAAGTCGAGGAGCCGCTTGGCGATGTCCAGGGTTCGGACGCCCTGCTTCTTCTGCCGCGTGCCGGAGAGCACGAATTCGTGCATGCAGGTGCGCTCGAAGGCCAGGTCGTAGCGGTCCTGGAGCTTGACCCGGAGGTAGTTCGCGGCGAGGACAGCGTCTTCGGAGATCATCCGGAGACCCTCCGCGCCATGCATGCGGATGTAGCAGTAGGCGCGGACGTGCATGCCAAAGTTGCCGTGGAACGAGTGGAGTTGCCCGATGCTGCTGGCGGGCTCGAACCATTCGTATCGGTCTTCGCCATCGACCTTGCGGACACGCGGACCGGGAAGGAACTCCGCGAGTTCCTCGGTGACGCCAACCGGTCCGGAACCCGGACCACCGCCACCGTGTGGGGTGGAGAAGGTCTTGTGGAGGTTGTAGTGCATGATGTCGATATCAAGGTCGCCGGGCCGGGCGATGCCGAGGATGGCGTTGAAATTGGCGCCGTCGTTGTAGACCAGGCCGCCGGCTTCGTGGACGACATCGACGATGGCGTGGATGTGCTCGTCCCAAAGCCCAAGTGTGTTGGGATTCGTGATCATCAGGCCCGCGGTCTCGGGGCCGACCATGTCCCGCAGCTTGTCGAAGTCGGTGTTGCCCCGTGAATCGGAGGGGACGGTGACGACCTCGAAGCCCGCCATGCGCGCGGTGGCGGGATTGGTGCCGTGGGCGGAGTCGGGAATGAGCATTTGCGTGCGCTGGGTGTCGCCCCGGCTCTCGTGATACGCCTTGATGATGAGGCAGCCAGTGAGTTCACCGTGGGCGCCGGCCGCTGGTTGCAGGGTGACCGAGTGAAAGCCGGAAATCTCGGCCAGCATGTCCTGGAGTTCGTGCATCAACTCCAGCGCGCCCTGGGCGGTGCTTTCCGGCTGATACGGATGCAGGCGGGCAAAGCCAGGATAGCGGGCGACCGCTTCGTTGATCTTCGGGTTGTACTTCATGGTGCACGACCCAAGCGGGTAGAAGTTGATGTCGATGGCGTGGTTCTTCTGGCTTAGGCGAGTGAAGTGACGGATGACGTCGATCTCGCTGACTTCGGGCCAGTTCAGGCTCTCGCGGGCGAGCCCCGCGGGAAGGGGTGATTCGGGAACATCGGACGCGGGGAACCGGACGGCCCGGCGTCCAGGCTTGCTCAACTCGAAGATCAGTGGCTCGACAGCCATGGAACGCGCTCTCCATCGATGGATTCAGGATGATTCCGGGGAGATCGGGGGAAGGATTCCGCCACGATCCACCGTGGATGTTAGCACGATCACGGTTCCCCGGCGATGGTGACGACTTCCGGCGCCGGCGGATCGGCCGGGCGTGCCTGGCGGCGAAGGATGACCAGCAACACCGCGACCATCACGGCGGCCAGGGTGGCCGATACGATCAAGGGTGATCTGGGGTCGATACGCCAGAGTTGGGCGGCGATGACGGGACCAAGGGACATGGCGCTGCCGCCGACGATCTCCATGATGGAGAACCCGCGTGACCGCAGATGGACGGGCGCCACCTTCCCCATCGCGGCGAGGAACAGGGCCCAGGCCGAGAACACGCCGCCGCGGAGGAAGTACGCGAACGAGAGCATAGGCAGGGCGCTCTGGGTGGCGAATATGAGCAGTCCCACCGAGACCAGGGATGTCGCGATGGCGGCGGCGAGGATTGGAGAATTCCGGAGCCGCCTGGCGCGTGAACTGATGATGCCGAACGTGACGGTGCCAACGGCGGCGCCCGCGCTCAGGATGGAGATGAGCGACGGCGAGAGGCCATGGACTTCCTCCAGGAAGTTTGGGACGAGCGCGACGCCGATTCCGAGCGCCCCGATCGTGCAGCCGTGCAGGATGATCGCCGAGCGGATGCCGGCGTGGCGGAGCGTGGATTTGTAGGTGACGTTTTCGGTGGAGTGAGCGGCCTTGCGGGCGCCAAAGTCCATCCGGGAGATAAACCCGATCGCGCACAAGGTGAGCAACGCGGAAAGGACAAAGGCCCCTGGCATGCCGGCGATGGCGATGACGAGACCAGAGACGAACGGCGTGACGATGAGACCGGCGGCCGGTCCAATGGTGATGGTCATGTTGAATGCATGCACGGGATCGTCACCCGCGTGATCGGCGACATAGGCGTGGATGGTGGGGAAGACCAATTCGCCGATGGCATTCAGGAAGACGGTCAGGAACAGAACCTCCCAGGTTCCGGCGAAGGCGGCGACGATGAGGCCTGACAGGCTCAGGAGACGGCTGGCGATCAGCACCTTCCGGGTATCGAGCCGATCGACGAGCGGCCCGCCGAAACCGAGGACGATGGGGCGGAAGATGCCGGCCGAAGCAAGGACGATGCCGACCAGGCTGATCGGGGCTCCGAGCGTTTCGATCCAGAGCGGCCAGATCGGGGCGTACGCGCCGAGGACGGCTTCGCAGAAGGTGAGCGCCCAAAAGGCATAGCCGAGTTCTCGACCGAGTCCGAAGTGCCATTGCCAGCGCATACGCAACCCCAGCGGGCCGCCGGGACTGGTGGACGCCCGGCGGATGACGACGTGTGGGAACATCACGGACGTTTCCGCGGGTTCCCAGGACCAATCGCCAATGCACGTTTGAAGTCCCGGTTGGCGCGACGTGATTGTAGCGGCCCGCGGGGTTCTCGCACACCTCTGTGTCCAACCTTGAGCGCCGGGACACGGTTTCGGGGGATAATCGGGATGAATGGGCGCGGCGATCGCCCCGTGGCGAGTCGCATGATGCGTGCAGAGGCAGGTTTTGGAGTGGGACGTTCGTGAATCCGTATGTATCGATAACGCTTGTGATGTGTGGGGTCATCTTCATCGCGCTGATGGCGACCGGGTACATGGCGATGTACTTCACCCGCAAGGCGAAGGCCGATCTCCAGGAGGCGCTGACGCCTCTGGCGGAGGTGCTGGACGGCGAGTTCAGCGTCGAGGAGGCCGAAGTGACGGGACGCTTCAACGGCAAGCTGGCGTTTGGGCGAATGGCGAATGCCGAGGGCGGTCCCGTGCGAGTGTTCCAGACCGAGCTGATCGACGCGGCGGGCGGCGAGAAGTGGCTGTACGTTTCCTATCCGAAGAAGGGTGAGGTTGAGTTCCGGCCGGAAGGATCACCGGTGCGTGCTTCCTTGACGCTGCTCGAGCGCGAGGGGCTTGCCGAACAGTTGGGTGTTCGGGCCGCCTGGTTCCAGCTCGAGTACGCTCCCGATGGGGGACACGTTCGACTTACCGTGCCGATGGAAACCCGGAAGGACATTCCGGCGGTCGAGGTGTTTGCGCGGCAACTGGACGTTTTGGATGAGCTTTCGGACCAGAACCGATCGCTTCAGGAAGGGATGAACGCGGATGCCCGAGGCTGACTTTCCGATTCGGGTGGAGAGCGCGGAAGAACAGTATGCCTACATGCTGGCGCGATTCGGCGATCCCGCCCGGTGGGAGGTGGTTTCGCAATCGTTCGACAGCGATGCCGATGGCCGGGAAGTCGAACTGGTGGATGTTCGAGAGGATTCGGGCGAGAACGCGCGCATCCGGTTCGTCGCCGTGCGTGAGACCGGAATCTTCGGCGATGAAGCTCCCCAGGGCGATGGAACGACGGGTTTCCTGGACGAGGTGATGGAGAAGGCGTTCACCTTCTCGGAGGCGAACCCGCCGCACCATCCCGGGACGCTTGCGCGGTTTCCGGTTCCCTCGGCGAACTATGCCAACTCGTTGTCGGTGGCGATGCCGGTGATCGCGCTGGAAGGCGGGCGGAGAGGGTTGTTCGCGCCACCCCGTGTGGTCGTGCTCGATCATGGGACCGCCGAGGCGAAGGGCGTTGGCGAGTTCCCCGGTTTCGATCCCGACGATTGGCCGCCGGCCCGGCTGGGCGACTGGCCTCCGGCTCACATCCAGGGGATGCACCGGCTTCAGATGCAGGGCACGATCATGCGGTTCAGCGCCGTGTGGAAGCGTGTCCTCGATGCATGGTTCTCGAAAGACATCATGGAGTCGCCAGCCCTATCGCGCGAGATCGCGGAGGCCGTTCAGACGCGCATGGTGCTCGATCTCCCGGAGTTGATCCCGTACTACGACCGGCTCAATCCCGTGTTCGCCAAATGGCTGGAGCGTCACTCGACCGCGGGTTGACCTTGCCGAATGGGCCATTCCTCGACCTGCTCCACCGCCGTACCCCGTCGCCAGGCGGGGATGAGACTCCGTCCGCTCTTGATCCACCATCCCGCGACGAGCCATCCGATCGACGTCACGAGCGCGCCGGCCAGGATATCGATGACGTAATGCTCGCCCATGTAGATGAGGGCGAGGCCCATGGAGAACGAGTAGACCGCCGCCGCGATCGTCCAACCCCGGCCGAACTCGAGCGCGACCCAGAAGAGCAGGAACGTGACCGCGAAGTGGAT
>CAZUPA010000027.1:0-10595 GCA_964622205.1 uncultured Sphaerobacteraceae bacterium
GAGGATATCGACCGGATTCGTGTCGTGGACCCGGAGGAGGGGACGCCCTACGTGCTCGATGCGCTGCGGCTCCTGCGTGAGACGCTGGGCGAGCGGGCGGCGGCGCTGGGGTTCGCGGGGGCGCCGTTCACGCTGGCCTGCTACCTTGTGGACGGGCGGCCGTCCAAGGAGTATCCGAAGACGAAGGCCATGATGTATGGCCGTCCGGACCTGTGGCATGCATTGATGGGCAAGTTGACCGAGATCACCGGACGGTATCTCGATGGACAGGTCAGGGCCGGGGCCGACGTCGTCCAACTGTTCGACTCCTGGCTGGGACTCGTCGATGCCCGGTCGTACCGTGAGTTCGTTGCCCCATATACCGGCGCCATCTTTCACCGGTTGCGCGAACAGGTCCCGACCGTTCACTTCAGCACGGGCACAAGCCACCTGCTGGAGGAAATCGCCGCGACCAACCCCGCTATCGTGAGCGTGGACTGGCGTGTGCCAGTCGATGAGGCGTGGGCGCGGATCGGCGAATCGCGCGGCATCCAGGGGAATCTCGATCCCGCGATGCTGATGGCTCCGTGGGAGACTGTTCGAGATGGGGCGATCGACATTCTCGAACGCGTTGACGGGCGAAATGGGCATGTCTTTAACCTTGGCCATGGCTTGATGCCCGACACTGATCCAGACCAGCTTTCACGGCTCGTTGAGCTGGTTCACGGCTATCGGAACGGCGAGTAGCCGCTGACGACCCATGGCCGAAGCGTTCGGGACGCCGTGTCGCGGCATCCCGTCTGGCGATCGCCGATTGAAGGGTGCGCTTGACATGCGGGACGCTGCATCGCCACCGGCGCGAGTTCTGGTGGCGGACGATGAACCGGTGGTCCGGGAGACGGTGGGGTTCAATCTTCGCCGCGAGGGCCTGGATGTGGTGTTCGCGGAGGATGGGCCAGCCGCGCTCCAGGCCGTGCGCGAACACCGGCCCGATGTGGTGATTCTGGACATCATGATGCCAGGCATGGATGGGTTCGAGGTCAGCCGCCGGGTTCGCGAGGAATCCACCGTGCCAATCCTGCTGCTCTCGGCGCGGGGCGAGGAGATAGACCGCATCGTTGGCCTGGAAATGGGGGCGGACGATTATCTGGTGAAGCCCTTCGCCATGCGCGAACTGGTCGCCCGCGTGCGCGCGATGTTGCGCCGGGCACGGATGACGGCGGCCGCGCCGCCAGCCACGGACGATCCCGTGGCCGGCCCCAGATCGACTCCAGCTTCGATCGGCGAGGTCTTGCGGGCGGGCGATGTCGAGATCGATGTGCCACGAAGGCGGGCCACGTTGAAGGGAGTGGAGATCCGGCTCAAGCCAAAGGAGTTCGACCTTCTCCTGTACCTTGTGAGGCATCCGGGTATTGTGCTCTCTCGGGATGCCCTGCTTCGCGAGGTGTGGGGATACAACTACCCGGTGGATACCAGGACCGTGGATGTGCATGTGCGCTGGTTGCGAAAAAAGATCGAGCAGGACCCGAGCGAGCCATCGCGAATCGAGACGATGCGTGGTCTCGGGTACCGGTTTGTAACCCATGACGACTAGCTTGCCACCGGACGCCCAAGGCTCCCGCAGGTCGGCCTCCCCAACGCTGGTGGAATCCTGGGAGCCGGAGTTCACCAACCATCCAATCGACCCCACATCATTCCGCTGGCGGCTTGCCTTGCCGTTCGTGGGGGTTCTGATGGTGGTGCTCCTGCTGCTGAGCCTGTTCCTTGGCATGGAGGCGCGGGAACGGTACGAACACCAGCTATCCACGGATCTTGCGGGGCGAGCGTTGATCCTTGCGTATGCCGTCAGCCTCGAATTGGAGGCCGGTGGCACGGCGGAAGACATCCAGCGCCTGGTCGATGCCATCGACGACAACCGCGACAGCCGGTACACCGTGGTGGGGGCCGGCGGCGAGGTATTGGCCGACACCGAATTCACCGCCGCGAACATGGATAGCCATGCCAATCGCCCCGAGATTCGCGATGCCCTGCGAGAGGGCCAGGGAGACGCGACCAGGGGCAGCAGCACGGCCGGCGCGGATTTCCTGTATGTCGCGGTGGCGGCGCCAGGTCAGGATGGTGTGGTGGTTCGCGCCGCGCTGCCGCTGGACGACGTGCAGGCTACCGTGCGTGGCGTTTGGTTGCGGTCGTTCGCGGCCGGTGTCGTCGCCTGCGTCCTGATTATTGGCGTGGCGTGGGTGATCGCTGGCAAGATCGTGCGGCCGTTGGAAGCCATGCGGCAACACGCGCATACCATCGCCGGGGGCGACCTCAACGTATGGATCGACGCGGCGGATGTTCCGGAAATCACCGAGGTTGGATTCGCCTTCAACCGGATGACGACGGAACTCCAGCGATCGCAGATCGAGACCGACCAGGCGCGGACGCGACTGGAGGCGGTGCTCGCCGAGCTTTCCGACGGCGTGGTGATCACCAGCGACTCCGGCGCGGTGCTGAAGATGAACACCGCGGCTCAAACGCTGCTCGACACCGACGAGGCGTCGTCTATCGGCAAACCGTTCGTGCAGGTGTGCCGCGACCATGAGTTGGCCGAGCTCCTGAAGACCGCGCTGGCGGGCAACCAGCATTCCGAAGCCGCCGTGGAACATGGCATGAATCGCCGGACCTTGCTCACGACCGCCCAGGTGGTGCTCGACTCGAACGAGCGGCTGGGGCTCGTGGTGTTGCGGGATATCTCCGAACTGCGTCGGCTGGAAACGGTGCGGCGGGAGTTCGTGGCCAATGTGTCGCACGAGCTGCGGACCCCGCTCACCTCGATTCGGGCGATGGTGGAAACGCTGGAAGCGGGCGCGATCGAGGAACCCGGGCTCTCGATGGACTTCCTCGGGCGCATCGTTCACGAGGTCGACCGCCTGACCGCCCTGGTCGAGGACCTGCTGGACCTCGCCCGCCTGGAAGCGGGGCGGACGAAGATCAGCTATGGTTGGGTGGACGTTCCCGATCTGATCCAGGGCACGGCGAATCGGCTGGAGGCCCAGATCGTCCGCGCGAACCTGACGTTGGATGTGGAGGCGGTGGGCGAGCTCCAGCAAATCCGGATCGATCGGATGCGGGTTGAGCAGGTCTTGATCAACCTGATCCACAACGCGATCAAGTTCACCCCGGCGGGGGGCTCGATCACCCTTCGCGCGCTCCAGTCCGCCAGCGAAACCACGCTGGAAGTGCAGGACACCGGTATCGGGATAGCACCGCAAGAGGTGGAGCGACTCTTCGAGCGGTTCTACAAGTCGGACAAGGCGCGCCGTTCCGACGGCACCGGGCTTGGCCTGGCGATCGCGAAGCACATCGTGCAGGCGCACGGCGGCAGTATTGGCGTGGAAAGCACGGTGGGCGAGGGCGCGTTGTTCCGGATCGTGCTGCCCAACCGGAAGCCTAAACGGAACAGGTCGACGTAACTGTCAGGTGGGCGGCGACGGGGCAGGCGAGGCGGGATTGCTTTCCTTCCTGGCTCGCGTGGAGTTGTGTTCCTTCAGCGATTCCGGGGCGCGAAGCGCGAACAGGATGCCGCTTCCCACCAGGAGGACGGCTGTGAACGCGAGCGCGGCGATGGGCGACCTGACGTCCGAAATGATGCCGAGCATCAGCGGGCCAACCACGTAGCCAGCGTCGGCCAGGGCGCGGTAGAGGCCCATCGTCGGGGCGGTGAGTCCTTCGGGCGCGATGTCGGCGGCATAGGCGGCGGGGGCGGCCCCGCTCACCCCGCCCGCCGCGCTCCAGATCACCGAGCAGATCATGAACGAGGCGAACCCGCCCGCCACGCCATAGCCAAGGATCGCCACGCCGCTCAATAAGGTCGATGGCACGATGACGGCCTTGCGGCCGAACCGATCGACCAGCGCGCCACTTGGGTAGACGAGAATCAATCCCATGATGCTGATCATCCCGACTCCGATGCCAATCTGGTCAGGTGTCAGCCCCATCTTGTCCTCGGCGAGCAGCGGCATGACGTTGAAGAGCCCGCCGGTGCGCGCGAAGAACGCGATAAAGCTGACCAGGCAGATGAGCAGGAAGCCGGGCACCCGGATGATGATGCGAAGTTGGTCCATGAAGGCCATGGTGGGTCCCGCCACCGCCGTGGGGGCCCGCGAGCGTATGTCCCGGGTTTCGGGAACGAAGAGCAGCGCGAGGACGGTGACGACCGCCGCCAGGACCGCGTTCGCCCAGAACGGGCTGGCCAGGCCGTACCGATCGGCCAGCCAGCCGCCTGGGAACGCCCCCGCGCCGACGCTGAACAGGAACACGCCCTGGTAGATCGCCATCACCCGGCCACGGTTCGTGGGCGAGGCGATGTCGGCCAGCACGATCTGGCCGGCGGTCATCACGCAGGCCGCGCCAGCGCCGGCGACGAAGCGGGCCACCAGGAATGTCTCGTAGTTGGGGGCGATGGCGCAGCCGATGGTTCCAACCAGGGTCACCAGGCCGCCGATCGCCAGCGTGGGTTTGCGGCCCAGCAGGTCGCTCGACCGGCCAGCGGGAAGACTGACCAGGAACCGGGCAAGCCCATAGACGGCGATGGTGAGGCCGATGGCGGTCTGGCTGACCTCGAAGTCCTCGGCATAGAGGGCGATGACGGGCACGATCGCGCCAAATCCCAACTGGTTGGCGGCAATGAGCGCGCACATCCAGAACAGGACTTTTGCTCCCGCGGGGGAGAGGCCGATGGATTCGAATGTCTTCATTACAGCCCCAGCGAACGGCCAATTGGCGCGAGTCGTGTGGATGGCAGCATCGCACCAATCCATCATGCGAACAAATCGGGCCCGAGCGGTGTGAGGAGATGGGAGGCGCGAGAACGGGGACCGGGAGGCTCGACCGCGTATCATGTTCGCTGAATCGGGTGCCGGTCTCGCGCCCGCTGGCCGTACCCGCGGTGTTCAGCATCTCCCCACGAGGACGACTCCTTGCCGCCGCAAGCACCAGACAATGGCAAACCATCGAGACAGGAGCCGCCACGGCTGCTGGGTGACCGGTATGACCTGATCGAGGTTATCGGCTCCGGCGCCTCGGCCATCACCTGGCGCGGTCTCGACCGGCGCCTGGATCGCGCGGTCGCGATCAAGGTGCTGCGGCGCGACCAGGAGCAGGACGCCGCCTACGTGCAGCGGTTCGAGCGGGAGGCGCGGCTCTCAGCGTCGATTTCCGATGCCCATGTGGTGCAGGTGTTCGACGCGGGCCGGCAGGATGGCTGGCTCTACCTGGTGATGCAGTTCGTGGATGGCGAGGACCTGAAGCACTACATCGAACGCCGGGGACCGATTCCGGCCTCCGAGGCCCGCGACATCGCCCGGCAAATCCTCGAAGGTCTGGCGGCCATCCACCGGGCGGGAATCCTGCATCGCGACATCAAGTCGCAGAATGTGCTGATCGATCGGGATGGCCGGGTGCGGGTCACGGATTTCGGCATCGCCCAGGCGACGGTCGATCAGGGACTGACATCAGCGGGACTGGCGGTGGGGACCGCCGCGTACATGGCGCCAGAACAAGCCGAGGCGGGGCAGCTCAGCGAGGCCACGGACATCTACGCGGTGGGCGTGGTGCTCTATGAGATGCTGACGGGCCGGTTGCCGTTCGAGCGGCCGACCGCGACCGCCACCATGCTGGCCCACATCAACGAGGTGCCGGTTGCCCCCGCGCGGGCGGCGCCAGCGTTGCGGATTCCGCCGTTGCTCGATGGCGTGGTGTTGCAGGCGATGGCGAAATCGCCCGAAAACCGCTTCCGTTCGGCGAACGCCATGGCCAGGGCGCTGTCTGGCAACATGAACGACCCTGGCGCGACCACGAAGATCACGCTGCCGCCGGAGCAGCAGGCTACCCGCGTGGCGACCCAGCCCCAGCCCGCGCGGCCGCCCGCCGCGTACCAGCAGCCGGTTGCCCGGCCCGTGGAGCGGTCGACAGGTGGCGGCCGCTGGCTCTTGAACGTCACGCTCTTCGTGATCCTGCTGGCGATGGTGGTGGTGGCCGCCTACCTCGCCACGGAGTACCTGCGGGACCGGGAGAGTTCGCCAGCCGGAGCAGGCAACCCCACGCCAACGCCCACGGAGCAGGTGGAATCGGACGTTCCGCCCCCGATCGAGCAGGCAACCGACCCGGTCATAGCTCCACCCACGGAGGAGCCGACCACGGAGCCGGCTTCAATAACGGAGCCAACGCCAACGGCTGAGCCGGCCCAGGCCGAGGCGACCGAGGATATACCGATCATCGAACCGGCGGACGATAGCCGCGGGAATGGAGCGGGCTGAACGGTAGCCGGCGCGGCGAATAGTGGCATCATTGCGGTAACGGCGAACGAATGCACAGGGGAGGTCCGGTCGAAGTGTCTGGTGTGGCGATAATGGAAACAATGGTCGACCTGCGGTCCGACACGGTTACCCGGCCGACGCCAGAGATGCGCGCGGCGATGATGGACGCCCTGGTTGGCGACGACCAGTATGGCGAAGATCCCACCGTTAACGAACTGGAGCGACAGGCTGCCTCCCTGATGGGCAAGGAAGCGGCCGTGCTGGTGGCCAGCGGCACCATGGGGAATCTCTCCGCGTTGCTGGCCCATTGCGGCCGGGGGGACGAAGCCGTCGTTGGCGACGAGTCGCACATCCTCTGGTACGAAAGTGGCGGCGCGTCGACCCTTGGAGGCATCCCGCTGTTCACGGTCCACAACGACTCCGGGGGCCGGCTCGATCCGGTGGCGGTCGCGAACGCGATCCGCGAGCGCCGCCCCGGGTATCCTCGAACGGGCGTGGTCTGCCTGGAGAACACCCAGAATCGCTGCGGCGGCGCTGTCCTGTCGATAGAGGATATGCGAGCGGTGAAGGATGTGGCGCGCGCGCGCGGCGTTCCAGTTCATCTCGATGGGGCACGCATCTTCAACGCGGCCGCGACCCTGGGCGTCCCGGCCGCGGAGGTCGCCGCCGAGGCCGACTCGGTGCAGTTCTGCCTCAGCAAGGGGCTCGGCTGCCCGGTTGGGTCCCTCGTGGCGGGCAGCGCGGAGTTCATCGAGAAGGTTCGATCCCAGCGGAAAATCCTCGGTGGGGCGATGCGCCAATCGGGAGTCTTCGCGGCGGCCGGGCTGGTGGCGTTCGAGACGATGATCCACCGGTTGCCAGAGGACCACGTCCGTGCTCAACGCCTCGCCGATGGTCTTCGGGCCATCGGCGGCATCGACATCGACCACGGTGGATCGCGGTCGAACATCGTGGTGTTCAAGGTGGCCGATGCTGGCGGCGACCACACCGGATTCATCGAAGACTTGAAGCGCCGTGGTCTGCTGGTCTCGAACTACGGTCTCAGGGGAGTCCGGATGGTAACCCATTACCAGGCGGACGACGCCAGCATCACGTTCGCGTTGGACACGGTGGCGGCGGCGATGGCGGACCGGGAGATTCTGGCGAATGCCCAGGCATGACGACGCGCGGGAGCGCACCGGACTGAACGGCGCGAACATCGTCCTTGGCGTGAGCGGCGGGATCGCCGCATACAAGGCGGCCGAACTCGCCAGCACACTCATCCAGGCCGGAGCATTGGTTCAGGTGGCGATGACGGAAGGGGCGACCCGCTTCATCCAACCCCTCACCTTCGAAGGGCTGACCCACCATCGCGTGTTCACCAGCGTCTTCGATGGCTGGGACGATGGAGGAACGGGACACGTACGGCTGGCTTCGGAAGCGGACCTGCTGTTCGTCGCCCCGGCCACGGCGAACACCATCGCCCGGCTGGCTCACGGGACGGTCGATGACATGCTCTCGGCGGTTGCCCTCGCGACACAGGCGCCCATCGTGGCCGCTCCGGCGATGGAGCATCGCATGTGGAACCATCCCGCTACCCAGGCGAATGTCTCCCTGCTCCGCGAGCGCGGGGTGACCTTGGTTGGTCCCGCCGAGGGCCGCCTGGCCTCCGGCGCGATGGGACAGGGCCGGCTCGCGCCGCTCACCGCGTTGCTGGCCGCCGCGCGTGCCGCTCTCGGCAGGGGCGGTCCTCTGGCCGGAAAACGTTTCGTGGTGACGGCGGGCGGCACCCAGGAGTGGATCGACCCGGTCCGGTATATTGGGAACCGCTCGTCGGGCCGGATGGGCGTGGCGCTCGCGCGGGCGGCGGCGGAGGCTGGCGCCAATGTGCATTTGATCGCCACGCGAAGCGTCGATCCCGCCTGGCTCGATGGCGACGCTGAGGTTGTGGAATCCGCGCGGGACCTCCAGGAGGCGGTCGCACGAGCCGTCGTCGATGCCGACGTGCTGGTGATGGCGGCGGCGGTGGCGGATTTCCGTCCAGAAGCGGTGGGGCAACAGAAGATCAAGAAGCAGCAGGGGCAGGAGAAGCTCGACTTGCGGCTGGTGCGCAATCCGGACATCATCGCGGGTATCGACCGGCCTGGCCTGATGAAGGTGGGATTCGCGGCGGAGACCGAGAACCTGCTGGACAATGCCCGTCGGAAGCTCGAGTCCAAGGGGCTGGCGATGATCGTCGCCAACGAGGCGGTCTCCACTATCGGCAGCGAACGCAGTGTCGCCACCCTCATTACCGGCGATCGGGAGCCACGCGAACTGCCCGAGGCGGACAAGGAGAACGTGGCACGGGAGATCGTGCGGGAAATCGCGCGATTGCTCGGCGAGGAGCCCGCCGGTGCTTGAGCAAGCGGAGCGCAAGCGCGTCCAGATGGCAACCAGGTCGCAACTCGCGACGGAGTTGCTCCTGACCTGCTTCGCCCTGGCCGGCAGCGTGATCCTGTTGCGGACCGTGCTTGTCGCGCTCGAGGTCTCGGATCGGGTCTGGATCGGATCGTTCGTCTATGGGCTTACCGCGCCGGTGACGACGGTGCTGGACTACCTGCCGGGCGCTCACCGCGAACTCCTCGGCAACCTGACAACGATCGACCTGACCCTCCTGGGCATGATGGCATTGTTCATGCTGGGAGTGCTGGCCACGGGCCGCGACACCGCGTAGCGTAGAATGACGGAACGATTCCGGTGGCGGCATGTGGCCCGAATCGCAAGCATCTCGGACGAACGACACAGAACGGATGGAGTGGCATCACAATGGCGAAGAACCTTACTCGCGGCATTCTTGGACTCATACTGACGGCGGCCGCGACCTGGCTGACCAACTACATTGTCGATCAGGTGTTTGGTTCCGACGAAGAACACGCCTAGCGGCCGGAAAGCGATGGCAGTGATACCCATGCCTGATGCGCCACGCAGGGCGGTGGCCGTCATCAACCCGGCTACCCGGGGAGATGTCGCGCGCATCGTCGACTTCCTGAAGCTCTCCGCGCCTCGCGATACGACGGTCGAGACATACGTGACCGAGCGAGCGAACCATGCGCGGGAGCTTGCCATGGAGCATGGGCGGGGCGCTGACCTGCTGATCGCCGTGGGCGGCGACGGCACGGTTGGCGAGGTGGCATCCGCGGCAATTGCCCACGGTGTGCCGCTAGGCATCGTTCCCGGCGGATCGACGAACATCGTGGCGAAGGACCTGGGTATCCCGACGAACGCCCACCAGGCGAGCCGGCTGCTGTTCGGGCCGCATCGCCGCCGCGTCATCGACGTGGGAGTGTACGGAGACCAGGTCTTCCTGCACATGGCCGGAGCGGGTCTGGACAGCCAGTTATTCGACCTGGCCGATCCGGCGATGAAGCGAAAGATGGGCTGGATGGCCTACCTTCCGGCCGCGGTCAAGGCATTCCGGCGGCCGATTTCCCGGTTTACCGTCCGGTCGGAAGAGATGGTGCTCGAACGGGTCCGCTCGCCGATGGTGCTGGTGGCGAACGGGTCGTCGATCATCACGCCGCAACTGCAACTGGATTCTCGGATCAGCTATGACGACGGTCTGCTCAACGTGATCGTGGTGACCGCCACCAGGCCCACGGAACTGGCGCGAGTGGTTGGAAGCATGGCGATGCGGAAGGCGTTCGATTCGCCGTTCGTCACGGCGTTTACAACCCTGGAAGTCGAAATCGAAGCCGAGCCGGATATTCCGGTGCAACTGGACGGCGATGTCGTGGGGACGACACCCGTGCGATTCACGTTGTTGCCCCAGGCGATCACGATAGTAGTCCCGCCAGGCTGATACGGAATCCGGAGAGGAACAGGGCAGCCACACGCGCGCGATCGGTTCGCTGAACCACCCTTCCACGCACGGTCAGCATGAGACGGCATCTCGAGACAGGCGCTGGTCACCCAGATTTCGCCTGAGACTCGATTTCGCATAAACGGCAACAAGCCCGGGGCAATCGCCCCGGGCTTGTTTGATTGATGCTGGTTGTGTGTCTACTCGCGGATGGGCGCGCAGGAGTCGGGTTGCTTGCTCAGCGTGTAGTTCGCCTGGCCGCTCTCGCTACCCATCATGAACTCGTCGCCACAGGCATTCGTGAAGATCGTGTTCGCGCCGGACGAGGTGTAGACACGGAACTGGTTGCCAACCACATGCCCGGAGACGTCCCCAGGATTCAGGTTGCCATCGAACGCCACGACATCGTCGGCCCAGATGGTGACCCAGATCGTGGATGAGGCCTCGACGCTGATGCTGGTGAGTTCGGACTCGTCGAACTGGGACTCGACGGCCGG
>CAZUPA010000027.1:10695-16326 GCA_964622205.1 uncultured Sphaerobacteraceae bacterium
GGCCGGTTCTTCCGTTGCCACGTCCTCGCGGCCAGCGGAGGATTGCTGCTCGGTCGAGGTGTCGCTGCGGACATTGTCGCCGCCTCGTTGCTCGATGTCGCCATCGCCGTTGGAGCCCTCTTCGCTGGTGTCCACGCGAGAGCCAGTGGTATCGGCGACGGTCGTGGCCGTGGGTTCTGGTGTGGCGGTCGCGGTTGGCGCTGGTTGCGTTGGCTGTTTGGTTGGAACGGGGATATCGCTTTCGAACGGGGTGGCCGTGGGAGCAAGTTCCGTTGGGGCGAGGGTGGTTTCCGGATCGGCGACGAAGGCGCTGTACACCCAGGCGAAGACGATGGCGCTCAGGACGACGGTAAAGGCGATGATGGCGAAGTTGGGAGTCCAGTGAGACGGCATGTTGATTGGAGGGATCGAAGCCACGCTGTTCGGCTGGGCCTGGCCCGAGGTTCCCTGGGCTTCCTCGAACATCACGAGGAGCTTGCCGGGATCGAGCCGGAGGTAGCTCGCATAGTTGCGAACGATGCCCCGCTGGTAGATCAGCGGCGGCAACGCACTGAAGTTCTCACTCTCAAGTGCGTCCAGATGATGGCGGTTGATCCGCGTGGCTTGTTCCGCTTCCTTCAGCGTCACGCCCATATTGGCGCGGGCCTGGTATAGCGTTTCTCCGAATCCGGCCATGAATGTTCCTGGTTACCCTGTTAGTGGGGCGAGACGCGCGAAATAGGAGTGAGCCCACGGCCCACACGAACTGAATTGTGTGTGTCTGGCTCGAATCGCGGTCCCTCGTGCATGTGCGATTCGCTGTTCCTCAGTGTACCCCGTGGTGTTGGTCCGTACCGCTCTTTTTCACCTCTCATCCAACTTTTCCCGTACGTACACGCGGTTGTTTCGATGACTCCCCACCAGTCCGATCTTCGGCTTGCGCCACGAGCCGGTCGGTCCTGGGGGTCCGGGGCTGGATTGAATCGGAAGGCGGGATCCAGGTGGTGTCGGCTGCGATCCACCAGTTGCCGATGGACGACTGGCAGGCGAGGGTGTCGGCGTTGACCATCTGCCGGTACGTCGCGGCCCACGAGTTCATGCACCAGCCGCGTCCAGCCTCGTCGCCGGGCTGGAACGACCGGCAGGTGAGGCAGCACTTGGCGACGCCATTTCCGATGTCGAGTTGGCGGCTGACCGATGTGTCGTCGGGATCGGCGACCGCGCGGCGGATGTCGAATACGTCGTCGGCCTGGCGGTCGATGGCCCGCGCGGATCGGCTGACTCGATCGCGCCGGTTGTCGCGATGACGCGCCTGGCCGCGCGAAGCCTGCCGGGCGTACGTGGGTTCGTATTCGGGTTCGACCCACCTATGAGGCTCGGGTTCCTGATGAACCTCCGGAACGTCTCTCCACACCAGACGAGGGGCCGGTTCGACTTCGTACTCGTCGAAAACAGGAGGGGAGAGGGTCGACCGCGTGGCATACGGCTCGGCGGCATCGCTCAGGCCGGTCGACGCTGTTCCACCGAACAGCGCGTCGCGGAAGGCGTCCATCCCACTGGGCTGATCGATGGGGATGAACTCCCGGGGTTCTGGTCTGGTGCGCCCGGCCTGGAGCTGATCGCGTCGACGAGGGGTGACGGGCGGCTCGATCCACTCGACCCCGGCTTTGGGCTCGGCGTCCGGGCGCTGGGCGAGGAGTTCGTTGCGCGACTGACGCCAACCGGCTGGCTGTGGTTCCGGGAATTCCCGGGAATCCATCAGCCAGCTTTCATCGCTGGTGGCGAAGTGAGGTTCGGTGTCGTTTTGCGCGGCAATCGGTGGTGGCTCGTCCTGGATGATCTCGTCAATGACGATGTCTTCTGGCCACCCTGTCTCGCCGGTGTCAGGCTCCGTGGGAGACTCATGCCAGTACAGGTCATCATCGGCGAACTGGTCCTGACCGGCTGGCCCGGCATGGGAAGGTTCTGGTTCCCAATCCGTCGTGGACTCGAACTGGACGGGATCGAAATCGTCGTACTCGTAGCTGGAGTCCGCGGGTGCGGGTTCCTGCTCGTATCGCCGCTTGATTCCAAAGTTGAGGCTGCGCCACCAGCTTCCGCGTGGAGATTCGCGCCGCTCTGGCGTAGCAGGTTGACCAGCGTCAAGCCCGTCCGCGGCGGCGGCAATCGGGTAGGCTTGTTCCTCCTCCCAGACGTCGTCGTATTCCCAGTCGTCGAGCGGCTCCATCTCATCGACGACGAAGTCCTGGTCGTCCGCCGCCTCGATCTCGAGTTCCAGTTCCGGCGACACGGCTTCAAGCCGGGGGGCTTCGAATTCCGGTTCCGCGATCGGGACGAATTCGGCTGTCTCGACGGATTCTTGGGCGCCAGCGTCGAACTCGATTGACTCGTCCTCGTGTTCCGCGGTCGCCAGTGGCCGTCGCCGCGATTCGACAGATTCCTGGTGAACGATGTCGTTTGTTGGCCGGTGCTCGATGGCGGCCCTGGCGCGGTCGAAGGTCAATTTCAGTTCGCTGTGATCCATGTCCCACACCACGTCGTCGGCGCGTGGTGGTGTCGCCACGACAGGCGTCGGCGCTGGCGTGGATTGAAGCTGCTTCTCGGGACGGCGGGCTGGCGATGGAGTGGCGCGGGTATGGGCGGCGCGTTCGGATTTCGACAGGGCCTTGATGCGCTCGGCCTGCCGGATGACGTGCTCGAAATTCGATGTGACCGCGGGCTGGGTTGAGGCTGTCGCGGGTCCGATTGCCTGTCTCTCGTCCGGCCGAAAGAAGTGGCGTAGGCGAGGAAGGTCGATACCAGCGCTGACCGTGGGATCCAGCCGGGCTGGTTCGGGCTCACTGTCGGGTAGCGGAGGCAGCGCGCCGTGGGCTTCGATCTCCGCCCTGGGAACTGGCCCGGCCGCCTCGAACCGGTGGTCGCCAGATGCCGCTTCCGTCGACTGAGTTCCGCGATGGTCCTCGTTGATGACCTGATCGTCGGACACCGGCGGTTCGGCCTGGTTGGCGGCGCCGGGAGTGACCTCGTTTCCGGTTTTCGCCGGCGCCCAGCGCCGGGCGTGCCGGGCGCGCGCGCTGTCTATGGCGTGGCGGCTGCCCATGGCCATCTGGCGAGCGCGCTCTTCCTGGTCGGCGACGGCCGCGGAATTGACATCGTGGTCGAGAGGCGCAGAATTGGCTGGCGTTTCGTCTGGCCGAACCGAGGTGAACGTAACGATGTCATCCTGGGATTGCCCCCCCGGTCTGGTGAGCGCTCCGGAGTCGACCACCGAGGTGACCTCATCGTCGGTTCTGGTGTTGAGATAGGTAAACTCTCGCCTGGCGGCTGGCGCGACTTCCGATGTTGTTGCATGCGACGATGCGTCCATCCATAGGTCGTCGCCCCAGGTGTTCCGGCAGGCAAGCTCCCGCTCGCGGACGAGAATCTTCACGTCGCTGGCCACTTGCCGCTTGGGATGCGTACACCAACCATTGCCAGAAAGCTGGGCATTCTGGAAGAATCTGCACGTGGAACACTGGCGCTTCGATTCCGGCATCGAACTTTCTACCCTACATTCAGCCCCTGACGGCCGATTGGAGCCAGCAGGGAAGCCCTGCCGCCTACGAATCACCCCACTGATGCGTTGGCGGGTCCCCGGAAACCATCGTTCGACTGAATGCCGTCGATTGTAGACCTCCGGGATGATGGTGTCTATGTGGCACGGATTCTGGAGTAGTGATCCGAATCCGGATGAGTTTGCGATCCCGATAATGTACGGACATATCGTCCGGATAGCCGTGTCGGCGTGGACCTCGGTAGCCGTACATGAACGGACACTATCTTAGTCCACGTTGAGGTGATGGTGCCATGTTGTCACCGTATCATGGGAGTGAACCTGTCCGGAAATCGTTGTACGAATGCGGCAGTCTTTCAATGGAGGCGGTCATGCTGGTCTTGTCACGGTCTGATGTGAAGCGGCTTGTGCCAATGGCGCAGGCAATCGATTTGATGGCGGTTGCGTTCGCCGATCTGGCGGCGGGCAAGGCGCAATCTCCGCTGCGAACCCCGCTTGACGTGGGGCGTGGGCCGGGCGTGTCGCTGTTCATGCCGGCGTATGTGCCATCGGCGTCGGCGTTGGGCCTGAAGGTGGTGTCGGTGTTCACCGGCAACGAGAAGAAGGGGCTGCCGACCATCACGTCGGTAGTCTGCCTGCTGGACGACGAAACAGGGCAGCCGGTTGCGATGATGGATGGCGGCTATCTGACCGCCCTGCGCACGGGCGCGATTTCCGGCCTCGCCACCCGCCTGCTCGCCCGCGAGGACAGTACGGTGCTGACCGTGATCGGCGCGGGCGCCCAGGGAGTGACGCAGGCCGCCGCGGTCTGTGAAGCGCGAGAGATCGAGCGGGTGGTCTTCGTGACCCGGTCGGAAGAGCGTGCCAGGCAGGTGCGGGAGTCGCTTGCCAGTGACTGGCCGGACCTCGCCGGGCGCGTGGAAACGACCCAGGACGTCGCGGATGCCGTTAGGCGGGCCGATATCATCTGTACCGCGACAACGTCCGCCACGCCCGTGTTTGACGACACCGACGTGAAGCCTGGCGCCCACATCAACGGCGTGGGATCGTTCAAGCCGGAGATGCAGGAGATTCCGGCGGCAACCATCGCGAGAGCGACGGTAACGGTTGACGAACTCGAGCCGGCGCTGGAAGAAGCAGGAGACCTGATCGTTCCGCTACGGGATGGGTTGATCGAGAAGTCGCATGTTATGCGCGAAATCGGTCACCTGGTGCTTGGCGACATTCCGGGCCGCACATCGGACAGCGAAATCACGTTCTTCAAGAGCGTCGGAAACGCGGTGCAGGACGTGGTTGTTGGCCGCTTTGCCTACGACGAGGCCACGCGCCAGGGCGTGGGCCAGCAAGTAGCGCTGACCTGACCTGAAGTCCGGCTGAACGCATTGAGGTTTGGTGGCTCGGCACCGATGCCGCACTTCTGCCCAGGCTACACGGCTCGCCCACCCGCTTCGACCCCGACATGTTGGCGATCACACGAGGCGAGCAAGGGTGACCAGGGAGTCCATGCCACGCTCCACCATACACAGACGACGGAACTTCCATACGAAGAGAGGACGTATTTCGATGGTAGGCGAGGAAGATGGCTCCAGTATGGACACCGCCTGACGGCGGAAGGACTTCGTCCGGGGACCCATCGGCTTCGCCTCTGGGTGACGGCTGCAGTTCGCGAGGGAAACATGCTCACGCGACTCGACGTAGACTGGGTGAAACATCGACGCACAGTCGTAGACCCTGACGATCAGAAAGACACGAAAACGCCGGGCGGAATCAGCCGCCCGGCGTTGTGCATGGTTCTGGTTTCCGTGGGATCAGTCCGCCGCCAGCGGCTCCGACTCGGTCGTGACCGTGCCATGTTCAACCGCCCGCTGGAACTCCTCCGGGTAGTGCTCCATCATGCCGAGCAGCGGCACCGGGGCAACCTGACCAAGACCGCAGAGCGAGAGTTCGATGACGTGCTTGCTCGTTCGCTGAATGAGCGTGAGATCCTCCCGCGAGCCGCGGCCGAACCGGATGCGGTCGATGATCTCGACCAGCGCCGGATTGCCGAGACGGCAGGGGACGCATTTCGAACAGGACTCGTACCGGTTGAAGGCCGTGAG
>CAZUPA010000027.1:16426-27567 GCA_964622205.1 uncultured Sphaerobacteraceae bacterium
ACCGTCATCAGCTTGGTGCCCTTGCTGCTCTCGGTGCCGAAGCCGGCGTACCATTCGCCGCCGTTGACGATGATGTCAGGGATGTTGGCGAGGGTCTCGGTGTTGTTGGCGACGGTGGGCCGCTTCCAGAGCCCTTCCTCGACCGATCGAGGCGGCTTGGTTCGAGGCTGCCCACGAACACCCATCACCGAGAACATGAGGGCGGAGGCTTCGCCGCAAATGTACGCGCCGCCACCGGTTCGGACACGGAAGGCGACATTCTTGCCGGTGCCGAGGACGTTCCTGCCGATGAGGCCGATGCGCTCGGCGTCGGCCACCGCCTTGCGGAAGCGGCGGATCGCCAGCGGGTACTCGCCGCCGATGTAGTTGTAGCCACGCTCGGCGCCGCAGACGACGCAGGCGATCAGGATGCCTTCGAGGATGCGGTGTGGATCGCACTCGTGCAGGTGGCGGTCCTTGTACACATTCGGTTCGCCCTCGTGGCTGTTGCAGACCACGAATTTGGGCGTCACGCGTGCCTTGCGTCCGCTTTCCCACTTGATGCCGGCCGGGAACCCTCCGCCCCCGCGGCCCCGGACGTTCGAGGCGGTCACCTCGGCGATGGCTTCCTCGGCGCTCATTTCGAAGAGCACCTTGAAGTAGCCGTCGTAGGCGCCGCGGGCGATCGCGTCTTCGATCGAGTCGGGCTCGATAACGCCGGCGTTTCGGGAGATAAGCTGAATCTGATGCTTGAAGAACGGGTGCTCGTTGAGCGACGGGATTTCGCCGAGATTGCCATCGCTCCGGACACCGACCGCGAGGTCCCGCCGCTCGCCGTTGACGACGGCGACGACGTCCTCGGGAGCAACGTTTCCGTAGACAACCGGCGGATCGCCAGGCCGCTTGACCTCGATCCACGGCTCCATCCAGAACGCCCCGTTGCCGCTGACTTCGCGAACGATGGCGTCGCCGCCGAGCTTCGCGTGACAGGCGTCGAGCACCTTCAGCGAGCCCTTGGCCACCGAACTGCTGCCAACTCCCACGCTGACGATCGTGCGGTTGCCTTCCCACATGTCCCGCCAGCGGGCGTGAGCTTTTTCGCGGAACTGGACGTACTCGTCACGGGACTGGAGCCGGGTCAGTTCCTGGTTATCGATCGTGCTGGCCATTGCCCGCTCCTTCTTCCCGCATGGCCTCACGGCCGGCGATCGCGTTGTTGACCAGTCCGGTCAGCTCCCCGGCGGTGACGTAGCTGAAGTAGTCGTCGTCGATCTTCACGACGGGCGCCCGGTCGCAGACGCCGAGGCAGCCGTTGACCACCTGCACGCTCATCTGATCGTCGGCGGTGGTTTCACCGTCGTCGATGCCAAACGAGTCCTGCATCGTTTGCACGAGGGCCTGCGAGCCCATGACATAACAGGCCATGCCGTGGCAAATGAGCATGTGGTGGTGACCACGCGGTTCGGTCCGGAAGTCGGCGTAGAACGTCAGGAGGCCAAACACGCGCGTGGCGCTGGTGTTGAGATGTTTGGCGACGAGTTCGGCGGCCTCGGGAGAGACCCACCCGAAGTGCTCGTTCACCTCCTGGAGGGCCGAGAGGATCAACTCCTGGGCCTCTTCGAAGTCGCTGTAGGTGAAGTGGGAAAGGAGTTCACGCACGACATCAAGATCGATTTCCTGGCGCCCGGTGAATGGAGCGGGCACTGGAAGGGGAACGTGCGCTGTGTCGGCTTGGGCCACTGAGGGGAACCTCCCTGTCGCCTGGACCAGTCATCGCATGGTCGAGCGGCAGTGCGAGAAACGTCGCGAAATATCCCGCTGAGTATACCCCAGCGAATCATTCTCAAGAGCCGGTATCAGGCGTGCGTGCGCCGATCTGGCGGCCCGATCCCGGCGTTATGCGCGTTGGTCGGTTCAGGAGGAGAAGAGGGCCTTGAAGTCACCGTCGAACGCTTCGAGGAACTGATACATGTCGACCACGTCGGAGGCGGTGACTGGCTCCGATGGCTCCGGCGTCTTCTCCCCGTAGGAGACGTCCTCGAACTCATCCTTGCCTACGACCTCGCGGGAGGCGCGCTCACTCAGGCGGCGCAGGGCAAGCTGGGCTTCCTCGGGATCGCCATCGTTGAGCACGGCGGCGACGAAGTTGCGCGCGTGGCAATCCGTGCATTCCACCAGCATGGTCCACATTTCACGCTCGCGGGAGATGACGGTGATGTCTTCCGGCTGGAAGTGATGATGGCACACGATACAGCGTTCCATGCGGTTGAGGACGATGTGTTTGATGCGAACTTCTGAGTCCATATGTCCTTCTGTCGTACGAACCCGCGGGATTGGCGAGCGGGCCGGATCTAGTTGGAGCGTTTGCGGTCGAAGTCGTCCAGGTCCAGCGAATTGATGAAGTCGCGAAACACCCCGAGTTGCTCGTCGCCTGGGGCGGGAGCGCCTGACTCCCGCGTTTCGGCGGCGGGAGGAGAGGTGAACGCGGGCGTGTCCGCGGGATGCCTGACTTCCACCTCGGCGTCGTCGTCGCCATCCATGGCCACGCCGACCTGCTCCATGATGCTTTCGGTCACAAGGATGCGCGCGCCGGTGCGAACGGCGATGGCGATGGCATCGCTGGGACGGGAATCGAGTTCGAACGTGGCGCCGGCGCGCTCCAGCACCACCCGGGCGTAGAACACCTGGTCGCTCAGGTCGGTGATCACGATCCGGGTTACCGTCACGTCGAGTTCACCCAGCAACGCACGAAACAGGTCGTAGGGCAGTGGCCGGGTCGCGGTCACTCCCTGGAGTTCCATGGCGATGGCTTCGGCCTCGTAGGCGCCGATCCAGATGGGCAAGTGCCGGTCACCATCGACTTCCTTCAGGATGACCACCCGGTTTTGCGTGACAAGGCTGACGCGGATGCTCTCAACGGTCGTCTCAATCATCTTCGGGCCTCTAATGCTTCCAATGTCCATCACGGGACGCTGGAGGACGTTTGGATCGGGGTGACCAGCACCCCGGGGTCATTTCCAGGGCCTGTACCCGCCCTGTCCCTATACTATACCCACGTCCATCCACGAACCATCACCCACCTGACCAGACACGCACCCGTGGTAGGCCATTCCCGCCCGCGGAAAGTGGATCGCTGTTTCAGCCGGTCTCTTCAAGCTCCGGATAGTCGTAGTGCGGCACCACGTCAATCTCGCTAACCGGCCAGTAGGTGATCCATGCCTTGCCGATGATGTTCTCGATCGGAACGAGACCGAAGTACCGGGAATCCTCGCTGTTATCGCGGTTGTCGCCCATCACGTAGACGTAGCCTTCGGGAATCTCGAGCGGGCCACAGTACTCCGCGCGCCAGCCACAGGGCATGGCGATGCCGTCGTCCAGGTACGGCTCGTCGATCCGGATTCCGTCGATATACACGGCGTTGTCGCGAATCTCGATGGTGTCTCCCGCCAGGCCGATCACGCGCTTGATGTACGGCTTGTCGGCGGAGGCTTCCTCGGCCGGAGGGTTGAGCACCACGATGTCGCCGCGCTCGGGCGTGCCGAAGGGCCGCCAGGCATCGTCTTCATCGAAGTCCGTTCCGGGAATCCAGCCGAACCACTTGTCCTGGTCGAGCGCGAAGTAGGCATTGCGGTTGACCAGGAGCATCTCGTTGTCCTGGAGGCTGTGGTCCATGCTATGGCCATCGACACGGAAGTTCAGCACGACAGCCCGTACCGCGACGAAGATGAGCAGCGCCAGCAGGAGGGTTTCGATGACTTCGCGAACGAGCGAGCGGGACGACGCGCTGGAGGTTGTCTCGATGCTTGGGGTGACCGGCTGACCCTGATCGGGTGACTCAGCGGAGGCGCCAGGGGATGTTGGAAGGTCGGGAGCGGCCTCGTTTGGACTATTGGTCATGCCGGATCAACACCTCGGTGGGGATGTGCTGCACAAAAGCAAAGGGGACGCAAGGGATGATCCCTGCGTCCCCTGCTTCTGCAACGCGAGCGCGATGTGCTTCGTTGCGGATGCGCTTAAATCTCGTCCGCGCGACTGCCGCCAACCTTGACGGTGTTGTCGTCGCGCACCGGCGAGGACGTGATGGTCGAGGCCGACTGAGACGTGCCAGCTTCGATCTTCTCGTTGTCTTCTTCGCCATCTTCCGTCGTCGACTCGGTCTTGAACTCGCGGATGCCCTTGCCGAGCGCGCCACCGATTTCCGGAAGCTTTCCGACGCCGAAAATGATCACGATGATCACCAGCACAATAGCCAGTTCAGGTACTCCAATACCGCCCATTGCAGTTTGCCTCCTTGAATCAGATGTGAAATCGCGTGTTGGCGACGTTGATGGAATGTACAGAAGGTACCGTTTTCGCCAACTCGCTGTGGATGTAATTGTAGACCTGTGAAACACAGGTTTTCAACGCGCGAATGGTAGAATGGTGACACACCACACGCGTGCGCGGATTTATTTCGCCTGGCGCTTCCGGCTCATGTCCGGCGCGCTGGCTGCGTGTTTAGTGAATGTGTGCCACGTCTCCTTCCTGACTCATCGCGAACCACTACTCCGCACGTTAAAAGGCAGGCTAGCTGCTCAGGACAATGCTGCTCAAGATGCAGAGGAAGACGAAAAAGATGGCGGTTCCAATCGTGAACTGGAACAGTGTCTTCTCGAATCCCCGGCGTGTGCGCTGAATCGAATCCGAACCGCCACCACCGAACGCGCCGCTGAACGAGGAGCCTTTGGTCTGGAGCAGGATGATGACGATCAACACGATGGAGACGATGATGGTTACCAGATTGAGCGCGACTTCCACGTGATGAACAATCCTTCTTCAAGTCGTGGCTGGGATCGCCGTCCAGCATCGTGTGCAGGGTACCACCCACAGCGTATGCGGGGCAAAGTATTCCGGCCATTTCAGGCAAGCGCGCCGCGGATGATTTCGAGGAACGATGGCGCATCGAGGCTCGCGCCTCCCACCAGGGCGCCATCGATATCCGCTTCGGCGAAGAACGCGGCGGCGTTGTCCGCCTTCACGCTTCCGCCATACAGGACCGGGACCATGCCCGCCGCGGTCTCGTCGATCGCCGCCAGTTGGGCGCGAATGTGGGCCGCCACCTCCTGAGCGTCGGCGGGGCTGGCGGTTTGTCCGGTCCCAATCGCCCAGACAGGCTCGTAGGCGATCAGCAATCCACGGAGCTGTGTCGCGCCGAGATGCCGTGTGGCGGCATTCACCTGGGCCGCGATGACGTCGAGCGCGCTCCCCGCGTCCCGCTCGGCCTGGGTTTCGCCGACGCAGAGTACTGGCGCAAGCTGGTTCGCCAGCACCGCGTCGACCTTGGCCCGCGCCAGATCGTCCGTTTCGCCATGGTGCTGGCGGCGTTCGCTATGGCCAACGATGGCGAAGGTACACCACGGCGCGAGCATGCCCGCCGAGACGTCTCCCGTAAAGGCGCCCTCCACGTGAGGCGAGACGTCCTGCGCGCCGATGAGCAGGCTGGATTCGGCATACTCGCTGGCGATCAGCGGGATCCACGGAAAGGGAATGGCGACCCCGACGCCAACGTCGTCGCCGGCGTCGTTCGCCATGTCCGCGACATCCCCCGCCAGGGACATCGCTTGTTCGATATCGAGGTTCATCTTCCAGTTGCCGATGATGTACGGCATTCGCGTGGTCATTCAGCCTCCGGAATCGCGGCGATGCCTGGCAGGGACTTGCCCTCGAGGAATTCGAGCGAGGCGCCCCCTCCGGTCGAGATATGATCGATTCGATCCGCCAGGCCGAGATGTTCGATGGCGGACACCGAGTCTCCGCCCCCGATCACCGTATAGCCACCCGCCCCCGCGACGGCGCGGGCGACCGTTGCCGTCCCTCCGGCGAAGGCCGGGTTCTCGGCCACACCCAGCGGACCATTCCAGAACACCGTCTTCGCCCCAGCGATGATCTCCGCGTAGGCGGCGGCCGATTCCGGCCCAATGTCGAAAATCGCCTCCCGGGCGTCGATCGCGTCGAGCGACACCGTGTCGCCGCTGTCCGCCTCGATGCTCTCCGCCACGATGACATCCGTGGGAAGCCCGATCGACACGTTCCGGCGCTCCGCCTCGGCCATCAGGGCCTTCGCGGTGTCGACCAGGTCTGGCTCCACCAGCGATGTGCCCACTTCGTGATCCTGGGCCAGCAGGAAGGTGTTGGCCATCCCGCCTCCGATCAGGAGATGGTCGACCCGGTCCAGCAGGTTTTGGAGCACCGCCAGCTTGTCCGAGACCTTGGCGCCGCCAATGATGGCGACGAATGGATGCCCCGGGGCGTCCATCAGCGCCGAGAGCGCATCGACTTCACGCTGTATGAGCAGTCCGAGGCTGGCGGGCAAGAGGTGGGCGACCCCTTCCGTGGACGCATGCGCGCGATGCGCGGCGCCAAACGCGTCGTTCACGTACAGGTCCGCCAAATCGGCGAGTTCCTGGGAGAACTCCGAGTCGTTGGCTTCCTCGCGCGGGTCGAAGCGGAGATTTTCGAGCAGGACGACATCGCCGTCCCGCATCGCGCCAATCCTTGACTCCACGTCACGGCCAGTGATCGCACCCAGCGCGGTGACCGGTTGACCCAACAGCGTTTCGAGCCGGGCGGCCACCGGCTTGAGGCGAAACCTCTCAACGACCTCGCCCTTGGGTCGGCCGAGGTGGCTGCAGAGGATGACGCGCGCCTGGTGGGACACGAGCCACTCGATGGTGGGTAGCGCGGCCCGGATGCGGGTGTCGTCCTCGATCTCGCCATTCTTAAGCGGCACATTGAAGTCCACGCGGCAGAGCACGCGCTTCCCCGCCACGTCGATCGAGGTCATCGAACGCCTGGTCATGCGGATGTTCCTCCGGCGTGGCCCTAGGAGTCGAACCCTTGCTCGCAGACGAGTGCGGCAAGGTCGGCGATCCGGCAGGAGTAGCCCCATTCGTTGTCGTACCACGCCACGACCTTGACCATGCGCTCGCCGAGAACGTTGGTGGAAAGCGCGTCGATTATCGACGAGCGCGGATCCTGGCGATAGTCGGAGGAAACCAGCGGCTCCTCAGAGTAGCCAACGATGCCGAACATTTCGTCGCTTTCGGACGCCGCCTTGAATGCCGCGTTGACTGACTCGATCGTCACCGGCTTTTCCGTCACCGCGACGAAGTCGACGATCGACACGGTTGGGGTTGGCACGCGCAGGGAGAACCCGTCGAGCTTGCCTTCCACCTCGGGAATCACCCTCGACATCGCCTTCGCCGCGCCCGTGGTGGTGGGGACGATGTTCTGGGCCGCGCCGCGCGCGCGCCGGAGGTCCTTGTGCGGGCCGTCCTGGAGCACCTGGTCGGCGGTGTAGGAATGGACGGTGGTCATCATGCCGGTTTCGATGCCGAAATTGTCGAGAATGACCTTCACCACCGGCGCCAGGCAGTTGGTGGTGCAGGAGGCATTCGAAATGATGTTGTGGCTGGCTGGATCGTAGATGCTCTCGTTGACGCCGAGGACGATGGTGGCGTCGTCACCCTTGGCCGGGGCGCTGATGATCACCTTTTTCGCGCCGGCCTCGATGTGGGCGGACGCCTGCTCGGCGTTAGTGAAGCGGCCGGTGGATTCAATCACGAGATCGACGCCGAGTTCGCCCCAGGGGAGGGCGGCGGGGTCTTTCTCTTCCAGAACCTTTACGAACTTGCCATTAACCGTGATGCCATCGCCGTTGGCGGCGACTTCGGCGTCGAAGATTCCGTAGGTGGAATCGTACTTCAGAAGGTGGGCAAGGGTCTCGTTCTCGGTAAGATCGTTGACGGCAACCACTTCGAACAGGTCGGCGAAGCCGCCCTTGTCGATTGCCTTGAAGACCTGACGTCCAATGCGACCAAAGCCATTGATACCGATCTTGTAAACCATCCAAATGCTCCTCTGCGCGGTAAAGGCGGCCCGTGACGCGGGAGCACGACGGCTCCAGTTACCCGTCACACCGGAACGTGAAGCGTACCAAAGACTGGCTGCCCGGAATGGCGCGGGGGTTCGCGCCTGATGGCAATTCTGACCGATGGACGACCGGGACGCTAACGGATGGCGGTCGCGGGCTCGGCGGCGCTGGATGCGGAGTCGCCGTGCGGCACGAAACCGGGGGGCACGGTGACCTGTCGCTGGCCACGCACGATGTCGAGGAGTTCGGCGGCGAGCTTGAGGGGGTCGTGGCGAAGGGGGTTCTGGTCGTTCACGACATCGCGGGCAATGATTTCCACGCCCTGCCTGGTGTGGGAGGCTCCATCGTACAGAACCGCGTCCACATGTTCGTGCGGCCGGATCGCGGTGGAAGCGGCGGGGTTGTTGTTCAGGAGCACGTAATCCAGCTCGCCCTCGCCGAGGTAGTCGACGATCTCGGAGACGTGATCTTCGTAGTCGAAATGGTCGGTTTCACCTTCCTGGGTCGCCACGTTGCAGACGTAGACGGTTTGCCCCGATGACCAGCGGATGGCTTCGCGAACCCCATCGACCAGGAGGTTGGGAATCACGCTAGTAAACAGGCTGCCAGGCCCAAGCACGACGAGGTCGGCGTTGAGGATCGCCGCCAGCGCGGGATCGTAGGCCTTCGGCCGGTCCGGCTCCAGGTAGAGGCGCTTGATTGGCGGGCTGTCGTGGCCCACGGCCGATTCCCCGCGCACCGACGAACCATCCGCGAGGTCGGCGCAGAGCGTGACATTTTCCAGCGTGGAAGGCAGCACCCGGCCCTCGATGTTCAACACGCGGGCCGATTCGAGCACGGCCTGCTCGAAACTGCCGGTGACCTGGGTCATGGCGGTGATGAAGAGATTGCCGAACGAGTGTCCGGAAAGCTCGGAACCGTCCTTGTCGAAGCGATAGTGGAAGAGTTGGCCCATCGTCGACTCGTCCTTGGCCAGCGAGACCAGGCAGTTGCGGATGTCCCCAGGGGCAGGGATATCGAAGGCGTCGCGGATCCTGCCGGTGCTTCCCCCATCGTCGGCGACCGTCACGATCGCGGTGAGGTTGATGTTCGCCTGTTTGAGGCCACGGAGCAGGTTGCCGAGCCCGGTGCCGCCGCCGACGGTTACGACATTGAACTCTGGAACGGCCGGGCCGAACTTGTCGCCGACGTAAATCTCGGCGACGGTGCGGCCACTGGTGATTTCCCTGAGCAAGGGGCTGAAGATCGCCTGGCTCAGCTTCCACATTGCAACGGCGATCAGGGCGAGGCCGGCCGCGAAGAGGATGATTCCTCGCCAGGGATGGGGGATGAATTGCAGCGTGATCGCGCTGGCGACATCCTGAACGGCGGAGGGAACGGAGTAGTGGGCGTAGATCCAGGCCGCCGCCATGGCAATGGCGAGGCAGACGAGGACGAGCGCGAACGCGAAGAGCGCGATCCAGCGCTTGATTTTCATGCCGGGGCGCAACCACATCCTGAACGTGCTTTGGGTCATGTCTGGTCCAGCTTGCATTCCACCGGGCGTTCAGGAAATGGATAGATGGCCGCGGTGTCGTCGAACAGTCACTGCCCCTGGCAGGGTTCAATATTGCGTGAGTATACCACCGGGGAATCAGAGTGTACGGACGCGTTTGGCGCGCCGCGAGGCTGGTGGCGGCAACGCCGCGCGAGACGGCTCAGGCATCGAAGGCTATTTCAAATACGGGATGGTTCGGCGCAATCCTGGCGAGCGTCGCGGCATCGGGCTTCTTCGGCACATCCATCAACTTGCCAACCTGCCAGTGCCAGCGGTCCACATATGCCGTTATCACTGGGGCCTTGTCTGTATCCGGCAATTCCCGCGCGACGTGGAACGCGCGCTTGTCGCGGCCCCGTTTCAGCGAACCTGTCTGGGCTGGCCGCAGGTTCTTCACCCACTGGGTTTGCCCCCGGGGCGAGAGCAGGTAGGTATGGCCGTCCAGCTCGAGCGGGTTGACCGTGACGCTACGGGGCATGCCGGAGCTGCGCCCACGGACCGTCAGGACCCTGGCGCCCTGGAAGTTGACGCCGACCGTGCCAATCAGCCAGTTCGCAAATCCGTTGATCGCCTTGCCGGGGAGACTGCTCCATTTCCCGTTGTTCGCCATGGCCGTATGATCCCTTCCATCGTTTGTCGAGAATGTATTCGCGCCAACCCTGACCTGGAGCATAGCGTATGGATGCGGTGAATTCGGACAGAAACCAGACGATCAACCGGGTTGCCGTGATCGGCGCCGGAACGCTTGGCGCCCAGATCGCGGCGATGACCGCCGCCAGCGGCCGTCCGGTGCGGCTCTACGATGTCGCGCCCGGAGCAGCCGGTGCGGCGCTGTCGCGGCTGCGAAACCTGCTGGAACCGGTGATCGAGGATGGGCGGCTCGACTGGGACCTCGATGCCGTTCTGGGCCGGATCGCGCCGGCGCCGTCACTGGAGGAGGCCGTTTCCGGCTCGGACCTGGTGATTGAGGCGGTACGGGAAGAAGTCCAGACCAAACGCGAGGTTTTCGGGGAGATCGGGCGGATCAACCCCAGCGCGTACCTGGCGACGAACAGTTCGTCACTGCCGTCCCGGACGCTTGCCGATGTGACGCCAGATCCCAGCCGGTTGGTGAACCTGCATTTTTTCTCCGAGTTCTGGATCAGGTCGTGCGTTGAGTTGATGGGCTGCGGCCAGACCTCGCCAGAGACGATGGATGTCCTGGAGGATTTCGGCCGCTCGCTTGGACTCTATGTGGCGGTGGTGCGAGGGGAGAGCAAGGGCTTCATCATCAACCGGGTCTGGCGGGCGGTGAAACGCGAGGCGCTGGCCGTGGTCGATCAGGGGCACGCCGATCCGGAGGATGTCGACCGGCTGTGGGCGTTCTTCTGGGGCATCGATTATGGGCCGTTCGCCATGATGGACCAGGTCGGACTTAATGTCGTGGCGGATATCGAAGACACCTATATGGCGGTGAGCCAGGACCCAACGGACCAGCCGTCGGCGGTGCTTCATTCATTGGTGGATGCCGGAAAGCTCGGCTGGAAGACCGGCGAGGGGTTCTATTCCTACCCAAATCCCGCCTACAGTCGCCCGGGATGGCCGCGATCCACGCCTCAAACCAACGAGCAGCCTGACTAAAGCGTGCGGCCCACGAGCTTCGAGATGGCCGTGAGCGTTTCGGCGACGCCATTGCCCTGGGTGGCGATGGCGTCGAAAGACGGCAACGCGAGC
>CAZUPA010000028.1:0-27149 GCA_964622205.1 uncultured Sphaerobacteraceae bacterium
GCTGATGCAGGGCGTCCTCCATGTGGAGGAGACGCTCGCTCTCTTCGCCGGCGATTCGAATGAGTGGGATACCTGTCCACATCGAGACGACCTCGGCGATATCCTCCTCGGTAACGTACCCGTCGTCGTTCGTCTGCGAATCCTTGAGATCCTGCTCCTGAGACTCGATCCGATCGCGCAGCTTTCGCTCCCGGTCGCGGAGCTCGGCGGCGAGCTCGTAGTCGCGGCCATTGACCGCGGCGTCGAGTTCGCGCTGGAGCGACTGGAGCCCAACCATGGCCTCCTTGAGACTTGGAGGCGCGGCGGAGCGCTGCATCCGAACCCGGGAGGAAGCTTCGTCAATCAGGTCGATCGCCTTGTCAGGCATGAAGCGGTCGGTCACGTAGCGTGCGGCGAGGCTGGCGGCCGCCCTCAGGGCTTCATCGCTGATCTTGAGACCGTGATGCTCTTCGTAGAGGGAGCGCACACCTTCAAGAATGGCGACCGTCTCCTCGATCGACGGCTCCTCAACCTGAATCGGCTGGAACCGGCGCTCGAGCGCGGCGTCGCGCTCGATGTACTTGCGGTACTCGTCGAGCGTGGTGGCGCCGATGGTTTGCAGCTCGCCGCGGGACAGCGCCGGCTTCAGGATGTTGGCGGCGTCCACCGCGCCCTCGGCGGCGCCGGCTCCAAC
This sequence comes from uncultured Sphaerobacteraceae bacterium, assembly GCA_964622205.1. Classification (GTDB taxonomy): domain Bacteria; phylum Chloroflexota; class Chloroflexia; order Thermomicrobiales; family UBA6265; genus JACCYX01. Next base: position 674 of record CAZUPA010000028.1, read on the forward strand.
GAGCGTGTGCAACTCATCGATGAAGAGGATGCTCTTGGTTTCCTTGACTTCGTTGACGATCTTCTTCAGGCGCTCCTCGAACTCTCCGCGGTATTTGGTGCCCGCCACGAGCGCGCCAATATCCAGCGCGACCAGCCGCTTATTCTGGAGCTGCTCGGGAACATCGCCATTGACGATGCGCTGCGCGAGCCCCTCGACAATGGCGGTCTTGCCAACGCCGGGCTCGCCGATGAGGGCCGGATTGTTCTTGGTGCGACGAGACAGGATCTGCATGACGCGATCGATCTCAAGCTGCCTGCCGACAAGGGGACCGAGCTTCTGGGTGCGAGCGGCCTCGGTTAGATCGAAGCCAAGGGCGTCCAGATACGGCGTCTTGGTTTGGGACTTGGACTGTTGCTGGGCGGTGGCGCTCTGGCTCACCACCTGCATGACCTGGGCGCGGACCTTTTCGAGATTGACTCCGAGACTTTCCAGCACGCCGGCGGCGATGCCTTCGCCCTCTCGAACGAGACCGAGCAGTAAGTGCTCGGTGCCGATGTAGTGATGGTTGAGCCGCCGGGCCTCGTCCACGGAGAGCTCGATGACTTTCTTGGCGCGAGGAGTCAGCCCAATCTCGCCCATGACCATCGTCTCACCGCGGCCGATAATGAACTCTACCGCCGAGCGAACCCGTGGAAGCTGAACTCCCATGTTGCTCAGCACTTTCGCAGCAACGCCTTCGCCTTCGCGCACGAGACCAAGAAGCAGATGTTCGGTACCGATGTAATTGTGGTTGAACCTCTGGGCCTCTTCCTGGGCGAGCGTTAGGACTCTGCGAGCTCGATCTGTGAATTTGTCGAACTTCTCGGCCATCCAGGGCTCCCCCAATCTCGACAGGCGTACGGAAACCAGTCCTCGTTCACCTGTCTACGTGGTGCTACTTCGCTCGGACACCGTACTCTCAATTCAGGTGCCCTGAATCAATTGTGCGACGGAGAGACGTTGTGTGCTACTCCCCAAACCTACTATGCCCGAAGATCGCACCCATAAGCAACAGCGACGAGTGGGAATCCCCACTCGCCGCCGTGCATTGTTGCCAGATGAATTGTGCGCCGAGCCCTACTCTTCGCTGGACTCCGTCGCCGCTTCGGCGGCGGCTTTCGCCGCGGCGGCGACAGACTCACCGGCGGCCTGAAGGTTCTTCGGCAACCGGTAACCAGCCCGCTCGGCGGCTTCCGGCGTCGCGAAGTAGATTTCCGCGACGGTGACATCGTAGGACGCCGACTCCTGCGGGTGGTAAATCCGGGAGCTGGCATTGCCCTTGAGCGGGAAGCCGTCGGGGACGTTGTTGGCGCCGTCGCCTGGGATCCAATCCACACCCTGGCCATCGCTTGGAAGCTTGCTGGAGGCGGTCGCCTTCGGCGTCGCCTCAGCCGGAGCCTCCGCGGCCGCGTCGACCGGGGTCTCAGCCTCGGCCGAATCCTCAACCACCGGAGTTTCGGCGGTCGCCGGCTGTTCGGTCGTTACTTCCGAGGTCGCGGCCCGCGGCTGTTCCTCTTCGGAAACCGGGGCTGACTCGGGCTGCTCGATGGCGCTGATCAAGTCATCTGGACCGCCGGCGAGGGCAAATGCCATGGCCATGGCGGACATGTCCTCGTCCGCGAAGCTGGACGATTCAGACTGGCGGCTTTGGCGCTGCTGGTTCTGCCGCGCATCGCGGCGGGCGCTGGCGGCTTCTTCGGCACGCTGCTGGCGTTCCTGGAAGGCAGCGACCTGATCGACAACCCGAACCTCGGCCTCGACGGCGCCGCCGTCATCCGGAGATCCAGTCGTACCGCTGTCCGTCGTTTCAGCCGCGGGCTCGGCGAACTGGCCGGTAAGGCCCTCGGCCTCGAGCGCCGCCTGGATCTTCTGAACCAGTGCGTCTCGCTCTTCGAGAATGCCCTCACCAAACACGCTCAGCAATTCATCATCGGGGGTATCCAGCGCGCGGCGCAGGCTAAGACCCATGCGACGACGCTGGGGATCGATGCGGATGATGCGGAGCAGGAGTTCCTGGCCTTCGGCGACAACCTGCTTCGGGTGCTGAATGCGCTCGTCGGCAAGCTCGGAAACGTGGATCAGGCCCTCAATGCCATCCTCGATGCGAGCGAAAGCGCCGAAGTTGGCGAGCTGGGTCACGTTGCCGCGAACGAGCTTCCCGACTTCATAGGAACTGGCGACGCGGCTCCAGGGCTCGGCCTGGGTGCGCTTGATCGAGAGCGCGATCTTCTTTTCCTGGGCATTGATGCCGAGGACGTAGACATCGACTTCCTCGCCGATCTTGAGCAGCTCACTTGGATGGCGAACGCGGCTCCAGGACAACTCGGAGAGGTGGACGAGTCCGTCCGCGCCTCCAATGTCGACGAATGCGCCGAAGTCACAGATGGAGGACACGCGACCCTTGCGAATCTCGCCTTCCTCAAGCTCCTCGATGAGGCGCTCTTTCATGACATCGCGCCGCTCCTGGATCGCCTGCCGCTCGGAGAGGATGAGGCGATTCCGGTGCCGGTTGATTTCGATGACCTTGAGCGGGAGTGAAGTGCCAATCAGGCGAGCCATGTCGGCTTGCTTGCTGGACTCGTCGCCACCACGGATCTCGCTTACCTGCGAGGCGGGCACGAAACCACGCACGCCATCGAGGTTGACCAGAAGACCACCCTTGTTGTAGTTGGTGACCTCGGCCTCGATGACCTCGTTCTGCTCGTGAATCTCCTGCAGCTTGCGCCAGCTTTTCTCCTGGCGAGCGCGATCAATGCTGACTACCGGGTGACCTTCCGCGTTTTCGGGCTGAACCACGAACACGAGAATCTTGTCACCAATCTCCAGCTTGTCTCTCTCCTCAGCAGAAAGACTGGAATACTCCTTCGCCGGAACGATGCCTTCTGCCTTGGATCCAATGTCCACCAGCAGCTCGTCCCGATCGAGATGCATGATGATCCCTTCCAGGACATCCCCATATTTCAGGGTCTTGTAGTCATGGCTGGGATCGCTGAGGAATTGCTCCATGAGCGAAAGCCCGTCGGCAAGCTCCTGTTCCGCCGCAGTGTCCTGCTCCGAAACGCTGACGCCATTGCTTTGCTCACGAACGTCCGTACCGTCCATATACCTACCTTAATAAAAAGACACGCAGCAACCTCCATCCCATCGAGATCCGGCCAAAGTGGCTGTCCCTTGGTGGAGGTTTATGGCGAAAGTATAGACGAGCAGCATTCATGCCGCAACAGAGGGAAATGCGCAATCGACGCGCGATCGCGCTTCTCCCCCACGTCCTCATTGTGCGCTGGTTGTCCGGACACTTTCCTCAATGGAACTCGCTTCGACAATCTCAGGAGCCCATGCAGCGGGCGATGGCCTCGATCGTGGCATCCAGTTCCGGCTGCTCGGTCCACCCCATGTGGCCAACGCGATTCACCGATTCGCCAAGGGCTCCCTGCCCGGTCGCGATGACAATGCCAGTCGTTTCCTGCATTTTCGCCTGAAACTCCGGCGCGGTCATGTTCCCCGGCGTGTAGAACGCCGTCACCGAACTCGACTCGTAGCCTTCCTGGGCGAGGAGTTCGATGCCCAGCCCGGTGAGACCGGCACGGAACGCCTCGCCCAGCCGCGTGTGGCGGGACCAGACGTTGTCGATGCCCTCATCGAGCATCACGTCCACCGCGGCATCCAGGCCATACAGCAGCGAAACGGCGGGCGTCGTCGCGGTCGTGCCTTCCCGCGCCGCCCTGGCCATGGGTTCCAGATCGAAGTAGAAGCGGTTGAAGGTTGTCGACCGGGCCGCTTCACGCGCCCGATCGCTGACGGCCGCGACCATCAGGCCTGGCGGGCACATCCACGCCTTCTGGACTCCGGAAAACGTCCAGTCCAGTCCCCACTCGTCCACGCGAAGCTCCATGGCGGCGGCTGAACTCACCGCGTCCACCAGCACCAGCGCGTTCTTCGCGCGGGCGAGGGCCGCGAGTTCCCGCAGGGGATTGGTGACTCCAGTGGACGTTTCGTTGTGCGTAATAAAGACGCCCTGAACATCGCCAGCCGCGTCCAGGGCCTCTCCGAATGCTTCAGGGGTGATGGCCTGGCCCCATGGCGCCTCAACTCGATGAACGTTGAGGCCATGGAGCTCGCCTATTGACGCGAATCGGTCGCCGAACGCTCCACAGACGGTCGCGACGACGGTATCGCCGGGCGACAGGAGGTTGACGATCCCGGCCTCCCACCCCGCGGAACCGCTTCCGACCCAGGTAAGGACCTGTTGTCCGGTAAGATGCACGGTCGCCAGTTTCTCTCGGAGTTCGGCCATGAACGCCGTCATCTGTGGGCCACGATGCGCGATCATGTCATGCGTTTGTGCCTGGGCCACCCTTGGATGAACGACGGTTGGGCCGGGAATTCGCAACCATCGGCCATTGGTCAGGCGAGGATCGGTCACAGTCACGACAGGCAGGGTCATCCGGAATCCTTTCAGCTTGGGTGGAGGTCATTTCACTGGTCGAACCGGATGTTCGCCAGGTGCCGCGCATCTGAAAAAAGAATCAGTTCTGGATCCACCAATGATTCGGTCACCCTCACAATGCCAACGCCAAAATGCTGGTGCCAGCGGCGATCAGTGGCCGAACCGGGGTTGAACAGCAACGTGCCCCCGGATTGCTCCATCAATGGAAGATGGCTGTGGCCGAAGAAGACCACGTCCACCTTTCCGGCGTATTCATCTGTGACGACCTGCCGGGCCGTGCGTCCCCCATGACCATGAACCATGGCGAACGAGTGTGTTCCGGCGCGAAACCCGATCCGCTCGGGCAGCAGATCGTACAGTTCATCGTCGTCGTTATTGCCGGAAACCGCCAGTACCGGAGCAATTTGCCCCAACTCTTCAAGCACGAACCGCGTATTGATATCGCCAAGATGAAGGATCAGCCCCACGTCCGCGCGGCGGAAGAGGTCGAAAACTTCCTCCGGTATACGCCTCGAACCAGACTCATGGATGTGGGTATCCGAGATCACCCCCATGGTCAGGGGAACGTCGAATGCGCGGCGCGGGTCGACGAGCGTCATTGATCGTCATACAGCGAGTACATCAACCCGCTCCCCATCCCCGTGAGCATCGCGCCGAAAGCCGCGCCCCACCAGCTCATCGTCATCCCAGGGGTTATGTAGCCCGCGGCGAAGAACAGCATCACATTGAGCGCGAGGGCGAACAGGCCGAAGGTCAGGCAGGTCAATGGCAGCGTCAACAAGGAAAGGAGCGGTTTGATGAAGGCATTGATGACGCCCACAACGAGACCAAACAGGAGGACGGTCGCCGCGTCGTCGAACGAGATCAGCCTCGCCGATATCGTACAGACAATAAGCGTGGCGATCATCGCCGACATCGCATAGGAAGCGATCCGGACGAAGGTCATTGGAATCACGAAGGCTGGGTCCCCTGAACTGCCTGGTGTGCCGGTTGCTTGACTTTGGAGCGACGAGAGGCATGATGGATGCACACAATGCTCGCCGCCTGGCCCGCCAAGTATACGTTGACCCAACCTCCAATGTTCCGCATTGGGGCGAATTGTGGGCTTCGGTGGCCGATGCTATACTAAGTAAAGCGTCAGAGATGCCGCACCGCGTATTCACGATCGGATGAAACCTCATGGCTCGCAACGACACACTCAATCTTGGCTGCCCGGTGGCTCGTACGGCGGAACTGATTGGGAACAAGTGGACGCCACTCATCATTCGTGACCTCGTCAAGGGCGAGAAGCGATTCTCCGAACTCGAGAGATCGCTGCGCGGCATCAGCCCCAAAACACTCTCCGAGCGCCTCAAGAAGCTCGAGGACGCGAATGTGGTGAACAGGACCTGCTTCGCGGAAGTGCCCCCGAGGGTGGAATACACCCTCACCGAGAAGGGCTTCGCCTTGCTGCCGGTGATTGAGAGCATGAGGTCCTACGGCAAGGAGTGGCTTCCGGAATGCGACGACGATGAGGAAGCCGATGTAGCTTCCCCTGAACTCACGGCCGTGACTTCCTGAGGCTTTTCGCCTGGTCGCTCCGGGACGCCGGGCCACGAACTACCGCCCACTGCGCCAGATCGTATGCAGCCCGTAAACCACCATCGCCACAAGTCCCGCGAATACCAGCAGGAACAGGTTTCCTGGAAACTCTGTCACATCGGGATCCACCGCAAGGAACAGGAAGAGCGTTCCCAGCCAGGCGGCGGCGGTTATCACCGAGAACGCCAGCCGGTTGACCATACCGTTCAGACTGCGCAACGTCTCAGGCAACTCATCGAAATGAATATGGAACGCCAGGTCGTTGCGATCGATACGAGCGATCAGTCGCTGGACGTGGGCGGGCATGGAAGACGCCAGGAACATGGCATCCAGAGGTTGAAGCTTGAACCGCCTGGCCCAGTACACTGGCGAATAGAGTTCCTTCATCGCGGACCTGATCACCGGGTCCACGATCTCGATCACGTTGATGTCCGGGTCGAGCCGCCGGCTCAGCGCCTCCAGCATAATCGCGGTCTTGGCGAGCAGCGCGAGTTCGGAGGGCAGATGGATTCCGTGTCGCCGGATCAGGCTCATCGCATCGCCCAGGATCAACGAGACGGGAAGGTCGCGAAGCGATGCCCCGACATACTGGGAGACGAGGAGCGTGACATCCCGCTCCATGATGTGACGGTCCCAGCCGGTTGGCAGGGCGCCAAGCAGCGATATCTCATCCACGATCCGGGATGCGTCGCGGCCGGCGACGGCCAATGCCAGGAGCATGAGCCGCTCACGCAATCGCTCATCGACCGTGCCAACCATTCCGAAGTCGAGAATGATCAGTTCGCCTCGATCGCCCACGAGAAAGTTTCCGGGATGAGGGTCGGCATGGAACATGCCGATCCGCAGGACCTGCTCCGCGGTTGAGCGCACCAACCTCCCAGCCAGTGCCGGCCCGCTCGCCGGAAGCGGTTGCGAAGGAGCTATCCGATCGATCCTCACCCCGATGGCTCTCTCCATCGTCAGGACCTTGCGGGTGGTGTATTCGGGGAAGGTCCTGGGAATGGCAAGTTCGCCATCCCTCGCCAGTTCCGAACGAAATCGTTCGGCGTTGGACGCTTCTCTCCGATAGTCCAGTTCCGAACGAAGGGTCCAGGCGAACTCCTTGACGAGCCCCGACATATCCGCCTGTCTCAGAAACGATGACCGCGACTCGCCAATTCTCGCGAGCTCGGCCAGGATATCGAGGTCCTGGGCAATCTGTTCTTCAATTCCATGGCGCTGCACCTTCAACACCACCGGGGTACCATCTGGCAATTCCGCCGCGTGAACCTGGCCAATTGACGCCGACGCGAGAGCCACGGGGTCCACGCTGACGAATGCCTGGTCGAGTGGCTTTCCAAGCTCCGCCTCGATCGTGGCCCGGATCAGGTCGAAAGGTTCGGCCGGGACGCGGTCCTGCAGTAGCTCGAGTTCGGCGATATAGGCGGATGGAAGCAGGTCGGCACGCATCGAGAGAATCTGGCCAAGCTTGACGAACGTAGGGCCAAGCTCTTCCAGGGCCAGTCGAAGGTGGACGGGACGCGAGTGCCGCGCGGCGTCTCGCCCTGGATCCGAGGATCCCTGCATCCCGGGAACATACCGTCGTACCCGGCGGCCGAGATCGACTGGACCGACGAAGCCACCAAGACCATGCCGCACGAGGGTGCGTACGATTTCCCGGTACCTGTCGGAGTGGCGACGCTGCGAAACGAATACTTGAAGCACATCATGCTCCTTCGCGACCCGCGCACGTTCGGACAGCGGCCATGCGCCGCCCAATGCTGGACCATTTGTATACTGTCGCACAAGGATTCGCGGATCTGGCGCCTCGCGCCGGTCTTGTTCACGGGAAAAGTGACATACATGGTGACAAAACAGGTTGAGACGACGGGCCAGGGCAATGCCACGCTCGATCGAAAGCCAAGAGTGCTATCCGGTATCCAGCCATCGGGCAACTTCCACCTGGGGAACTACCTCGGGGCCATTCGCAACTGGGTCAGCCAGCAGAGCGATTTCGAGAACTCGTTCTGTATCGTCGACCTGCACTCGCTGTCGCTGGCGACGACGCGCGAGAGCATGCGATGGAATATCCGCAACCTGGCGAATGTGCTCATCGCTTCAGGAATCGATCCGAAGCAATCCACGCTGTTCGTCCAGTCCGATGTCGCCGCCCACAGCGAGTTGTGCTGGATCCTGCAATCGGTTACGCAGTACGGCGAACTACGACGGATGACCCAGTTCAAGGACAAGGGTGGCGGAACTGATGAATCCGTGAGCGCCGCGCTCTTCACCTACCCTGTGCTGATGGCGGCGGACATCCTCCTGTACGACGCTGAGTATGTTCCTGTTGGCGAGGACCAGAAACAGCACCTGGAGCTTACGCGGGATATCGCCCACCGGTTCAATACCCGGTACGGCGACACCTTCGTGGTGCCGAAGCCCGACATCAAGCCAGAGGGGGCCAGGGTCATGTCACTGGATGATCCCTCGAAGAAAATGAGCAAAAGCTCGCCGAACCCCAACAGCTACGTCGCCCTCAGCGACTCGCCCGGCGCGATTCGCAAGAAAATCAGGAGGGCGGTAACCGATTCGGGAAGCGAGATTGTGGTGGACCCGGAGAAGCCCGCCCTGAGCAACCTGATTTCCATGTACGCGGCGCTTACCGGTACAACCCCTGGGGAAGTCCAGGAGGCGTTCGTGGGCAAGGGCTACGGTGCGTTCAAGTCCGACCTGGCGGAAGTGGTGGTCGAGGCCATCGCGCCAATTCAGGAGCGCATCGTCGAGCTTGAGCAGTCGCCCGAAATCATCGACCAGATCCTGGAGGAAGGCGCCGAGAAGGCGTCGGCGTATGCCAATACCACGCTCGCCCGGGTTCGCGACCGCATTGGGATCGGCAGCAATCCCGGGAGTTGATTGCGAGAGCCGGCAAATCAATGACAAACGCGGGAGCCGCTTCTTGGCACCCGCGTTTTCGTGTCTCTTCGCATACCTGGGGTGAACCTACGACGCCGCGGCGACCTTTTCTCGCTTTTCCATGATGGTCGTGGAGTGCCCGGCATCGAGGCGGGCGGCGGGATCGATGTACTGAACCGCGTGATTCACCGCGGAGACCGCTTCGCCGGCGCCCGTCGCGATCAGTTTGAACTTGTCCTGGTAAGCGGCGATGTCGCCAGCGGCGTACACACCAGGGATATTCGTTTCGAGCGTCCGCTGATCGACGAGCACCTGGTTGCGCTGGAGTTCAAGGTTCCAGGTCTTGATCGGACCTGGATCGGCCTTGAAGCCGATGGCGCAGATCAACTCATCGACCTCCAGGTCCTTGGTGGCGCCATCGAGGTGCTTGAAGGTAAGGGAGGCGATCCGGCCATCGTCACCCTGGCGGACATTGATGACCTCGTAGCCCGGATAGTGGAGCGTGACGGTCGAGGCTTCGAGTTCGGCGACGGTCGATTCGTGGGCACGGAACTTCGACCGGTGGATGAGATTGACCGTCTTGGCGATGGGTTCGAGCGTGATCGCCCAGTCCACCGCGGAATCGCCGCCACCGACGACCACGACATTCCGTCCGCGGAAATCTTCGATGTGCTTGGCGAAGTAGTGGATGCCCTTGCCCTCCAGCGCATCCACCCCTGCCGCGCCGAGCCGGGTAGGCTCAAAGGCTCCGACTCCCGCGGCAATGATCACCGAGCGGCTACGTCGCTTCGTCTTGCTGGTGTGGAGCACGAACGTGCCGTCCTCAAGAGGCTCGAGCGATTGCACCTGCTCGCGCAGGTGAATGGCGGGATCGGAGCGAAGCGCCTGTTCGTGGCAGGCGGCCACGAAATCCTTGGCTAGCACCTTGGGATAGCCGATCACGTCGTAAATGTACTTTTCCGGATACATGGCGCTGCATTGCCCGCCGACCTCCTCCAGGGAGTCGATGATCTGGACGGAAACGCCACGCAGGCCGGCGTAGAATGCGGCGAACAGGCCCGTCGGCCCGGCTCCAACAATCGTGATGTCGAAGATGGGCTCGGAGTCATTGGACCCGTTCACCAGGCTGTTGGTCACTTCAGTCACGTCTTGATCCCCTTGGCAACGCAGGTATTAATGGTGTCATTCGGAGCCGGTTCTGGCGCTCGCCCAAGCCTGTACCCCGTGCTTCAACGATTTTACACGGGAAGCATGGCAAATTCCGATCAAAATGCTCGTGTTCCCGGCGGGCTCGTGCTCCAAGCACAAATCGGCGCCCACCGGCCATGTCACTTGTACAATGCGGTGGTCGACGCCGGGGAGTCACTATGGCTCAGACGTCCTTCCGCAAGGGCCATCCGCCGCGATCGCCTTCTGGAGCAGCAACGTGTTTGAGGAACCAAAGAAATGGGCCCAGGCCCGCATGGCTCCCCAAACCTGGGATCGGATGCGCAAGGCAGGTTCCAGGCTGGCCGCGAACGCCAACGAGGGCGCGGCCTCGCTGCGTCACTGGGCCGGTGTGGGAAGCGAGCACGTAACCTCGTTCCGGTCGGCCCGGATGGAGCCTTGGCGACTGGTCGTGGCCGCGCTCCTCATTCTTCTGTTGTCCCTCGCCCTCAGCCCACTCGACGGTGTGCTCGCGGCGGCGATCGTGCCGATGGCGCTGCTGATCGGCGTTGGACTCTGTACCTATATCGCGGACTGGGTTGGAGGGGCTACGGGAACGGTGATTGCCCTCGTCTGCCTGGATGCGTTCTTCCTTGGCCACACTCCGTCGATCGACGCGTTCAGGAGTTCGGCCCCGGCCATAATTCTCCTGTCGTTCGGTCTGATCGCGGCAATCGCCGTCACCACCATCGAGCACCTCAAATACGACCGGGCCAACGCCCGGATCGAAGCCGCCTCGCTCCGGGCGGCCAACACCGCGCTGAGCGCCGTTGAGATCGCGGCGGCGCAGAGGCCGCCGGGGGACAGGGAGGCGTACGTCACCGTGCTGACGACTATCCTGACCGCCATGGCCCGGGTCAACAGGGCATCCGCGGGCGCGTTGTACCTGCTTGATCCGTCCAACTCGGTTTTGATCCGGGCGGCGGCCTACGGTGAAGACGAACCAATCGAGGATAGTCACGAGCTACCCGCCTTCGATGTGGACGTTGGCGAGGGGTTCGCCGGACGCGTCGCCTTGGAGCGGCGGCCAATTACCATCTACGACACCCTCGTCGACGACGATGTTTCGGACATCCTCGATACGAACCCGCACATCCGGTCAGTGGTCGGCGTCCCCCTGGTGGACCCAAACGACAAACTGGTCGGCGTCGCCTGGGTGGGACTCTACCTCCCCTACCGCTTCGCGATGACCGCGATCGCCAGGATGCAGGCGCTTGCCAATCGCACGATCGCCTTCATGGAAGCCGCCAGGGTCGCGGACGACCAGGATGAGTTGCTGGACCGCGTCCAGGATCACTACCGGCGGCTTCAGTCGGTCATCCAGACGATTCCCGAGGCGGTGATGGTCGCCAGGCCAACGCGCGGGGTGATCGTGGCATCGAATGCCGCCGCGCAGCGGATGTTTGGGGTCCGAATCGATGGACCTTCGGACTTCAGGAGGGCGGATCGCCTCCAGATCGTATCCGCCGCCGGCGGGGAAATCGAAAACCCAATCATGCGGGCATTGCGCGAAGGATCGATCGTGACAGGTGTGGAGCTGATCGTTCGCCAACCCGATGGTGAAATGGTGCCAGTGGTGGCCAGCGCCGCGCCGGTATGGGCCGAGGACGGAACAATCGACGCCGTTGTCGGCATTTTCCAGGATGTCGCCCCGCTTAAGGAGGCTGAACGGCTGAGAGACGAATTCATCTCGGTGGTGTCGCACGAACTTCGTTCGCCACTCACGCCGATCCGGGGATTCGCCCAGGTTGTCTCCCGCGAGCTTCAGCGCGAAGGCGGTCACGAGCAGCACGTCGTGTGGCTCAATACGCTTCAGCAGCATGTCGACCGGATGACCCGGCTTGTGGACGATCTCCTGGATGTATCCCGGCTGCGCGCCGGCCGGCTGAAGATCCTGCGCTCCCCGGCCAATCTCGCCGGTATCTGCCAATCGGTGGCGGATTCCTGGAATGCGACCGCTACCCGGCACGACGTCAGGTTCGAGACCGAAACGGACGAACTCATCGCGATGGTCGATGCCGACAGAATCCACCAGGTGCTCGACAATCTGGTCGGGAACGCCGTGAAGTACGCAACCGGTGGACCGGTGCGCGTGTTGTTGCGGCGGGGCACGAGGGCGGATGGTCGGCCCACGGCGAGGATCAGCGTTTCGGATTCAGGTCCTGGCATTTCGGCCATTGACCGCGACGCGGTATTCACGGCATTCTACCGGGCGCGAAATGCATCCGAGAGCGCGGTCCCTGGCCTGGGGCTGGGGCTCTATATTAGCAACGAGTTGATCGTCGAGCACGATGGAGACCTGACGATCTCGGAGAGCGATCTGGGAGGGTCGAGCTTCACGATCGAACTGCCGCTGACGAACGCGACAGGCCGCGACTGATACGGAATCCGAATGAATGCCCGACCCGAAGGGGCTACAGACCCTGGCTGTTCATCGCAGGGGATGATGCGTAGTCCAACGCCGGAGCCGTAGCCCCGTACATTGTGAGTCCGGCACGCCAGGACCGCTGGCTCGGCTCGCGGGGCTGCCCTGACCCTATCCGGATTCCATATGAGCCACGATCCAGATGGAGACGGCCCGAAAAAAGAGAACGGCGCCCGCGATTACCGGGCGCCGCTCAAGTTTCATTCCCGCGGCCAACGTGCCGGTGCGATCAGGGAGTTTCGGTGCCGTTGTTCGTGCGACGCGGGATCACCACGTCGATCGTGCCACCTGTGCCGTCGCCGCCGATGACGTAGCTCCGAGGGCCGCCGGTGCCATCGGAGTTTGGCGACGGATCGCCGGTGCCATCGGAGCCGACCGAGGGCTCGGTCGGCTCTGGCTCTTCGGCGACGTCAGGCTGTTCGCCACCGGTATCCGCAGATGATTCGTCTTGAGACAAAGGCTCATCCTCGACCGGCTCGTCAGCAGGCCGTTCATCGACGACCACGGGATCGGAATTTTCCGCCGGAAGGTCCGATGGTACAGGGGTCGGTTGGACCGGCTCCGGAGTTGGCTCAACCGGGATGGCGGTAGGCTCTGGCTCGGGCGCCGACGGCGCCGAAAACTGAATCAGCGAATTGGCGAGCGTTAGGCTGTCCGCGCTTGAGTTGCGGCTCTCGACCTTGTACAGTACGCCGCCGGCGACCCACCACACAGCGTCGTAGGCCGGAGTGACATCCTGGATCGCGCTGTACCCCTGCACCGTCGCATTGATGAACAGTTCATTGTTCAGGTCGTAGGGAGATCCGGCTGGAAGCGAGCCTCCAACGGTCCCGCTCACTTGCAGGAAGGTTGGTTCGCCTCCGACGTTCATCCAGTACAGACTGTAGTAGCCGCCACCCGCGTCGATCGATGGAGGACCGCCAAACGGAGCTGGAACCCAACTGGGTACAAGCACAAGGAAACTAAGATCGAGCGCATACGCGGCATCGGCGCTGATGTAGTCGACGTTCTGGGCGGTCGCTTGGACACCCGCGGCCGGCGCGACAGGGGCCGAGTAGACATTTGCCGGCAGAGCAATCGACAACGCGAACGCCAGCCCAATGCTCGCCGATGCCAGGTACTGTTTCAATGATGGATGGCGTGTGGGATCGTGCGATTTCACTTGGGAATCCCCGGTCTTCGGATGGCTTCGCCAGCGTTCCCGCTGCCCTCGTCGCGTGCCCATCCCGAGAAGGCCAATGAGAGGCAACCGATGTGGGTCAATTGCCTGTATGTCAGACTACCATGGCCGGGAGTTCCAAACGACCGTATTACGATGGAATTCGGCCCAGGGAATCGTGACCGCGCGGCCATACCCGTACGGACAGCCCCCTCGAGCCAAGCCGGACAATTGACGTCATCACTCCGATGGTGTCACGGAGTCACGCAGGTATCCGTCGCTGTACCCGCTCTCCCAAAACTGGCTATACTACCCAAAAGTATCGGGGAGATCGCTCCGGGAGTTTTCACGGGGCGGTATTCGCGTGCAATCCGGTACGAGGGAGCAACATCGTGTCAACAAAACCGGTCATCCAGTTGACCCCGCTCAACGAGCCTCAATTCTCACCGCCCAGGCTTCCATTGAATGGCAAGCACTTCTTCATCTGGACCATTGGGTGCCAAATGAACGAGGCCGATAGCGCCAAGGTCGCCTCGATGCTGCAAGAGGTTGGCTACCAGCGAACAAATGACGAACAGGATGCCGACATCGTCGTGCTGAACTCCTGCGTGGTGCGGCAGGCGGCGGAAGACCGTGTCGCGGGCAAGCTCAACTCACTCGCCCGCCTGAAGCGTCAGAAGCCCGAGATGCCGCTGGTCCTGACCGGCTGCATGGTCACAAAGCAGCAGGAAAAGCTCAAGGAGCAATTCCCACACGTCGACCTGTTCTTCGACCCGTCGGATTTCGACAAATTGCAGCGGGTCGTGCCCGAGCTTTCGATGCTCGAGGATGATCTGGACGCGTTGCCACACTATTACCAACCGCAGACGGAAGCCGGAGTCAAAGGCTTCACGGCCTATGTGCCGATCATCTATGGGTGCAACTTCCTCTGCTCCTACTGCATCGTTCCGTACCGGCGGGGCAAGGAGACGAGCCGCCCCTTCGACGACATCGTTACCGAAGTCGAGCGGATCGTGGCCAACGGCGTGCGCGAAGTGACACTCCTCGGGCAAACGGTCAACGCCTACGGGCATGACCTGCCGGGTAAGCCAACGCTGGCGGAACTCCTGCGGGCGGTCGATGCGATCCCTGGCCTCGACCGCCTGCGGTTCCTGACGTCGCATCCGAAGTACATGTCCGACGACATCATCGACACGATCGCGGAACTGGACTCGGCCTGCGAACACATGAACCTGCCGGTGCAGGCGGGCGACAACGAAGTGCTCCGCCGGATGCGCCGGACCTATACGCGCGACCAGTGGATGGAGCGCATCGCCTATACGCGCGCCCGGATGCCAGGCGTGACCGTGGCCACCGACATCATCGTGGGGTTCCCGGGCGAAACCGAAGAGCAGTTCATGCAGACGTATGACATGCTCGAACGAACACGCTGCGACAAGGTTCACCTGGCAATGTATTCTCCCCGTCCAGGAACACTGTCGGCCCGATGGGAAGACGACGTTCCATCCGAAGAGAAGCACCGAAGGCACCAGGCGCTCGAAAGACTTCAGGAACGTGTCTGCACCGAACTCAACGCCACGCGCCTCGGGGAGAGGTACGAGGTGCTCGTCGAAGGCAAGTCGAAGGGTCGCTGGACTGGGCGTACACGCGGAAATACGCTGGTTCACTTCGACGGCGAAGGCGATCTCGTTGGCAAGCTCATGGATGTCAAAATCACCAGAACTTCACCATGGTTCCTCATGGGGGAACCCGCCGGCTCTCCCAATTAATCTAGACGCAAATAGTTCGCGGATGCCTGTTGGCGTCTCTCGAAAGGAATTGGCACTTGGCAACAAACGCGAAAAACTCGGCTTCGAAACGTCAACTCATCGCGGACGCGCAGGCGGCATCGGTTGAAGGCCGCTGGGAAGAAGCGCTCGCGCTCAATGAGAAGCTGATCGAACGATTCCCCCGCGATGCCGAGGCACTGAACCGAAAAGGGCGGGCGCTGATCGAACTGCGCCAGCTTGGAGCGGCGCGCGATGCCTACTCCGAGTCGCTCAAGGCTGATCCAGCCAACATGATCGCTCGGCGCAACCTGCAACGCCTGGAAATGCTGTACAACCGCCCGGACGGTTCCATTGAGGGCGCCAGCACCGCGCCGACGGTTCTCCCAAAACAGAACACCTTCGTTGAAGAGACCGGCAAGACCTGGGTCGATGAGTTGGCAAATCCGGCCGACCTGACGCATCTCGCGGAGGTCTCGCCGGGCGAGCAACTGAAGATCGTGGTCGAATCAGGCAAGGTCTACATCGAAAGCGATGACAAGGTACGCCTTGGCGAAGTCGGCGCGCCAATCAGCGAACGACTCGCCAACCTGATTGAAGGCGGCAACGAGTACGAGGTGTACGCGCTCGGCATCTCGAGCCAGAGTCTCCGGGTCATCATCCGCGAGATCTATCGAGACCCATCGCTGGAGACACGACTGTCGTTCCCGGAGCAGGTACGCAAGACGCAGGAACTCATGCGAGAACGCGAACTGCTGTTCCAGAGGGAAGAGAGTGACTTCATCTTCGGAGACGACGAGGACGAAGACGTGGACGACGAGGACGACACCGAGCACGAAGTCGATCCCGACGAAGAGGATGCCACCGATGCCAGCGAGTATGTCGGGGACGCCGTGACATCTGACGATGACGGCCGGGACGATATGTAGGCCCAACTCAGCCACATCACTCGAGTATGGAAAGAGGCGGTCCCATCGGGCCGCCTCTGTTCATCCTTGGAGTGTGTGGATTCTCTCGCTATCGATCGACCAGGAACAGGAGCGCGAACATGATGACGAGCAGGAACCCGGCCGTATACACAAGTCGCCGGAGATCCTCCCGAATGAATCCGTACTCCTGCTCCCTGCTGATCGTCAGGCCCCGAGTGGCAGGGCCGCGAGCGACGCTTGCGTCCGCGGCCTTCGCGCCGTACTGCAATGCTTGTGCGCGAGGCATCCCAGTGATTGCACTGGCGGATGTGGAGCCGGCATCGTTGGTCACTGGCGCGGTCGACACACCTTTCGGCTTGAGCGTCGCGCGCGCCTGCCTGTTCTTCCTGGTGCGCTTCGGTTGATTCGACTGCCGTGGCACGGTGATCTCTCCGGTGGACAAACACTGACGATTGGAGCAATCCTCGAATTCCCAGGATTCCAGACCAGTAGAAGTATACGCCTCCATCGATGGCTCCGATGAGTTATGACTCCTCCAGTACCTGTTCGGATTTGGATGGATGGGTCTTGCTGGAAGGCTCCGGAGGCGCGCATGGCGCGGCTCGAAGGACGGATCGTCCCCGTTCGCCAGGCGGACGCGCCCGGCTCTCCACACTCTCCGACGTGGGTGAGGTTCGGGACGGACGCGGATGACGCTGGCGAAGTTGATCCCCATATGGCGAGAACTGGGCATCCAGCCCTACGCGGCCACCATCGTCCTCATCATGTAGCCGCGAGTCCGAACGGTTCCACTACTCCAACCGAGGAAAGTCAGGGGATGTGACTGGGAGAAAGGAGCCACCGCCCCGAGCGCACGAATGTCAAACACTTGTTATACTGATCGGCAAACCTGAGTACGCCGAGCAAGTGAGTTCGCACGTTCCGCCATCAGGAGGGCACTGCGATGGACTACAGCCAGGCAACCACATACCCGCCTCCCCGCACCGTCCGAGTCATGCTCGACGGTGCGATCTGGTTAAGACGCTTAATGTTATGCGCCCGACTCCCGGATCGGACGACGGAGAAAGGAGGGCTTCCATTCAGCGGACCACTTCCGTGATACTGGCCGAACATCACCAACACTCTCGCCATATGAAGCGCGAGCGTGGATCCATCAAGGAGTAGCGGCAATGAATTCGGGAATGATCGGCAAGATTGATAAGGCTCATCGCTACGCGCACGAACCAGAGCGAATGAGAATCACCCAGTTCAGCGCCAGTTTCCACGGTTCTCACAACGACTACAACGTCACCCTCAACGACGATGAATGGCACTGCACCTGCCACACGTTTGAATCGCACGCGCTCGACAGTTGTCCGCATGTGATGGCCGCGCAGCAACTGTTACGCCCAATGCTCTCGGAGAAGGCACGATTCGCCGCCCACGAGGACGCCGCGATCGCCGTGTAGTTGACTGGCTTCGACATGAGATGGATGAGAGGCTCCAGCGATCTGGGGCCTCTCATTCTGCCCGTGAGGTGGATTCGGCCGGAACCGGGAACTGCACAAATTGCGAGACGGAGACCAGAAACACCACCGCTCCACCGATGGTCACTTCGTGGAGACCGGCGGCGTACCACTCCGCATACTCCGATGCATACGGATCGAGCTGGACTTCCACCCGGGATCGACACACCTGCTCGATGATCCGGAAGCAGGCGTCCACCCTGTCATCGTCGATCCCGATGAAGACGGTGGTGTTCCGGGTGCGGAGGAATCCCCCCATGCTGGAAATCTTGGTCGCGGAAAACCCGGCATTCGTTACGGCGCGTAACAATCGATCACAATCATAATCCTGCACGATTGCAACTATCAGCTTCATGAATCAGGCGGACTCCATCGTGCCAATATCGGAATACTCAACCTACTCGATCGCCATGGGTCAGCATGTTCGACATCGGCTGTTTACATGCCGTGAATCAATTCAAGGAGGAGCCTGGTGGACTATCGGCCAGGCAGCATGCCCGTTCACCCTGTGAAGCGTTATATCACAGGATCACTGTCCGTCAATTGCGGCGCGGGAGTACGCGGAGCGTAAACGCTGAAGGACTGGGAATGCACCCAGCCCTTCGCTCCGATATTTTCGCGTGCCAGTCGCGAACCGCGCTCCGCTAGACGGACACTGCGGTGGGCTCCGGCCGGACAATACCCGCCGCCTTGGCGAGCGCCTCGGCCTTGTCGGTTCGCTCCCAGGGCAGATCGACGTCGACGCGGCCGAAATGTCCATAGGCCGCGGTCTGCCGGTAGATGGGCCGGCGAAGATCCAGGCTGTCGATGATCGCTCCGGGCCGCAGATCGAAGTGCTCGCGGATGAGCTTCTCGATCACCTCATCGCTGACGTGCCCGGTGCCGAATGTTTCGGCCATCACCGAAACGGGATGCGCCACGCCAATGGCATATGAAATCTGCAATTCGAACCGGTCGGCCAGACCGGCCGCGACCACATTCTTGGCCACATACCGGGCGGCATAGGCGGCGGACCGGTCCACCTTGGTCGCATCCTTCCCGGAGAAGGCGCCACCGCCGTGGCGGGCCATTCCGCCGTAGGTGTCCACGATGATTTTCCGACCGGTGAGGCCCGCATCGGCAAGCGGCCCGCCGATCTCGAACCGGCCGCTGGGATTGACGTAGACTCGGGTGGCTTCATCGCGAAGCTCTTCAGGCACGACCTGATTGATCACGAGGTTGGTGACATCTCGCTCGATTTCCTCATTTGTCGCTTCAGGCAGATGCTGTGTCGACACGACCACGGTATCGACCCGCACCGGCTTTCCGAATGCGTACTCAACCGTAACCTGGCTCTTGCCATCGGGCAGGAGATAGCCGATTTCGCCGCTCTTGCGCGCCTCCGCGAGTCGCCGGGCTACTTTGTGGGCCAGGGCAATTGGCAACGGCAGCAACTCTTCGGTCTCGTTGCACGCGTAGCCGATCATCATACCCTGGTCGCCAGCGCCCGTTTCGTCGTACTTGTCGCCGCTATCGATACCGCGGTTCTCAAATGCCTTGGTCACCCCGCCAGAGATCTCTGGGCTCTGTTCCTTGATGGCAACGATCACTCCACAGGTGTCGCCATCGAAACCATGATCGCTGTGCGAGTACCCGATATCCCGGACGACCTGGCGAGCTATGGAATCGATGTCGACATAGGCCTCCGTGGTGATCTCGCCAAAGACCAGAATCAGTCCAGTCTTCACGGCGGTCTCACAGGCAACCCGGCTCATGGGATCCACGGCGAGGACCGCATCGAGAACGGCGTCGGAAATTTGATCGCACACCTTGTCCGGATGTCCCTCCGTCACTGATTCGGAGGTGAAGAGCAGTTTCGGGGACGAGTCGAATGTTGTGGTCATCTGCGTAATCCTTGTTGCGCTGACTGGTCCGGACAGTGCAAGTCAATACGACGACTGGATCGGGGAACTGAACCGTTTCGGCCGGGAACGCAATGCATCCCCGGTTCCTCACTCGAAACGGCCAGGATTAACCTTCCCAGGAATTCAGGTACAGATCCTGTTCCGCGCTTAACGCATCGATCTGTATGTCCATCGCCTTCAGCTTCAGCGCCGCGATGTCCCGATCGATGGCCTCTGGCACGCGGTACACGCGTGGCTCAAGACTCCTGCCTTCCTTCACGATGTACTCGGATGCAAGTGCCTGGTTCGCGAAGCTCATGTCCATCACGCTCGCGGGATGTCCTTCCGCCGACGCGAGGTTGATGAGGCGGCCCTCGCCAAGAACGATCAGGCTCTTGTCGCCGAACGTGAACTCTTCGACGAATGGCCGGAGCGTCCGACGGCCCTCGCCCGACATCTCCTCCAGTGCCTTCAGGTTGATTTCCGAGTTGAAGTGACCGGAGTTGGCTAGAATCGCGCCCGCTTTCATCACCTCGAAGTGATGCCGGTCTACAACATTGATGTTGCCGGTGGCCGTGACGATCAGTTCCGCTTTGGGAGCGGCCTGCTCCATGGTCTCGACCTGGAACCCGTCCATCGCGGCTTCCAGCGCCCGAATCGGATCGACTTCGGTAACGATGACTTTGCCGCCCATGCCGCGCATACGGGTTGCGATGCCCTTGCCGCACCAACCGTATCCAGCGACCACCACGGTCCGGCCCGCGATCAGGATGTTGGTGGCCCGCAGGATGCCGTCGATGGTGCTCTGGCCAGTGCCGTAGCGATTGTCGAAGAAATGCTTGGTGTCGGCGTCGTTGACCGCGATGATCGGGAACTTGAGCACGCCAGCGGCCTCCATCGCCCGCTCGCGAATGACGCCGGTTGTGGTCTCTTCCGTCCCGCCGAGGATCTCCGGAAGGAGTTCCGGGTACTCCTTGTGGAGGATCGTGACGACATCGGCGCCATCATCGACAAGCACATGCGGCTTGTGGGCGATGGCTTGGTGGATGTGTCGATGATACGTCTCGTTGTCCTCGCCCTTGATCGCGAACACGGGAATTCCCGCTTCGACGAGCGCCGCGGCAACATCATCCTGCGTCGACAGGGGATTACTGGCGCACAACACCGCGTCTGCGCCACCGGCCTGGAACGTCAGCGCGAGGTTGGCGGTTTCCGTGGTGATGTGGGCGCAGGCCAGCAGTCGCAGACCTTCGAAAGGTCGCGTCTTCGAGAACGTTTCACGAATCTGCGTGAGCACCGGCATATCCCGCGCCGCCCACTCGATGCGGCGGTTGCCAGCTGCCGCCAGCGACGGGTCCTTAATGTCGAAATTCTTTGACGGGATTGTCGATAGTGCCATGCGGTGATCGTCTCCTCGTGGGAATCTGGTCCCTGCTCGACCTGGCTATTCCAGGCTCAGTAATGCGAAGCCATGAGTCACGGACCCATGGCGGTCGTCCTCGCTACGGAGAAGTATGCAACTCGTCGGCGGAAATTGCTCCAGCGAAATCCGGGAACACCCGGTCGAATCTCGCCGCGAATGTTTCGGGATCGTAGGAGTGTTCCTGCGTGCCGTGATGCTCCACGGCAAACGTTGCCGAAAGGGCGGCGATGCGGCCCGCCACCGGCAGGTCCTTGCCCCGCAGGAGCCCCGCGAGCAGACCAGCACGATAAGCGTCTCCGCCGCCAGTCGGTCCGACCATCGGTTCGGCGGGCGCGACTGGAATCTTCACGGATTCGCCTCCGGCGCGAATTTCGGAGCCTTCCCCACCGTAGGTCACCACCGTCATTGGCGACTTCGCCGCGATATCGTCGATGGTCAGGCCGGTTTTTCGCTCCATCATCCCGAACTCGTAGTCGTTTCCGACCACGATTTCCGCTAGCTCGATCCCCCGGGAAAGCTGGTCGCCATCAAGGATGACGATCTGCTGTGCTGGATCGAAGACAAGCTTCACCCCTGACTCCGCGAGCTGTTCAGCATGCTTCACCATGGCATCGGGAGCGGCGGCGCCGACCAGTCCGTAACTGGCTCCAGAAGCATGCGAGCGAATGTCAATCTCGCCAGACCTGCCGCCCGCGCCCGGGTAAAACGCCGCGATTTGATTGTCCATCAGGTCGGCGTTCATGTAGGCGTTGGAAGTGAAGTCATCGTCTACGCGCAAGATTCCGGAGAGGTCAACCCCGAGATCGTGCAACACCTGCTGGTAGGGGTCGAAATCCTGTCCAACGGCGCCAACCAGCGCGCTGGGCACACCCAACAGCGAGAGGCTGTAGACCACGTTGCCGCCGACACCGCCGCGCTGTTGCTTGAGCGAGTCCAGTAGGAAGCTGACGGAGAGGACATGTGCTTTGTCAAGCAGCAGATGATCCTTGAACGACCCGTTGAACGTCATGACATGGTCGAAAGCGATCGACGCGCTCACGACAACCCTTGAATGTGCTGTCACGCTTGAGTGGCTCCAGGGAGGACTATATTCGATGCGATTTCACGAGTTCACTGGTGGGCGGCCTGCACTGCCGTGTACCGGCAACGCCGAGCCGCGGCGCCAACGCTCAATGCAGGTAACGGCAGCCGTTCCGCGAATCAGCATAACATATGGCCTCTGCATCGTCGGACATTGAATAGCCCACCTACGGCAATCCAGTAACGCTGGCGATCGCGCGATCGACAACGACTTCAGGAACGCTCTGGACGATTTCGACGCCGCCACTGGAAACGGGCAACACCCAGCGTTGTTTTCCGCTGGTCTTCTTCTTGTCATGAGCCATCTTCGCGCGCACGATGGCGGGATCGACATCCGCCGATGTTGGAAGACCAAAGGCAATCATAAGTGATCGCACCCGCTCCGCTTCCGCCTGCGTCACCATCTCCAGTTCGACTCCCATGTGAAGCGCGGCACACACCCCAACGGCCACCGCTTCACCATGCAAGAGCGAATAGCCCGCGGCCTCGATTCCATGACCGATCGTGTGTCCGAAGTTGAGTATTGCCCGCGGGCCGGCTTCCCGCTCGTCGGCCGCCACCACGGAAGCCTTGAGCGAGACATTCCGCCGGATGAGCCAGGCGGTAAGGAGCGGATTTCGACTCCTCAACGCGGGCCCATTTCGGTCAAGCGCATTGAACAGGACCGGTTCCTGGCCCGCGGGCGTGGATGGCTCGATTACGGCATGTTTGATGATCTCGCCCCACCCAGAGGTCCACTCTCGCTCCGGCAGAGATCCGAGCAGGTCAGGATCAACAACAACTTCCGCCGGCTGGAAAAACGCCCCAATCAGGTTCTTCCCGGTGGCATGGTTGATACCAGTCTTCCCGCCAACGCTGCTATCGACCATCGACAGGAGGGTAGTCGGAACCTGGACGAGTCCGATACCCCGGAGCACCGTCGCCGCGGCGAATCCAGCGAGGTCACCCACCACCCCGCCACCAATGGCGACCGCCACGTCCCCGCGCTCGACCCCGCCACCGAGCATCCAGTCGTACAGCGCACCGAGGCTGGCCAGGCTCTTGCTCGACTCGCCGGGCGGGACGCTTAACTCGTGAACGTCCGCGCCAGTCGTGCTTCGAAGTTCCCGAAACAAGGCATCGATGTGGGGGCGCACGTTGCCATCGATCATCACCCAGATTCGTTGCGCGTTCTGCCAACGGCTTCCGATTCGCTCGCCAATCTCCATGCTCGTAGCAGCGCCAACGGTGATATTGGATACAGCGTTCTCGACAGTCAGGTCGACGACGGATGCGACGCCAGAACCAAGCCGGGCAAGCTCCGCGATGTCCGAGGCAATGCTGACCGTGTTTCGACCCTCGACATCCAGGACTACGTCGGCACGGGCATAGATCTCCTGGCGCGCGGCTCGCATTGACCGCAAGCGCCCGGCCACATCGCCTTGCAGGAGAGGACGGCCCCCGGCGTCGCCACGTTCGCCCGCCTGGCGCAACAGCCGGCTGGCGAGGGTCGTGGCGGCGGCGTCGAGCCATATAACCAGGGTTGACGGATGCTTCAGGAGGTCGGCTGACCAGATCGACTCGTCAAGCACCGCGCCTCCGCCAGTGGCGATCACGACTCTGTCGCCGCCAAGCGCCTGGCGAAGGACATTGGCCTCAATCTCGCGAAAAGCGGCTTCGCCGTCGTTGCCAAAGATGTCCGGTATCGACCTGCCCTCCACGCGTTCGATTTCCGCGTCGGTGTCGATCAATTCCCAATCGAGCGCGCCGGCCACCGCGAGACCAGTCGTGCTCTTTCCAGACCCGCTCAAACCTGTCAAGACAATCCTGCGTATCATCGATTCGTTGAGTCCTTATATGGAATGCGTGATTGGCCAGGACAGCCGCGAACTCGCCCGCGACGGAGGACCATACGGCGCTGGCGCGCTCGGTCCATCCCTACTCGGCTATCTCCACAGACAGTCGGCCCTTGTGACGCGGTCGCGGTTCCCCAGAAATTCGCCCTGTGCCGGTATTGCGGATTATCGCTCTTGCAAGTGCTGGTCAGGCGCCTGAATGTCCAGAACCGAAGCTTCTATGGCTGCTTCTATCTCAGCCTGGCTTTCGTCCTCGTCGACACGTCCTGGCAATGGGATGCTCGCGGCGAGTCTCCTCGCCTGTGCGCGGAACAGCTGCATCTGTTCCTTCGGCGGTTTGGTCCCAAAGCGATAGTAGTAGTCGACCGCCCGGCCGATGGTATAGGTACCCACGAAAGCGATGGCTACTTTCGGCACGGTGCCAGCCAGTACCGGCAGGAACGAAGTCGCCTCTCTCGCCGCCGTTCTCCAGACGAATCCCGCCCCCACCACCGGGACGAGTTCCCGGATAATGCCCGCCTGGTCGCTAAGGTCGCGTCCATTCACGGCGGCGAGCTTGTAGCTCATCATCACCTGGTTCTTGGTGAGGACGACTAGATCGGCGCCCACCGCGATGAAGCTGCCGAGTATCGGCACGATCGCCGGCACATTGGAGACGAGGGCGAATTTCGCGTTCACCTTTGCCACACTATCGATAATCGAGTGAATGGCCGGCGCCCTGAACGCCAGAAAGTGGCGACCCAGTGCCGGCGCGAGTTCCGGATCGGTCATAACCATTTCGAGTCGAAGCCGGTCGACCTCGGTGGGCTCGGCGCCCGGAAGGAAATACACGTGATCCCGTCGCCCTTCCCCAGGCCGGGAACGGACCGCCTCGTAGAGTGAAGTTTGCCCAGGATCGAACACCACAATGATATCGTGACGCATCGGATCGACGTTGGCCGCCAACTCGCCCGCGCGCAGCTCAACCAAATGCGACACGTCAGCGCCGAACACGGCATTCAACGCCACCTCGGCGTCCGCGTGGTCCCGTGACACGACCAGTACGCGGGGCGCTTGCTCCGCGCGCTCGCGAACCTCGTCGAAGTTCACCTCCTTCACGATGTTCATGAAGTTGCGTGCGGAATCGACGGCGGAGAGTGGGTTCATTGCTGGCATGGAAACTCCAGGATTGCGGGGACCCGTATTCGCGGTCATCCTCCGGCGGACAGCCTGTCCATCGTTTCGACGAGTTCACGCACCGCCGAAGCCGATTGGTGGAGTGCGTTCGACTCGTCTTCGGTGAGGTTGACTTCGAGGATCTGCTCAAGGCCATTAGCGCCAAGCTTGACCGGAACGCCGACGAACAAGCCATCGATACCGTATTCGCCCTGGAGGAACACACTGCTCGGGAGGATGCGTTTCTGGTCGAGAAGGATGGCGTCGATCATCTCGACCACGGACGCTCCAGGTGCGTAGTAGGCGCTGCCTGTCTTTAGCAATCCAACGACCTCGGCGCCGCCGTCAGCTGTACGGGCCTCTAGCGCCGCAACCCGCTCCACGGTCAATAGCTCCGTGATCGGTATGCCGGCAACCGTTGAATAGCGGGAAAGCGGGACCATGGTATCTCCATGCCCACCAAGCACGAACGCGGAGACGTCACGGACCGACACATCAAGCTCTTGGGCGATGAATGTCCTGAATCTCGCGGAATCCAGTACACCAGCCTGTCCTATCACGCGCTCTCGTGGGAATCCCGATGCCTGAAGGGCCACGTGACACATCGCATCCAGCGGATTGGAGACGACCAGGATGATTGCATTCGGAGATGAAGCGGCGACCTGCTCGGTAACCGACTTGACGATACCCATGTTGGTCTTGAGCAGGTCATCCCGGCTCATGCCCGGCTTGCGGGCGATTCCAGATGTGATCACCACGAGATCGGAGCCAGCCGACTCAGCGTATGAGTTACTTCCGGTGAGAAGTGAATCGTAACCAAGAACGGGACCGGCCTCGAGGAGATCGAGCGCTTTACCCTGTGGGAGCCCCTCGACGATATCCACCAGCACCACGTCCGCGTAGTCCCGCTGGGCAAGCAGTTGCGCGACGGTGCCTCCCACCATCCCTGCTCCGACAATCGTGACCTTACGTCGAGCGGCTCGATTGCCAGATTGACCTGATGTCATTCGGAACCTCCCGGATTCTGATCTCTTCGGAGCAACTGGCGAACAGGCGATTCGCGATAACCAAAACGCCCAAACGAGGCCATGGCGCCGCTCCATTGTTCTCATCTGGAATCCTACCATGAGGCTGACTTGTCGCCATTCGCGGCGGATTGCTTCCCGCAT
>CAZUPA010000029.1:0-1182 GCA_964622205.1 uncultured Sphaerobacteraceae bacterium
CGGGCGTCTCGTGGGGAGGCGCCGGACCCGAATCGCTCGCATCCTCGGCCGGCGCGACCGGCCCAGGACCCAGGGAGAAGATCAGTGGCATCGCAATCTCGACAGGACCGTCCAAACCCACCGCAACGCCAGCACACCCCCGGCGGCATCGCCCCGGCCGTCCGCTGGGAATGCCACTGCCAGTCGCCGCCCGTCCTCCTCGCCACCTGGGAAACCGGCGGCCGGGTCAACGTCAAGGTCCGCGACCGCTACTGGCACTTCGACGGCTTCGGCCAGGTCCACGCCGTCTGCCCCCGTTGCGCCTCCGAGCACCGGCTCGACCTCGATCCAGCCAGCGCCACCGCCGAACCCGAGCCGGAATCGTCCAGCCACTGACCCACTCGCGACCCGGCTACCCCTCGTCTTCGAACCAGCTCCGCCCGGGCCGGAACTGGATGTACTCCACCACGATGCCGTCTTCCATCACGAACGCCGCCCGGCCAAAGGGCGGCTCCCCCGGCTCGAACGGCGGCAGCACCACCTCCGCGCCGTCGATCGCCGCGTCCAGGTCATCCACCGCGTAGCAGATATGCGGCGCTTCCCGGAATTCCCTCGCCACCGGCGAATCCGGCGCGTACCGCAACCACTCGATCCGCTGTGGATGATGCGCCGGGTTGCTCACCCAGCACCGGCTGCTGGCCACCCACGACTCGCCCGGAACCGGCGTCTCCTGGTCGACCGCCGGCAACCCGATGTGATGAAATCTCCGCGTCATCGTTTCCCTTCCACCGGCACGCCCAACTCGACTCCAAGCATCGCCGACCGTGCCCCGGCCAGCCACCCAATCCGTGCCTGAAACGCCTTTCCGAGCCTTGACAGCACCATTCGGACACCCTATCCTGAACCCAGAAACAGAACATGTGTTCTATTCGACTCTCGATGTGGATCACGAACCCGGCGCCGAGCTCCGAAGAGCCTCCCGATTCGAACCCCAGTCGCGGCGCCTTCGCGCCGCCACCGCCCAAGGAGGCTCACCATGGTATCCCGAACGCCCATTTCCGTTCCCGAACCCTTTCGCAACCCGCTCGCCCCAGTCGCGCCCCGCCGTACGCCCACCCTGCTGCCGCTGATCGGCCGTGCCGACGACCTCACGCCCGGCCTCGAACGAACACTCTGGCCAGTCGCGCTCCGCGCAACCGATGG
>CAZUPA010000029.1:1282-8210 GCA_964622205.1 uncultured Sphaerobacteraceae bacterium
GCCCGTCCGCCTCGTTGCCGAAAGTGATCGCTACGTCAGGAAACCGTCGCGGCGGCCGCCTGGTCGAAGACCTGCTTGAACACCTCCACCGGCTGCCCGCCGGAAACTCCGATCTGGCCATCGATGATGAAATACGGAACTCCAGTGATTCCGGCCGCCTGCACCTGCCCGATCAGGTCCCGCACCACGGCGACGGATTGAGGGTCGGCGATCGCCTGCCGCAGGTTGTCCAGTTCGGTCTCGCTCAGACCGGCCGCCCCGGCCACCGCCATGATCTCGTCGGTCTGGCCCACGTCGCGCCCTTCCTCGAAGTACGCCTTGTGGAACCCGCTCACCAGCGCCGCCTGCTTCTCCACCGGCGTCGCCGCGATCGCCACGTGACCCGGCAGCGTGTCCACCGCCACGGACACCTTGTCGAACCGGAAGTCGATGCCCACCGACTTCCCGGCCTCGGTCACCCGGTCGAACATCCCGTCGATCTGCTCCGGGGCCATTCCCTTGCGCTTGATGAACCGCTCGCGGAAATCTTCCTGGGGCGCGCCCGGCTCCAGCGGGTCGAGCTGGTACGGCAACCACTCGATCTCCACCGGCACGTCGTTGCCGGCGGTCCACTCGGTCACGGCCTGGTCGAGGTTGTGATGCCCGATATAGCACCACGGGCATATGAGGTCCTGAACCACCTGAATCTTCATCATGTCTCCTGAGTGCGCGACGACGAAACGCTTACGTATAGTAAGAGTATAGCGCAACGTCCCGATCCGTGCAGGAGACCCGCCAAGCCGTTATCTCATCCATTCGGTAGGGGAGTACCTTGTGTTCTCCCGCCTGCTCTCCCGCGGTCATGGGCGCGATCCTCCAAACTACGCCACCTCTTCGTAGGGGTTCGATCCCCGGATCAGCGCGTGCGGTTCCATACGCACGCGCGAGGTGTCGACCCGGCTACGCGCTTTCGAGCCGCTCACCACGGGCGGGTCCTCATCGGAGTCTCATCCTGCCATGGGCGTTCCCGGGGACGTCTCTGTCTGGCGTAACGGGCTTCGCCGCTACCAGAACCGGGGGCTTGAACCGCAACCCGATCCCACCTACACCAGGCCGCGCCGGTGGGCCACCGTCACCGCCGCGGTCCGGTTCGGCGCCTCCAGCTTCTCCAGGATCGCCCCAACATGTTTCGACGCCGTCCGCCGCGAGATAAACAACCGGACCGCGATCTCCTCGTCCGAAACGCCATCCACCATCAGCGCCAGCACCTCCCGCTCGCGCTGCGTCAACGCCGAGCCATGGCCAGGATACGAGGCCAGCGCCCGCCTCCCCAGCGAAACCGCCTCCCCGTACGACATCGCCCGGCCCTCGCTCCACGCCCGCGCGAACACCGCCGGATCGAGCGTCGCCTTCAGCGCGTCGATCGTTTCCTCGGCCCGCGCTTGCTGGGCCGGCACGAACCGGATGCCCAGGTCCTGTTGCAGGCGCATCGCTCCGGCCATCATCCGCGTCGCGTCAGCCGCCTGGCTGGACCGTGCAAGCATTGCCGCGCCGTCCGCCAGCACATACCCGGCATCGATGCTCGGCTCGGCGGCTTCATGGATCTCAAGCGCGGCATCCAGGCACTCGACGGCCTTGCTGAACTCCCGCTTCAGCATCCACGCCCTGCCCATACCCTCCAACGCCATCGCCGTATGCGCCAGGTATCCAGTCTCTCTCCATCCCTGAAGCGCCACTTCATGCCATCGTATCGCGGTCGCGTAGTCCCCTCGCCGCGATTCCAGGCCACCCCGCAGGTTGGCGAATCCACTCGCGTACCAGGCATCGCCCAGCTTCCTGGCCAGATCGAACCCTTGCTGGAGCCACGTCACGGCTTCGTCGAGGTCTCCCTCATCCAGCTTCGCCCTCGCCAGGGTCAGCATCGCGTCCATCACTCGCGCGTCGTTGCCCACCTGCTGCCATAGCGACATCGCCTCGGTCGCCAGCCGGTAGGCGCCCGCGCTGTCCTCCCGCCAATTGGCCACCGACCCCATCGCCGATAGCACCTGGCCCCGGATTTCGAGCGGAACCCGCTCGTCATTCCGGGCGATCATCTCCTCCATCAGGTTGCCGCCCTCGTCCATGAACCCCGGATCGGTCCAGAACCACGCCAGCCGCCCCGCTCCCTCCATCGCCCGCGCCAGGTTTCCCCGCTCGAGGTCCCAACGGAACGCCGCCCGAACATTCGCGATGTCCGCCACCACCCTGTAGAACCACGTATGCTGGTCGCTCCCTTCCAAACCTGGCTGCGCCACCCGGTTGAACTCCAGCATCACCCCAGCATGGGCATCGCGAGCCCGCTCCCGGTCAGCGGACCGCTCCAGGTGCTCCACCGCCAGCTCCCGCGTGGTCTCCAGCATCGCGAAGCGCGGCTCCCCGATCTCGCTGGCCACGCTCCGGATCAAGCTATGCCGCATCAACTCGTCGATCACCTCCGGAACCTCGCCGGCATCCGCGCCCATCTTCCCCGCCAGGGCTTCGGCGCTCTCAAGCGTGAATCCGCCCTCCCACACCCCGAACCAGGTCCAGAACTCGCGAGCCCGTGGCGACAGTAGGTCAACGCTCCACATCACCGCCGCTCGCATCGTCTGGTGACGTGGAACCGCATCCCTCGGACCACTGTCCAGCAGTGAAAGGTGCCGCCGCAGCCGGTCGGCGAGCGAGTGTGGCGAGAGGTGCTCGGCCCGGGCCGCCGCCAGCTCGATCGCCAGCGGCAACCCATCGAACCGCGTGCAGATGAACGCAACGTCGGCCGCGTTCGCATGCGTAAGCTGGAACGGCGCGAACGCCGACCGCGCCCGATCCACGAAGAGTTGCACCGCCGCCGAACCGGCCACCCCTTCGATACCCACGTTCGCGCCGTCGCCGGGCAGCGACAGCGGGGCGACCACGATCACCCGTTCCCCGGAAAGTCCCAGCCGTAACCGGCTCGTCACCAGCACCGTCAGGTCCGGGCATTCCGCCAGCAATTCGCTCGTCACTGTCGCGCCGTCCAGCAGGTGCTCGTAGTTGTCCAGCACCAGCAAGGCGCCACGATCACGCAGGCTTCCCGCCAATATGTCCACCACCGGCCGGTTGGGCAGGGTTTCCAGTCCCAGCGACCGCAGGATCGTCGCCGGAATCAACGAAGGATCGCTCACCTCCGCCAGCGACACGAATCCCGCCCGGTCACGCGTCGTGGCCCTTTGCGCCACCGCCAGCGCCAGCCGCGTCTTGCCGATTCCGCCTGGTCCGGTCAACGTCACCAGCCGCACCGTCGGATCATCGACCAGCGCGCCCACGCGCTCGATCTCGTCCACTCTCCCCACCAGCGACGTCGGCGGGGTGGGCAACGAGAAAGAACCGGTCGACTCCAGGGCGTCGATCCTGGCATCTGGGTGCCGCTCGGCAGGGGAAGGGCTCGGTTGTTCGCTCATCATTGTCACCGGCTAGGGTCGATAGTCTCTTCCTCCATCATATACCCAAGCCTGGCGACGCCTACACTGGCGCGAAAGGCCCTGGCGGGATTCGCCAGAGCCTTCGCTAAGAATCCGCGATCTCGGCTCGCCGCGCTAGGGCCTCCTTCCTCCTCGGCTCACCACACTCCCTGCCCCAGCGAACAGCACCGCCGCCAGCGCCAGCAGCACGAACAGCGATCGGTCAGGTGTCCCAGGCGCGCCAGTCACCGGCAGCGTCGACACCTCCGTCTCCCCGGAGCCGGAACCGCCGCCATCCACGGAATCGCCGCTGGTCATCCCGTTCAGCGCCGCCATCCCAGGGCCACCCGGCGACGATCCGCCTGACCAACCAGCGGGTTCGGTCGGCGTCACGGTCGGCTCACCAGTCGTGGGCGATGATGCCGATTCGGTTGGCTCATCGGTCGCCGGCTCCGTGTCGGGATTGGTCGGCTCCTCCGTCGCTGGTTCCGTCGGTTCCTCAGTCGCCGGTTCAGTGGATTCCTCGGTTGTGGACTCGGTTGGCTCCTCCGTCACCTGTTCGGTCGGCTGTTCGGTTGCAGGCTCAGTCGGTGGTTCCTCCGTGGGCGGCGGTGGCTCCACCGCCTGAACGATCACGCAATTCGCCCGCGTGTCGCCCGAGACCGCACCCAGGTAGTACGTGCCAACCTCGCTCGGCGTGAACGTCGTCCCAAACACCCCATCGCCGCCCGCCGCACCGGCCGCAAGCGTCTCTGACGGGAAATAACAAATGAACCCACCTCGTTCGAAGGTCACCGCCGCACCCGGCGCCAACCCACTCACCATCACATCGACCGGTTCACCCGCCACAACCTGAACGTGCAAGGCAGAAGATCCGTTCACGGTCAGCACCGGCGCCGTGCCGCTCTCCCAGGTCACCAGCACGCAATTCGACTGGATCCCATTCGACTCTACCTGGAACCCCAGCGTCACGGGATAATCCAGCGCCGGGTTCAGCGTATACGTTCCGTCCGGCAATGCTGGCGCGCCGATGGACGACCGGCCCGGACCGTCGCAATCTCCGAAGCTGTTGCCGAAGGTCATGTTGGCGTCCGGGATCAGCCCAGCCGCCACCAAATCGACTCCCTCACCCACGTCAACCACGATCGGCCCTGGCCCACCATTCGCGGTCAGGGTGATCGGCCCCTGAGCACCCTGCACGAACACGCAATTCGAGTTCACACCCTCCGATCGCACGTTGAGGAAGGCCGTGCCCAGACTCTCGACCCGATAGGTCGTCGAGAACGTTCCGTCGCTTGTAGCCGTTCCCGTCTCAAGCACGGTCGTGTTGTTGTAGCAGGTGAACTCTCCTTGCTCGATCGAGACCGCCGAGCCTGGGACGAGTCCGGAAACCTCCAGGTTTGCTACCGATCCCACCGGAACTTCCACCGGCCCAGCGGACCCGTTCGCGGCAAGGACCGGTGCGGCATCGTTCTCCCACGTTACGATCACGCAGTTCGAGCTGACACCGTTCGACTCGACAACGATCCCAAGCGTTACTGGATAATCCAGCACCCAGGTCGACTCGTACGTCCCACTCGCCGGCACCGGTTGCGAGACGCTGGAGCGCGACGTGCCATCGCAGTCACCGTAGAAATTGGAGGATCGCATATGGGCGTCCGGCACCAGTCCGGTCGCCAACAGGTCCACCGGCTCCCCTGTACTCACCACGATCGGCCCGAAACCGCCATTGCCGGTCAGCGTGATCGACCCCTGGACCCCCTGCACGATCACGCAATTGGAGTTGTCGCCGTTCGAAACGACATTCAGATGGTAGGGTATGACCACCGCGACCAAAAAGGTCGTCGCAAAGGTGCCGTCTCCCGCCGCCACTCCTGACTCGACGGTCGCCGGGTTGTTGTAACAGGTGAATTCGCCCACCTGCACCGCCACCGGTGCCCCTGGCGCCAACCCGCTCACCACTGCATTGACCAGCGTCCCGAATGGCGCCTCAACCGGCCCAGCCGATCCGTTCACCGTCAACTCCGGCGCCGATTCGCTTGCCCAGGTCACGATCACACAATTGGAGGTGACTCCCTCCGACTCGATCCAGAAGCCCAGGGTCACCGGATAGTCCAGGGCGGGAGATATCTCGTAAGTACCCGAGGCTGGTACCGGTTGGCTGACGCTCGAGCGCTGGACTCCCGTGCAATCCCCAAAGGCGTTGGTCGACTGCACTCCGGCATCGGGTGTCAGCCCCGTCGCCACCAGATCGATCGCCTCCCCAACGTCGACCACGATCGGCCCCGGCCCGCCGTTGGCGGTGAGCATGATGGACTCGACCGCAAGCAACGACATCCGCGGCTCCAACGCGGAATCGCCGCCATCATCCGCTTCCGCCGTCTCCGTCCCCTCCGGCGACGGGATTTCAGTTGAGCCGGCCGTCGATTCGGCTATTGCGGCCGCTGGCTCGGTTGCCTCGTCGACCTGCTCGGTGGTTGCTTCCGGCTCGGATTCATCTTCCGGCGTACTGGTCGGTGACTCCGGCTGCTTGTCCGAGTCGGTGCTGGTAGTCTCGGTTGGCGGCGCGGGAACTTCCTCGGATGGCGCGTCCTGACGAGATGGAACCTCGACTGGCGCCTCACTGGTAACGCCAGTCGGGTTATCCTCCGCGAAGTCTTCCGCGGAAGCCAACGGCCATGAGAAAAACGAGGCGAGCAGCAACAACGAAACCAGAATGCCAGCACGTTTCAGGGTCCCGGTTCCGTATCGCGACCAGTAATGCATATCGCACTATCCTTCCTTGGGAGCCCAGAACACTGTCGTGCGAAATGGCATGACTGGCTGTCGAGGCATCGCCGGAAGCTAGTAGCAGGGGATTTGGCGAACATCGGAATCGAACGGGTCGTTGGTCGCATAATACGAGAAGGAGCTTCGAAACGGAAGTAATTCCCGCGTGAATGTCGGCTCAACACGTTCGGAATAAGGATTCCGCCCTTGGTCATTCGCCTTCCCTATGGCCTCCTGCCTCCCCGGCTCACAAGACTCCCCGCCCCCGCGAACAGCACCGCCGAAATCGCCAGCAGCACGAACAGCGATCGGTCGGATTTCCCTGAACCCGTCACCGGCAGCGTCGACACCTCTGTGTCCCCGGCGTTCACGGAATCGCCACCGGTCATTCCATTCAGCGCGCCCAGCCCCCGGCCACCCGCCGACGGTCCACCCGGCCACCCCGCGGGCACTGTCGGAGTGAGGGTCGGTTCACCGGTCGCGGGCGAGGCCACTGGTTCGGTTGGCTCATCGGTTGCCTGACCTGTCGGCACTTCGGTCGCTGGCTCGGTGGCGGGATCGGTTGGATCCTGAGTTGGTGCGTCGGTTGGTTGCTCCGTTGCGGCATCGGTTGGATCCTGCGCCGGCACGTCCGTTGGCGCCTCAGTGGGATCCTCGGTCGCGGGCTCGGTGGGCCCCTCGGTCGGCACGTCAGTCGGTCCCTCGGTTGCCGGCTCGGTCGGCTC
>CAZUPA010000029.1:8310-20388 GCA_964622205.1 uncultured Sphaerobacteraceae bacterium
CGGTTCCTCTGTTGGAGGTTCAGTCGGCTCCTCGGTGGGAGGATCGACGATCACCGCATCGTCATCCACGATCACCAGCACACAATTGCTCCACAGCAGCAGTTCCTCGCCGGTGTCGCTCCGGTAGTGGATCTGCGCGTTGAACGAGTAGGCGTACGGAACCCCCGCGGGATTCGGCAACGGCGGATGGCTGACCGCAATCGCCTCCTGTCCCGGAACCCTGGTGTACAGGTCCGAACTCGTGGCCGCGCCACTGCAATCCGATCCTGTCCGCGATGGATACAGCCGCGCCTGGTACGCCGTGTCCGGGAAGTTCGACATCTCGATGGTGAGCGGTGTCGTGGTCGTCACGTCCAGTGGCCCGGCGCTCCCGTTCACCGTAACCTGGGGAGCCCAGGTCGCCACGGTCACGGTCACGCAGTTGGTCGCGAACGAGACCGTCGTCCCATCAACATCGAGCGCGCCGGTGATCCGGTACGAACGCGTCCCTTCCATGGAGTCGAACGTCGGTATGGAGGAAAGCGCCGTGCCGTCCGCGCCCGGCGGCGGAACGGGAAAGACGTTGAACGGTGGCGACTCGCACACATCACCCAGGCTCGTCTCCCGCGGAAAACTGGTCAGCGTCCCAATGCCCGTCGGCCAGCCCGACAGTTCCAGGTTCAACGTCGTGCCAGCCATCACCGTCAGTGGTCCACTGCCGCCATTGATGGTCAGCACCGGATCGCCGACCACCAGCACCGCCACGCAGTTCGTGTCCCCACGCGGGGTCAGCACCCGATAGGACCAGGTTCCTGCCTCACTTTGCGACCCAGAGGTCGTCAGCGTGCCCTCTTCACTCGTGACGGACTCCAGGCTGCTGACCTCACCAGTACAGTCACCCGACTCGGAATAGCGAGCCAGCGTGACCAGGGTGACCGGAGGCAACCCGGTCGCCGCGATCCCATAAACATCGTTCACAAGCACGGTCGCGGGGTCGCTGCCTCCGTTGATCGTGAGTGCCGGGTCGACTTCGAGGTCGAAATATTGCACGAACACGCAATTGGTGGCCGTGGTCGCCGGTGGGAGAAGACGGACGTGAACGCTGAACGCGTCTTCCGGAAAGCCGTCGCTCAGGTAGAACTCGATCGTGCCGTCCTGCCCAACCGTGCCTCCAAGGTCGTCAGGGATGTCAGCCAGGTCGCAGCCGAAGGCCGGAAATGCACCGGCGCCCGGTGGAAGGCCGGTGGCCTTGAGATGTAATTCGTCGCCCAGCACCACCGCGATTGGCCCCCGGCTGCCATTGACCAGCAGTTCCGCGTCGCTCAGCACGTAGTGAATGGAAACGCAGTTCGTTTGCCGGGTAGGAGTACTGAAGAGGACCGACACGGACCTGGTCCCGGGCACATATATCGTATGGGACCGGTCTATCTGTCCGGCCCCAGAGACCTGGTAGGGGCTGGTGGGATCGATGAACGATAGTCCCTGGCAGCCAGCACCCGGGAAGTACATGAGGTTCGCCATCTGCCCGGCGGGCAGGCCGGTGGCGAACAGGTTGGCTACCTGTCCGTCGACAATGGAAACGTCCACGGCTTCGCCATTGATCCGCAGCGTGGCGACCGCGCTCGTTACCTCCAACCGGACGCAGGCAGTTTTCGCCAAAGGGAAACCGTTGGCGTTGTGCGACCGCACCTGATACCAGCTGACCCCTGGCGTTGGCGAATCGATGGTGTGCGCCGCCACCACCCCCGGGCCAAAACTGGTCACCAGCCACGGCGACGCGCAGTCCGAGTTCCCTGACACAACCAGCTGGTGTTTGACGGCTTCGGGAGGAAGGTCACCGGCGGCGAAGGTGAGGGGCGTGACATCGTCGCTCACAATCGGGCCACCCGACCCGTTCACCAGCAAGAATGGCGAGTTCGACGACACGGACACATCGATGCACTGGGTCCTCCCAAGTGCGAGTTGGTGTCCCTGGAGATCACTTACGTACACACCCGCCTGGAACGAGTACAACCCTGGCGCCCGTG
Organism: uncultured Sphaerobacteraceae bacterium; assembly: GCA_964622205.1. Lineage (GTDB taxonomy): Bacteria > Chloroflexota > Chloroflexia > Thermomicrobiales > UBA6265 > JACCYX01. The sequence continues at coordinate 10,317 of CAZUPA010000029.1, forward strand.
GCGGCAGCGTCATGTCCCATGTGTAATTCGGGTAGGGGCCAAAGTGCCGGTGATACCGGTAACCACCACGGTCGCAGCCCCATTGCTCGTAGTACTCGGAAATCGTGGTCGACATCGCATACCCGCCGCTCACGGGAAACACCGCCGCGAGGTTCGCGATGTCCGGCACATGGAAGTTCAGCGGCGTGCTGGTGGTGAGATACACCGTACCGGTCTGCCCATTGAGCGTCAGTTGGCCGCTGCCAACCGGCGGCAACGCCAGCAGAGACACGCCGCTGATCTCGGTGAGATTCTCCTCGCCGGCACTCGCCGCCGGGCTCCCCTCCGGACTCAGCACGTCATCCGTGGTCGGTGCCAGGGGCTCTTCCTCCGGCGCATCCGTCGCGTCCGGCCCGGAGGGCTCCACCGTCATGGCCTCCGTCGGCTCCACCTCGGTCGGCACGACCGGTTCGGTTTCATCCGGAATCGGAGGTTCCGTCTCCGCTGGTGACTCGGTCTCGTCCAGCACCGGCGGATCGGTCACCGCGGGAGGATGCGTCGCGGTTGGAGGCGGCGGACTGGTGGGCGACGGAGTCGGAGAAGGGGGCTCGGTCTCCACCGCCAATGCCTGCACGGGCGCCCCAGCCGAGGTCGGCTCCACCGCCGCTTCCGGCTTGCCCTCCGATCCTGGCGCATCCTCCGCCAGGATCGCCGTCCACGGAACCAGCGGCGCCATCAGCAACAGGATGACGAACGCGTACAACATCGTTACCGGTCGACCGTGGGTTGAGCGAACAACCTTCATTCCAGACCATCCCTTCGGACGCGGGCGCGCGTGATACCCGTCGATAAACAACCTGTATTCCCACCCTATTGACGGGGCCCCGCGCCGGATAGTGGTAGTTCTCCCCATTTCCATGCCCAGGCACTCCGGCACAACTGCCCCGCTCCAGCCTCCGCGAACCCCGGAAACCGGCTTCCCGGCGTATACTTCAGGGGTCTGTACTCTTGAGGAGTACACCTACCTGCGAGTCATTCCTGATTTGCCGGTCCGGAAACCCATCGATTGATGGTCGAGATCGCACAACATCCACCGGAGATCCACACATGTTCCGATGTAAAGTTTGTGGCTGGATCCATGAGGGCGCCGCGCCGCCCGACGCCTGTCCGTCCTGCGGCGCCCCCGCCGACCGCTTCCGCGCCATGGACAGCGCCGAAGTTGGCATGACCACGGCGGAACTCTCCGCGCTCGGCATCGCCGGCCAGGGGTTCGACCAGATCGACGTCGAGGACAGCCGCCGCATCCGGCTCCTAGCTTTTGTCGATGCTTCCTTCTTCTCGCCCTTCACCATCCGCGGCGGCAAGCGGTACCCCATCTACACCGGCGATCCCCAATGGTTCTCCGACAACATCCCATGCATGACCGCCTGCCCATCGCACACCGACATCTCGCGCTACATCGCCCTCATCGCCGACGGCCGCTACGCCGACAGCTATGAGTTGAACCGCGAGCACAACGTGTTCCCCGGTTGCCTCGGCCGCATGTGCGCCCGCCCCTGCGAGGATGCCTGCCGCCGAAAGGAAGTCGATGCCCCCATCGGCATCTGCTACCTCAAGCGCGTCGCCGCCGACTACCGGGGTGAAACCCGCCGCGAATCCCCGCCCCCGCCCAATGGCAAGACCGTCGCCATCGTCGGCGCCGGTGTCTGCGGCCTCACCACCGGCCGCCAGCTTGCCCGCAAGGGGTACTCCGTCGATATCTACGAGCGCTTCCCGGTTCCCGGCGGCGTGATGTGGACGGGCGTGCCGGAATGGCGCCTCCCGCGCGATGTCATCGCCGAAGAGGTCTCCCAGATCACCGACCTCGGCGTCCGCATCCACTACAACACCGAAGTCGGCAAGGATGTCCACCTCAGCGACCTTTCCGCCAACAACGATGCCGTCGTCCTCGCCGCTGGTTGCCAGACGGCCAGCACCTTGGGCGTTCCGGGCGAGGACCTCAACGGCGTCGTTTCCGGTCTCCAGTTCCTCGAGGATTCCGCCCTCGGCCAGAAGGATGTCTGGGTCGGCAAGCGCGTGGTCACCGTCGGGGGCGGGTTCACCTCCATGGACTGCGTCCGCACCGTGCTCCGCCTCGGCGCCGAGCGCTCCGTCATGACCTATCGCCGTACGGTCCAGGAAATCCCGGTCGAGGAACTCGAGCTCGAGGAAGCCGAGATCGAGGGCGTGGAACTCTTGTACCTCGTCTCCCAAAAACGCGTGCTGGGCGATGAGAATGGAAATGTCATCGGCATCGAGTTCGTCAAGAATGGTCTCGGAGAGCCAGATGCATCCGGCCGTCGACGCCCCGAGCCGATCGAAGGTTCCGAGTTCATCATCGAATGTGACATGGTGATCGCCGCCATCGGACAGAAGCAGGACAACCGCTTCCTCGAAGGCATGTTCAGCAAGACCGATCGCCGCGGCGTTCCCCTGCTTAACGAAAACCTCAAGAGCGAGATCGACAACATCTGGGCCGCTGGCGACTACGTCATCAACCCGACCAACTTCATCTCCTCCATCGGCGAAGGCAAGCGCGTGGCCGAACTGATCGACCAGGAACTGCGCGGCACGGCCCCGAAGCGCAAGGACATGGAGATCACCCGCGTTCCCACCGAGTACGTCTCCACCCCGAACCCGCTCCTCTCCGAGGGCGTCGCCGAATGGTCGATGACGGCCATGAGCCGTCGCCTCGTCTGGGGCGACGACTACGCCGGCGTCGGCCGCCAGGCCATGCCCATGCTCCCGGTGCCGCAGCGCGGCATGGGAACCATGGACAACACCCTCGAAACCGAAATCGGCTACACCAAGGCCATCGGGTTCGAGGAAGCCAAGCGCTGCCTCCAGTGCCAGCTCAACATCTTCATCGATGGCAACCGCTGCATTCTCTGCAACAGTTGCGCCGATGTTTGCCCGCACCAGTGCATCGAGATGATCTCCCCGGAGCGCATCTACAGCATCGATAACGATGTGGAGATGGCCGAACTCGCCCGCGCCGAACTCGGCCCATTCGCCGCCGCGATGATCATCGACGAGCGTTCCTGCATCCGCTGCGGTCTCTGCGTCGACTGGTGCCCGACCGAGTGCCTGACCATGGACCACTTCCGGGTCACGCCCGCCGACTACCGCGAAAGCGTCGACCTGGCGATCGTCGCCGACGGTTAGCCATCGCCCACATACACGCCCCGCGAAGGGATCGCCCATCTGGGCGGTCCCTTCCGTATACCCCGCGCACCGTCATCCGCCCGCGCCGGGATGAGGAGCCATCGCCTTGCGCCAGCACGAAGAACCTCAGGATCTCTCGCCCGCGAGCATCGACAGGCTACGCGATCTTGTCGAAGGCATGGCCGTCCATCAGGGCCCATGGAGCACAACACACGGCGGCGAGAAGACGAATAGCGGCGTCACCGTCATGCCATGGGTCGAAAACGGCCCGCTCATCGAAGAAGCTCTCCACTTCCTTTACGACAACCACCTCATGATCCCGTTCGACTGGGGGAGGTGGGACGAGGGCCGCGCCATCTTCAACAGCGACGATCCGAACCGCTTCTCCACGCTCGACCGCCTTACGGTCCTCAAGCTCCTCACCGCGGTCGCCCGCAACGACCGCTTCTCGCCGGGCGCCTGGGCCGCCTTCTTCGACCACGGCGACGGCCAAGAGCTCCTCCACCGCCTCCTCGACCTCGAAACCAATCCCCCGGACCTCGCCTGACCCTCCCGCCACATAAGAGAGATCACACACCCTTGAAAACACGACACTCATCCGCGTAGGGGCAGATCCCCGGAACATTGGTGGCGTGGCCACACCATGCACGGCGTCTGGCCGGCGGCGGCGATGAACTGGCGCGGGCGGCGGAGGGCCATCCACACAACATCCCACCACTTACCGGCTCCCCAACCTCGCCCAACCGCCGGTACACTCCGTCCCATGACATCATTCGCCGGAAGGAATCACACGCAATGACCATCCATGTCGCCCTGTTGCGGGGCATCAACATCGGCGCGAAGAAGCGCATCAGGATGGACGCCCTGCGCGCCCTGATCGAGGCCCTCGGCCATCACAACCCCCGCACCTACGTGAACAGCGGCAACGTCGTCTTCACCGCCAGCGACGACGCCACGAACGCCGACCTCGCCTCCGCCATCGAAACGGGCCTTCGCGACCAGCACGGGCTCGATGTCCCGGTCGTTGTCCGCACCGGCCCGGAACTGGCGGCGATCGTCGACGCCAACCCCTTCCCCCAGGTCGCGGCCACACCGAAGCTCCTCCACGTCAGCTTTCTCTCGAACGTTCCCGATCCCGCGCTCGTCGACGCCCTCGCCGGTGTCGAACGCGGCGAGGACGAGTACCGCGTCGAAGGCCCGAACATCTATCTCCATTATCCCAACGGGCTCTCCGGCGGCGTATTCATGCTCAACGGCTTCGACCGCGCCCTGAAGGTCACCTCCACCTCCCGCAACTGGAACACGGTGACCAAACTCACTGAGATGTCTCGCGAATAATCCCACCACAACCTTTGCCACTCCCCCGCGTTTGCGTGAACGAGACAGGCATCTCGCATGCCAGCGTCATGGAAACGGGAAGAGGAGCCGCGGGTGCGATCAGCATCGAGCCAGTGGGATGCATGGGTGCCAAGTGAACGGGACGACACCTCACGAGCGGATGTGGATGATGCCTGGGCGGCCAGCGACCTCCATTACGTCCGCCTCGCCCAGACGACCCGCGCGCCTTCGCGCCCCTCTACGATCGCTACGCCACGACCGTCTACAACTACTGCCTCCGTCGCCTGAGCAATCCCGAGCGGGCGGCGTCCGCCGCGGCCACCGTAATCACCCGCGCCATCGCCGCCCTTCCCAGGTTCCGACCGGACACCCGCAACCAGCGCTACCCTCCGCACAGCGCAACCGCTTCCGGGCTCCATTCCGCCACCGGCAAGGCCCGCATCACCAGCGTGCCATTGACCCCGGTGTATTCGATGCTGGCCGATCCCACGACGATGTCATGCATCTCTCCGCGAAACCCCCACTTCGCATTCAGTCGAGCCCGATCGACGACCACCAGCACCGGTCGGGAAGGATCGGCCAGCACCGAACAAAGCTGTCCAATCGACTGCACCGAAGGCACACCCAGCCAGTAGTCACCCGTCTCGCCTTCTCGATTCTGCTTGGTATAGCGAAGCACCCGATTACTCCCCTCCGGACCCGCCAGAAAGACCGCATCCGCCGGATCGAACCAGAACCAGGCCGCCGGCGGTAACGCCGTGAGCAGCAAGGCATCCGCGTCGCCATGCTCCGCTGCCCATTCGGTCGCGCCCCAGAAATCGGGATTTCCCCCGGCATACCCCACGCGCCATTGAGCGCCCGCCACCAGGTAGGCCACGGTAAGTGTCACAATCGCAACCCCCGAAACCGCGACGCCAACACGCATCAGACGTGGTCTCACCGCTGGAAACTCACTCCAATTCGACTGGACAACATGCCGCGCCAAGAGCCCCAAACCGGTCGCCAGAATGACATACCCCAATGGCAATACATGCGCCAAATAGCGTGGATCCGGGTCCATATCAACCATGAATGCCACTTCCGCCACGGTCATCCAATGCAGCACCAGCATCGCGATCACCGCCGATGACCGCCAGTTGTCGCGGCCACGCTGACGACGGAGCCAGACCACCAGCCCCACACTCACGATCCCAATCGCAGCCGGCATCGCCCAATGGAGACCGCCGGGCCGAAAGTTATCGGTCCAAAGCTCGAACCGAGGGCCAGGCATCTCCAGAAACTTCCGCCAACTGAAGAGGTGACTTCCAACAAACGCCTTCCCGGCCTGATTGGTCGCCGTGCCACTGCCGGTTCCCACCAGTTCACCAAGCGTCATGAAGGCAATCAGTGGCGGCAGGCAGGCCATGCCACTCAGCAGAATCGACCGATTCTCACGCCACAACGAGCCGCGCCAGATCAGCAAGCAAGCGACTCCGGCTGGCGGCAACATCAGCCAGATCCCGATGTGCGTGAACGTGCCGATCCCAAACACCACTGGAAACAGCACCGCGGTCGGTATCCCTGCCCACCTCGCCCCTCGCCCGTCTCGAATCGCCAGGGTCAGGAGCAGCGCCAGAAGCACGACTTCAACCGTCAACAGCCCATACGGTCGAATCGAAATACCCCACACCATCAGGGTGGGATCGAGCGCCACCATCGTCCCGGCGAAGAGGGCCACCGGAAACCATTCAGTCAGCACCAGCGCCAACGCCATGGTGAGCGGCGCCACCGCGATCGCCAGCAGCAGATAGAGCACCCGCGAGGCGTGCAGCAACGACGTTCCATCGAGGAACCAGGTCAATGGGACGGCAAGATAGGAGAATACGCTTCCCTGCAGGTAGAGCACACCCGATGGGAAGAGCGGATAGCCAAGTTCGGCCGTTCGAGAAATGGCAAGCAACGAGGCTGGTTCATCGACATGACCTACATATGAATCCAGCGTCAGAAGCCGCGAAACAAACGCCAGCAGGGTAACCGCGAAAAACCCAACCAGCGTCCAGATGGCGCGAATGGGCACACCCGCGATCGATAACGGCGCGACCGTATGGTCGATCCGCGGTTCATCGGGGTCCGTACTTCTGCTCTCCAACCTGTCCACCCACTCCGCCGCATTCAGGGCTCGTGACCCCGCGAGAACCAATCGAAACCGGAATCAGGATGGATATCGTGTCCACCGGCCGATCGTGATCGGCGATGGAGCGCAATCTGAATTGGGGACGCCTGGCTCGCTTCACCGCACCGCCAGCCTGCCAATAGTATGCACACGCGACGAGCACGCTCCCCATGCCGTGTCCCCGCGCCACCGGCCAACACCTCTCTCCGCACAGCCGTCTGCCCCGGGCGGTCTCTCCCCACCCCGTTTTCCTCCCGGCCGTCGATGGTCCCGCCCCCGCCCGCCGTGCGTTTACATCGACAGCAAGGCATCATCAATGCCATCGGCTGGAGCGCGGGGAGCGTGGAACATGGCGGTGGGAGCCCAATGGGGATCGCGGGATCGGACCGCATCGTCTGACGAAGACGATGTGTCGCTGGTCGACCGCGCCGTCGACAACAACGACCTCACCATCGTCGTCCGCGCCCAGATCGACCCGCGCGATTTCGGCCCGCTCTACGAACGCTACGCGCCAATCGTCTACCACTACTGCCTCCGCCGCCTCTCCAACCCCGAAACCGCCAGCGATGCCACCGCGCTCGTCTTCACCCGCGCCCTCGCCGCGTTGCCGCGCTTTCGGCCCGACCGGCGTCGCGAAGGCTCCACCTTCCGCGCCTGGCTCTTCACCATCGCCCACAACGTCGTCGTCGATCACCATCGCCGCCACCGGCCTCACGTCTCGCTCGATAGCCAGCCCGTTCCGCCCGCCCAGGCGCATCGACTGACAGATACCGCGGCCACGCCCGAACAGCAAGCCCTGCTCAACGACTCCGCCGACCGGGTCCACCGCCTGCTCTCCACCTTACCTGAACGGCCCCGCGCCATCGTCGAACTGCGGCTGGCGGGACTCTCCGGCCAGGAGATCGCCAAAACCCTCGGCATGAGCCACGCCGCCGTCAAATCCGCCCAGCGCCGCGCATATGCCTCCCTTCGCGAAGCGGTAATCGACGATCCGCACGACGATTTCACTCCGGAGACCTCACGATGAACCGTGACCTCGACACCCAATTCGACACATGGCTGGATGCGCTCGCGGTGAGCAGGTCGACAGCTCCCCGCCCCAGCGACTCCGATTCCATCACTCGCGACGCCCAGCACATGGCGAGCCAGCTTCATGACCTGGCCCGGCAAGCCGAGCGCGCGCCGATCGACCAATTGCGACTGTCATCCTGGGAGGACTTCATGAGCACCCACGGCACGGCCCTGCCCGCGTCACCGTCATTCACCACCGATCACCATCGCCCCCAAACCCGCCCCCTGGCGAAATCGCCCGCGTACCGGCCGGCGGCGCCAGCACATCGACCACACGTCAACTGGAACGCCATCGCCAGCTTCACCCTCGTGGCCCTCATCGTCGCCACCATCGGCGTGGGAGGATGGCGGGTCTACGGTGAGCTTGGCGGTCCCGGTGGTCCCAACCAGCCGATCCAGACCCCACTTGGCGCATTTGGCCAGGATGATGCAACGCCCGCATCTGAGCCCTTGGGCGCCACCATCGCCACCGCCGGGGAATGCACCGTCGAACCGCTCACCATTGTCCAGATTGTCCAGATCGTTTACGACTCGACTCATGATCCCCTCGCAAGCACGCCGGGCAGCGGCCTGTATCAGGAGGTCAACGAGTTCACGGAGCCCGCGTACGCCACCGATGAGGCGCTAGCTGGCGCCACCGCCACCTTCCACATGTTCGAAGCCTGTATTGAGGCCAACAGCTACTTCCAGGTCTGGGCGCTGCTCAGTCCGTCGCTCCTGCAGGAATACATGCTCGCGATCCTGCCGCCGCTCACCGGCGAAGAGGAGTTCCGCGCCATACTCGCCGATCTCGAAGCGAACGGCCCTGGCGATCCGTCCGACCCCGAATCCATCTACTGGCCCCTGTTTATTGGGACCTCCGTCTCCGGGGCCTCCGTCCCCGAGGGCCGCATCTCGCGCGTGGTCGACCAGAACATCGAAAATACTTGGATGCCCACCGAGGCATTCCTCGTCGCCGGCTACGATTCTTTCTACTCGGATGGCTCTCCGACGGAGATGGAGACAACGTCGATCTACGACTCCGACTTCGACGGAACACCCGAACCTGTCGTGGGTTACGATCCCCGCTTGAAGCAACCAAGCTGCTTCACCATCATCTTCTCGTGGAGTGATTCCCGCGACATGTGGCTTATCCAGCAACCACCAGTCTGCGGCTAACCGCAACTCATGCGCGAGGGAGGACGCCAGCCACACGCCCTCCCTCACCCGCAATGAGGACAGGAACCGTCCTCGCAATCCGCTATCCTGAGCCCATGAAAACCACTGACCTCATCGCCCACCGGCTCACCAACCAGCACCTCACCGGCCCGCCGCTGCCCGGTCCCCAGCAAGCCGTCGCCTGGCTTGGCGCCGTCCAGTCGCAGGACTACCACGGCGCCAAATGGGGCCTCGGGCTGCGCATCGAAGACGCCACCAGCGCATCCCTGGACGACGCCTTCAATCGCGGCGACATCCTCCGCACGCACGTCCTCCGCCCCACCTGGCACTTCGTCACCCCGGCCGACATCCGCTGGCTGCTCCAGGCCACCGCCCCGCGCGTGCACGCGCTCAATGCCTACATGACCCGCCGGCTGGAACTCGATCCCAACACCCTCGCGCGCTACTTGGAACTCCTCTCCAAAGCGCTGGAAGACGGAAGTGCGCTCACCCGTCCGCAACTCTTCGAGGCATTCGCCGCCGCCGGTATGCCCGCCACCGGCCAGCGCGGAGCCTACGTCCTCATGCACGCCGAACTCGAGGCCCTGATCTGCAGCGGCCCACTCAATGGCAAGCAGCACACCTACGCGCTGCTCGACGAACGCGTACCGGCCGTTCCCGCCGTCACCAGCGACGAAGCGCTGGCCCAGTTGGCCATCCGCTATTTTCAGAGTCACGGTCCCGGCATACCGCGGGACCTCGCCTGGTGGTCCAGCCTTACTCTCGCCGACACCCGCCGCGCCATCGACCTCGCCTCAGGCGAACTCGATTCCGTCGACATCGACGGCACAACCTGGTGGGCTGCTGAATTCCCAAGCAAGACTCCACGGATCGAGCAACTCCACGTTCGCCTCCTGCCCAACTACGACGAATACTTCTCCCGGGGCGGCAAGACCGAGCGCTACGACGGCCCTCCTTCGGACCGTCTCGAAGCCCTCCACGCCGCCGGGCGCTTCGACGGTCACCACATCATCATCAACGGACGTCTCCGTGGCGGCTGGCGACGCCACCTCACCACCAAAGCCATCTACATCACCATCGACCCGTTCGACGATTACTCTCCCGAAGAACGCGCCGCCGTCGAAACCCAGGCCACCCACCACGCCCGCTTCATGGACCTCCCCCTCGACC
>CAZUPA010000029.1:20488-23530 GCA_964622205.1 uncultured Sphaerobacteraceae bacterium
TTGCCAGCACCCCCAACCACTGGCACCATAACGCGGAACTGTTTGGCAGCCCTCAGCGAACAAGGACAACAATCGTGCACATCGCCGTTGGAAGAGAAATCGAAGACGCCCGTCTCGAAGCAATGCGAGCGGAATTCCCCGGAACAACCTTCACCTCCGTCGTCCAGGAACCCGAAAGCATCAAGGACGCCGACGGCTTCATCGGCCGCATCCCCGCCGATGTCTACCACCAGGCGAGCGACAGGCTGAAGTGGGTCCACTCTCCGGGCGCCGGCATCGAAACCATCATCGCCATCCCCGAACTCGTCGCCAGCGACATCCAGGTCTCCAACGGCCGCGGCGCCCATGCCCCGTTCGTCGCCGAGCACACCATGGCCCTCCTGCTAGCCGTCAACCGCCGCCTCAACGAGTTCGCTCTCAACAAGTCCAACCACCATTTCCACCCGTGGGGCCGCGGCCTCGAATTCTCCTCGCTCTACGGCAAGCGCATGCTCATCGTCGGCATGGGCAACATCGGCCGCGCCATCGCCAAGCGCGCCGAGGGCTTCGAAATGGAAGTCGTCGGCGTCGACCTCTTCGTCCCGCCCGCATCCGACGATACTACCGTCATCCTCCCGCTCGACCACCTCGACGAGGAAATCGCGAAGGCGGATGTCGTCGTCATCGCCGTGCCCCACACCAACGACACCGACAACCTGATCAACGCCGGCCGCATCGGCTCCATGAAGAAAGGCGCGGTCCTCGTCGGCATCTCCCGCGGCCGGATCATCGACGAAGTGGCCCTCATCGAACGCCTCTCCGATGGCACGCTCTATGGTGCCGGCCTCGACGTCTTCGCCCAGGAACCACTTCCCGAGGACAGCCCGCTCTGGGACGTCCCGAACCTCGTCATCACCCCTCACTGCGCGCCCAACTCGCCCCTCACCCGCGACCGCGAGTACGAAATCATCCACGACAACATTCGCCGGTTCGTGGATGGCGCACCGCTCCGCAACGTCTGCGACAAGGTCGCCGGCTTCTAGGTCAACACCAAACCCATCGCGGAATCCGGCCAACTACATCCGGATTCCGCGTACATCCCACGACAATCCAGGCTCGCGGGTTGGAGGAACGCACCGATGACGGAGTTCACCTGGACCGAAGACGACGCCCGCCGGTTCGCGGCCATCAGGGATGACCTCGCCACGGTCAGCACCGCCTCCGCCTGCCAGCTCCTGATCGGCCAGGGCTGGCGGAACACCTACATGGTTGGCCTGCTGCCCATCCGTCCCGCCGGGCTCGGCAAACGCCTCGTCGGCCGCGCCCGCACCTGCCGCTACCTCATGCGGCGCGAATCCAACCCTCCTGCGAACCTGGTCGCCGCCCGCCGGACCTCACCGGAAATCGTCCTCATCGAATCTCTCGAACCCGGCGACATCTTCTGCGTCGATGCCCTCGGTGTACCCACCTCCGGCATCATTGGCGATATCCTCTCGGCCCGCATGCAGGCCCGGGGCGCGCTCGCCGCCGTCATCCACGGCGCCGTCCGAGACTCCCCCTACATCGCCGATCTCAACTTTCCCGTCTACTGCTCGGCGGTCCACCCTTCCCATAGTGGCCGCGACCTCATCCCCGTCGACCATGACCGTCCGATCGACATGGCCGGCGTCCAGGTCTTCCCTGGCGACATCCTGCTCGCCGACGACGAGGGTGTCATCGCCATGCCACTACACATGGCCGAATACGTCGCCCAGGCCGGACCGCCCAAGGAGCGGATCGAAGCCTGGATCCGCGACAAGGTCGTCGGCGGCGGCTCGATCCACGACTACTACATGCCCTCGGATGAAAAGTACGCGGAATACGAATCGGAGACTGGCGAGCACTACGAGCACTGACGGGGAGTCCACATGAAGATCACCGATGTCCGCACGGCCGAGATCAAGGGCCACGGCTACTCCACCTACGTCCGCGTCTACACCGACGAAGGCATCATCGGCAACGGCGAGTGCATCCACGGTGGCGAAGGCTGCCCCCAGATGGTCCACGCCCTGAAGCGCTACATCATTGGCGAGGACCCGCTCAATGTCGATCGCCTCTTCGAGAAGATGCGCCGCTCCCGCCTGTTCGATGGCGCCATGGCCGGCGCCACCGTCACCGCCATGACCGGCATCGAAATCGCGCTCTGGGATGTCGCCGGGAAAGCACTCGGCGTCCCCGTCTACCAGTTGCTCGGCGGCAAGTTCCGCGACACCGTCCGTCTCTACTGCGACAGCCATGCCGGCAAGGACTTCTCGCCCGAATCCTACGCCGAACGCGCCCGCGAGGTCGTCGCCCTCGGCTTCGACGCCCTCAAGTTCGATGTCGACGAAACCGAAACCGGCTTCCGCACCGACGCCTGGAACTGGCATGCGTCCAGTTCGGAAATCTCGTGGATGGTCGAGCGTGTCGCCGCCGTTCGCGATGCTGTCGGCCCCGATATCGACCTCGCCATCGACATGCACGGCCGCTACGATATCGCCAGCGGCATCGCGGTCGGCCGCGCCATGGAACCGTTCAACCTGCTCTGGCTGGAAGAACCGGTCCCGCCCGAAAACGTCGCCGCCCTCCGCGAAGTCAAACGCAACTCACCCGTGCCGCTCTGCTCCGGCGAAAACCTCTACCTGCGCTGGGGCTTTCGCGACCTGCTCGAACAGCAGGCCGTCGACTTCATCATGCCTGACATCCCCAAGTGCGGCGGTCTCTCCGAATGCCGCAAGATCGCCAATATGGCCGAGGTCTACTACGTCCCCCTCGCGCCGCACAATGTCTGCGGCCCGCTCGGCACCATGGCCTCGGCCCACGTCTGCGCTTCCATTCCCAACTTCCTGGTCATGGAGTGGCACTGGATCGACTACCCCGGCTGGGATGACCTCACCATCCAGGACCAGCCCGTCATCCAGAACGGCCACGTCGTCCTAAATGACAAACCCGGCATCGGCCTCGAAGTCAACGACGACGTCGCCCGCCAGTACCTCCGCCCCGGCACTGCACTCTTCGCCGAACACCCGTAACGCAAATCGCTCA
>CAZUPA010000029.1:23630-26241 GCA_964622205.1 uncultured Sphaerobacteraceae bacterium
TACCTCCGCCCCGGCACTGCACTCTTCGCCGAACACCCGTAACGCAAATCGCTCACGCGCTATCCAAAATAGGCAACCTATTCATAAGGGAGGCCCCTTGTGGCCTCCCAGCCTCCCGACTCTCTCATCCCCGAAATACGACACCCATTCGTAGGCGAAGTCATGTCCTCCGATGTACGGGGTTACGGCTCCGGCGACTGAAAAGAAATCGCTGCGTACACGACCCAGCCGGAGTCTGTAGCCCCCACCGAACACCATCTCCATCCCTCGTGTGCCGGTGCATGCAACCCACGTTCACCTCCGCGCCGGAAACCCGCCTCGCCAGCGCACACGCATGATGTCGACCCGCCCCCTGCTGACGAAACCTCCAAAACCGGATAGCATCTCCTCATCGAGACATGCCGCCACCCACACTGGGTCACCGCGTCCGATAGCGGAAGGAACTCCACCCATGCCTAACGAAACGATCTTCACGGCCGACGCGTCGTCCGTCGTCTTCGGCCCCGGAGCCACCCGCGAGGTCGGCGCCCGCATCCGCGCCCTCGGCTGCCGCAACGTCCTCGTCGTCACCGACCCGCGCGTGGGCGAACTCCCGCCGGTGTCCAATACCGTCGCCTCACTGGAGGAAGCCGGAGTCGCCTACGACATCTTCGCTGACACCCGGGTCGAGCCCACCGATGTCTCCTGGCAGCAGGCCATCGAAGCCGCCAGCCAGGGCGGCTACGACGGCTTCGTCTCCGTCGGCGGCGGCTCCGTGATCGACACCGCCAAGATCGCCAACCTCTACTCCACCTGGCCAGACGAGTTCATGGCCTACGTCTACCCACCCCTCGGCGAGGGCAAGCCCGTTCCCGGCCCGCTCAAGCCCCACATCGCCATCCCCACCACGGCCGGAACCGGCAGCGAAACCACCGGCAACGCCGTCTTCGACCTCTCCAGCGCCCATGTCAAGACCGCCATCTCCCACCGCTCCCTCCGCCCCAGCGCCGGCATCATCGACCCCGAGAACACCCGAACCATGCCGCCGATGGTCGCCGCCTGCTCCGGTCTCGACGTTCTCAGCCACGCCCTCGAGTCCTTCACCGCCACCCCCTTCACCAGCCGCGAGGCCGCCACCGACCCACTTAGGCGCACCGTCTACCAGGGCGCCAACCCCATGAGCGATGTCTGGGCGGCGCGCGCGATCGAGGTCGGGGCGAAGTACCTCGTCCGCGCCGTCCAGGATTCCAGCGACGACGAAGCCCGCGAGGCCATGTTCCTCGCGTCCACCTCGGCCGGAATCGGTTTCGGCAACGCCGGGGTCCACCTCCCCCACGCCATGTCCTACCCGGTCTCCGCCCTCGCCCGGGACTTCATCGCTCCCGGCTATCCCGACGATCACACCCTCGTTCCCCACGGCATGTCGGTCATCCTCACCGCTCCGGCCATCTTCCGCTGGACCGCCCAGGCCAACCCCGAGCGCCATCTCGAAGCCGCCCGCCTGCTCGGCGCGGATATCGCCGGCGCTGGTCCGGATGATGCAGGGGAAGTCCTGGCCGGCGCCCTCGTCAGCCTGATGAAGCAGGTACACATGCCGAACGGTCTCAACGCCGTCGGCATCACGATTGACGACCTCGACGGCCTGGTCAAGGGCACGCTGCCGCAGTCCCGCATCACCCAGCTCTCGCCCCGCCCAACGTCGGAAGAGGCCTACCGCGAGATGTTCGCCAACTCGATGACGATCTGGTAGCGCCTGATGCCTTCCCAACCCCGCCCACCGGGGCGATAATCGCGCGAACCACGGCGCCGGGAAGAACCCGGCCCCGCGCATCACGGGCTCCGGCAATGGGAGCCCACGGAGGAAACACTCACTCATGGCCATGCGCATGCAACTCGCCGAAGTCCTCACCAACCGTGAGGCCAACGTCATGTGGGATCTCTCACGGCAACTCGGCGTCAAACAGGTCGTCACCGGAATCCAGGACGACCCGAACGAGCCTCCCGCCTGGGATTTCGACCGCCTCCGCAAGATCAAGGAGAAGTTCGCCGCCCAGGATCTCGATGTCACCGTCATCGAGTCCGCCCCGGCCTCCATCCAGGAACCGATCAAGCTCGGCCTCGGTGACCGCGACGAGCACATCGACCACTTCTGCCAGCTCATCGAAAACATGGGCCGCCTCAACATCCCGATCATGTGCCACAACTGGATGGCCGGCATCGGCTGGCTCCGCACCGACTTCGGCATCCCCGAGCGCGGCGGCGCCCTCGTCACCGGCTACGACAACGACGTCAACGAAGCCAAAGGCCCCACCGAGTTCGGCATCCACACCGAAGAGCAGATGTGGGAGCGCATGGAGTACTTCCTCAAGCGCGTGGTCCCGGTGGCCGAGAAAGCCGGCGTCTTCCTCGCCGTCCACCCCGACGATCCGCCCCGCTCCCCGGTTCGCGGCATCGGCAGGATCCTCACCTCGCCCGAGAATTTCCAGCGCGTGCTCGACATGTATCCGAGCAAGCACAACGGCCTTACCTTCTGCCAGGGCAACTTCGCCGCGATGGGCGTCGATGTCCCTGAAACCATTCGCCACTTCGGCCGTCAGGGCGCCATCAAGTTCGTCCACTTCCGCGATGTCCG
>CAZUPA010000030.1:0-5267 GCA_964622205.1 uncultured Sphaerobacteraceae bacterium
ATGACATCCTCCGGGCCGCGATCGAATTGGCGCCTCTCAATCAAGGTCGCGCGGTCCAAACGCGTGGGGCAGCAGATCGCCAAGCTGGTGGACGATCGGTCCGTCTTCCCCATCGAGAATCACGGCCATGTCCCCGTCTTCCGGCTTGAATTCGTTCAGCACCTGGCGACACGCCCCGCACGGCGTGGTTCCCGCCTTCCGCGGCGCGCTCACCGCCACCGCCAGGATCGTCCGGTGCCCCAGCGCCGCGGCCGTCTGGACCGCCACCCGTTCGCCACACACGGTGAGCCCATAGCTCGCGTTCTCGATGTTCACGCCGGAGATGATGTCGCCAGACCCGGTGAGCACGGCCGCCCCAACCGGGAACCCCGAATAGGGAACATATGCATGAACGGTGACCGCCCGCGCCGCCGCCAGCAATTGGCCGGCTGTTCCGAAAGTTAGCTCACTCCTCGCCAAGGGGTACTCCTTATCTCACGACCGCCTGTAGTGCCTGCCCGATCCGGCGGGCGAACCATTCGAGAGCCGGTCATGGCGTTGATCATGCTGGTATTCTGCATCTGGCAATCATGCGCGCGCCATCGCGCGTACGTCACCCGTGAGATACCCATTGCCCGAGGATGCCCCGAATGACCGATGAGTTCGAATCACGCCCAATCAAGGACTCCGCCGCCGATCCCATGCGGCTAAACGCCGCGGTGTTCCTGTCGGAAGTCCTTGGGATGGAGGATTCCTCCCCTCAACTGGCCTCCGATCTCTCGGCCATCAAGCGAGACTCGAACGCCTCCATCTACACCATCCAGTTGGACTCCTCGGTCGGACCGGCGGCATTTCTCGTCTATGCCTACCTGCTCGATGTGCGCGGGGGCGATGGACACACCGGCCGTGAGCTGTTCGAGACCGGGCTGACCACGCTCCAGCAGGCCGCCCAGCGAGAAACACCGGGGCCCCGGGCCGTGGCCCACGCCGAAGACGGCAACCATGCCTTCATCCTTGCCACCACGCCAGGCACCTACCGGGCACTCACCGGCGAAACCGGCTCCCGGAACATCGAGGCATCCACTGCCGATCTTCTCGCGGTCGAGGATGCTTCGTCGATTCGAAGCGACCTCGCCCAGGAGCTGCTTCACTCATTGAAGGCGGCCAACGAGCAGGCATCCAACTGGCTTCAGGCCATCCAGCTTGCCAGCAAGGCCGCCTCCAGCGGCGGCGAGGGCGTGGACGACCTGCTGGAGTTCACCGACGACGAAACCGAACTCGCGCTCTTCCTGCTGGACGACGATTCGATCGGCAATCTCCTGCGCGTCCTCAACCTGCTGGTGTCCACGGCCCAACAACGCGCCTTTGGATCGCTCGAGGATTCGCGAGACTAGACTCCCGCCGACCGGCTCTCGAACTCGACGCGCAGGTCGTTCAGCCGGTCGATAAGTTGCTGCTCGTCGTACACGACGCCGAGCGAATGCTGCAACCCGCCAACCACGAACGCATTGATGTGGAACGCCTGGTTGTCCACGCCCGTCCGGCTCGGGTCCGGCATCTGCTTGAGCCGGATATCGGTTGCCAGGCCGAGCACGCCAAGGTAACGCCCGCCGTCGACCCGGGTACTGAGGCAATCCATGTACCCAGCCTCCCAGTTGGTTCCCGAATCCTCGCTCACCTGCATCACATACACGTTGGCCCATTCAAGGGCCTCGATGTCAGCATCGTAAATCCTGCGCGCCGTGATGCCGGTGCGGGTCTTGTCGTTGATCGGCTCGCTCTCGTTCGGGCAGTACACCTCGAACCCATGCTTCCGCAACTCCGCGGCCAGCCACAGGTTGTACCGAACCTCCGCCGCCACGAACATCGGCCCACCAAGATATACGTTCAAGGAACATCTCCTTCAACTTCAACCTGATCAACCTGTGCGATACCGCCATATCGCTCTTTCCATGCGTCCACCTGGGACGCTGGCACGCGGATGAATGTGGCGATCCCATCGGCGAGCAACGCGTTGTCGCTCTCCCGCCTGATCTCGCCCTTCACCTCGATCGCCCGCCCCCGGTTTCGCAGGACCGATCCGGAGGCGACCGTTGGCTCACCAACGAGCAATGGCTTCCGGTACCTGGTTGTGAGTTGCCCGGTCACCGCCCAGATCCCCTGCCGGTACAACGTCCACGCCATCACCTCGTCGAGCACCGTCGAAATGATCCCGCCGTGCACCATGCCCGTGTAGCCTTCGGCGTGAGGAGGTGGCACGAACCGCGTCACGACACCGTCGCCTGCCGGGTCCGCCATGAGCCGCAGCCGCAAGCCATGGACGTTCAGCGCTCCGCAGCCAAAACAGTTGTGTGGCGTCACATCCTCTCGCAGGTTGAGGGGAGTCTCCAGGTCAACGCTCATGGGCAATCACTCCATCTTCCAGCACACGATCCACAACGCCGGAAAGCACCGCCCCAGCGCTCCCCGTCACTCGTACGTCCGCCAGTCCATCGAGCGGCGTCGCGGATTGGTTGACGATGACCAGGCGCGCACCGTTTTGCTTGGCGATCGCGGGCAACCGGGCCGCGGGATTCACCACCAGCGAACTCCCCACCACGATCATCAGGTCCGTGGCCATCGAAACCGCGTGGGCGGTTCTCAGCGCCCGCTCGGGAAGCGGCTCGCCAAACAACACCGTGCCGGATCGGAGCACGCCCCCGCACGCCGGGCACCGTGGGTCCTCCTCGCCAGCCTCAAGCCGTGCCTGCACCTCTTCACCTGAATAGGTGAGGCCGCAGGAGCCGCATACAAGGACATGTGTGGAACCGTGAAGTTCGATGACCCGCTCCGGGTTGTTGCCTGCCTTCTGGTGGAGCCCGTCGATGTTCTGGGTCACGATCGCCAGGAGATGTCCGGATGCTTCCAATCGCGCGATCGCCTCGTGTCCCGCGTTCGGCTGGCGTGCCAGCATCTCCGGATATCTCGCCTTCCGATCTCGCCAATGTTCGATTCGAGAGAATTCGTCGGTCCGGATCGAATCGACGTGGGGAATCGCGTTTCGCGCCCAAACGCCGTTCGGCCCGCGGTAGTCGGGTATCCCCGACTCCGTACTCACGCCGGCTCCGGTAAACACGACCACCCGGTCGCTGCTCCGCACCAGGTCGGCGATTCGGTCGAGGTCGTGGTCGCTCACCTCATCAACGTGTTGTTCTTCTGAATAGCGGTCTGTCACGCTGTACATGCTCCAGTCGCGGGAATCGATCGGCCTGTTCCCCATCGTTCGCCCGCCCCCAATTGTGCGTGCTCCACCCTCACCTGCCTACCAGACACCTCGCCAGTGCCATTGCCAAAATGCCTGTTCGCCCCACCCCATTTCGGAGGACGCGTCCTTTCCCACACGTGACAGGAACTGGAGGTTCCGGCCGGAATTCCTCCTCCTGTCCTGGCATCCACTGGCCAACCACCACCCTTGTGTACGTACGGGTCGCGTGGTAGCATCTTGGAAATGGACTGTGCCAGGAAGTCACTGGAGCGAGGCCAGGAGATCAACGGGCGTGGGGACCCGCTGGTCACGGTCGCCATGTGTACGTTTCACGATTCATGGGGCCACCACACCGCCGAAAGGAACACCGCCGTTCCCGAAAGCCATCGCAACCATCCGGCTGAACAGGGGAGCGTGGGTGATGCTGGTAACCGATTTGGCCATGCGGGATATGGAAGCTCGAACGGAGTCACTCGCCGAAAGGCTTGCCGCCTTCGTCCATTCCATCTTCCGGCGAAGTCGATCCGCTCCCGTCCAGTGGCAACCCGCCGGCGCCCAACCAGGGATCGCCGGTCCTCGAATCCATCTGGTTACCGGCGCACCGCCTGTCGATGTGCCTCCACTCACCTACCCACGGGACGATATGACAGATTTCCGCTGGCGAAAGCACCCTCAATTGCGGCCGGATTCGAACGGCTTCGCCGTTCTCGATCCAGGCGAACGCGAACGCGTGGCGCGATCCGCCAGTATCCGGGGTCTCTTCCTCGCCCGTAGTGGCCGGTACCAGGACGCTCGAACCGCCTTCGCCATGGCCGCCGCCGAGCAATCGATCGACCTCACGGCCATCCCTGGCTTCTGGACGCTCTCCCGCGGCGGAATGCAGGCCGCCATCGCGGCTTATGAAGACGTTGAGCGCTATCGCGATGCCTCGAGTCTCGAGGCGACCATCCGGCTCAAGTACCGGCCCCGCATCGCCGATCACCCTGTCGAAGGCGCCAATCGCCGCAAATCGGCCTCAGGCGCCTGACCAACCTCGACAAGACCGGAAGGGGAACGGGAACGGCGGGCAATACAGTCCGCCGTTCTCATCGTGACCTCCGCATATGCCGTCAGCGTTTCATACGGAGTCCGGATAGAGGCAGGGCGGCCCAGCGAGCCGAAAGCCAGCAGTCCTGGCGTGCCGGGCTCACTGTGTTCGGGGCCACGGCGCTGGCGTCGGAACACGAATCATCCCCTGCGATGAGCAGCCAGCGCCTGGAGCCCCTTCGGCGCGTGCATTCATCCGGATTCCGCATAAGGTCTTGTGCGTGGCCGTGCATGCCGCCACATCCCTTGCTGACCTACTCCGTGAAATGTCGAACAAACAGAAACGCCCGGTGCCAAGGCACCGGGCGATTGTGTTCTGCTCGATCACTGCCGAGGAATACCAGCCGAACCGTGATCGAAAGGTCTGGCTTCGGAGAGGAAGGTTGTGAAGTGGTACTAACGTCCATCGTTTCCCTCAGGTGTTAGCACACTAGTGTGGGGAAGATGAGGATTGTGTTGTGCCAGGCGACTGGCTAGCTTCGCCCGAGGCGGCTAAGGAATCTACGGACCGCGATGGTTTGGGAATGATGCCGGTCAGGGTGTCATCGCGTTCCTGGTTGGCCCTGCGTCGTCAATCACGAGGTCGTGAAAGCGGCGAGCCCATGGTTCAATTTTCAATGTTCTCTACATCGCCGGAGCGGTGTGCGTCTCTCTTCTTGAGTCGTCTGCGACTATCGTAGCATCGCGATATCGTGTTGTCTACCCCTCTGGCGATATTTGTGATGAATTGCACGACCATTCGGATAGGTACACCATCTGACAGCCAATTCGGAGGCTATCGAACCCGCGCCCGCAGGGTGTCGGCAAGCGACTCCACCCGGTCCCGATCGATCGCGTAGTATTTCATCCCGCGCCGCGGCTCCACCTGGATCAGCCCCGCTCGCTCGAGTTGAGAGAGGTGACGCGACACAGCCGACTGGGCAATGCCCAATCGCCCCACGATCTCCTGGGCATACAG